>QZKI01000026.1 GCA_003598055.1 Candidatus Abyssobacteria bacterium SURF_17 | reverse complement strand
CGTTTTCAACTCTTCACTCCAGCTATCTGGCGAGTTCTATTAAGTAATTTCCTTTTCTTGTGGTAGTTCTCTCTCTTCGCTCTTTGCGCCTTTGCGGTTAAGACATCTGTCTTGGACAGCAGTGATTATGGATACTGAAAAAGACTGCCAGCGCGACGGCATATTGGCGGGATGAGTTGCGCCTGTACAATCGCAATTACGGGACGAACGCACGAACCCTTCCTGTCGGGCATTCTGGAGAAAGCGAGCAGAACAGTGGATCTGTCTGTAACTTATGAGGGCGGCCGCATGGGGCCGCCCCTACAAGAATGTGATTCGATTTCCTGGATTTTGGACTGGCGACGGCAGAAATGCTGAATTTCTGTCACTCCGGGAGCTGCACGGGCACGGCGCGCCGTGCCCTACATTGCATCCCCAATTGCGGGACAGATTCTCAATACCCCTTTAGAAGAGGGGAAGGTTGGAAAACTTAGGAACGGGAAAGCTCCGACGCGCCGTCATCGCAAGCGAGCAATTTTCATGTGATGGAGAGATTGCCTCGTCGCTTGGGTCTGGGACCCTTTGCTCCCTCCCAAGAAACCAGACGCTCCATCAGTCATTGCGAGGGAGTGGAACGACCGAAGCAATCTCCTTGGCAGGTGTATCATTGTGCAGAGATTGCTTCGTCATCCCGCGAAACGCGGGGATGACTCGCAATGACAATTACATCCATGAGCGTTTCTTGGTCAAGTCACCCCCGCCAACAGCGGGGATGAATATGCTCGCAATGACATTGTCGGGGTGCGGCTATGCCCGGCTGTGCCGGTCTTATGGTCAACCCATTTCCTGTTTGACCCGCTTGAAGGCGGCGTTGGTGGCCTCGAGTGTCTTCTTGATGTCCTCCTCGGTATGCGCGGCCGAAATGAACCAGTTGTGGAATGGGTGGAAGAAGACGCCTCGGTCATAACATTCCTTGCAGAAGAGCTTTGATTTTTCCCAGCCGTCTTCGCCCGCGAAGGTCATGAACGGGATAGTCACCGGACCGCTGTAATTCACTTCTTGCCCATGCTCGTCGGCCTGGTCGAGCATGCCGTCTTTCAGCATCTCGCCTCGCTCATACATGAGGTCAACGGAGCCGATGGCTTCCATTTCATCGAGCGTGGCAAGCGCCGCAGCCATCGGGACAGCGGCCGAAAAGAATGAGCCGGTGAAGAAAACTTGCGAGGCGGCATCTTTCAGGCCGTCCTTTCCTACGCAGGCCGAGATTGGATGACCATTCCCCAGCGCTTTTGAAAAACAGATGAGGTCGGGCTTGACGCCGAAGCTCTCGAGCGAGCCGCCCATGTGCATCCGGAAACCGGCTCGGACGTCATCGACGACAAAGACGGCGCCGATGTCATCGCAGGTCTTGCGGACGGTTTCGAGGAAGCCGGGAGCCGGCATCTCGGAATCATGAAAAGCCTCATGACGAAATGGAGTCAGAATCACGCCGGCGATTTCCTGGCTGTTCGCCTCCAGCAAGCGTTTGAACTCTTCGGTATCGTTGTATTGGAACGGGAGCATGTTGACCCGTTCCTCCGGGGTGATCCCCGTTTCGAACGGTGTGCACCATGCACCAATGCCGTGATAGGAACCTTCAGCCATGATAATCTTGTTCCGACCCGTATGTGCACGCGCAACGCGGCAGGCGTATGTCGTAACGTCGGAGCCATTCTTGCCGAAGATGGCCCAATCGGCTATGGGAACGATGCCGACGAGGCGCTCCGCCAGCTCAACGTATCGTTGGGTCGGCAGATTGCCGGTGTCACACATCTGGCCTTGGGCCCGCGCGGCCTGCTCCACCTTTGGATGGTTGTAACCGAGGACCATCGGCCCATAGGCACACATGTAGTCAATGTACTCATTTCCGTCGATATCCCAGAAGCGAGCGCCCTCGGCGCGCTCGACATAACAGGGAGATGAGCCAAACACCAGGAGCGTGGGGCTTTGGTGTCCGGGTATGCCGCCGGGGACGACTTTTGAAGCGCGGTCCAAAAGGCTGTAGGATTTGTCGAATGTTCGCATATGAGCCAGTCTCCTCTTTTGCTCGATAAGGCTTGCTTATGGGCCGGTAATGACGGGCATCATCTTACTACGGAATGCAAGCGTTTTCAAGTCCGGGCAGGGAAAATAGTGTGCGACATAAATAGCGGTTCAGGTGAGCGGATGGACGATATAGACATGATGGACGGGTCAGAATGATAGAATTGGAGAGAGTGGCAACGGCGTCGGTTCACCACCAGGACAACCGACGCCGTTGACCACGCTTAGGGAGAAGGCATGCATCGGGAGGAAGCATGCACTGGGCGCAATAGAAACAAGCAAAAGCGGGAGGTCAATTGATTCCGTATCATCAAAGTTCTCGCTATTCGGTTCATGCGTTTAGATGTGGGTCCTCGTATTTTTGAAAGAGCGCGCATCCACTATATTCCGATTTGGTACAGAGGATTCTTACGGTCTCATCGGAGGGCAGATGAATGCGCCCGTTTTTCGCATGACAAGAGGGCACGGGCCACAGGCTGACGTGGGGACAAATCCTGCTTTTCTTGTCTTCTCGAATGTTCATAGCGTTCTTTTTCTGAGCACACATTACCGTAATGGGTGGAACGGATTGTTCACGAGTGTATGTGAACGGTCGTGACCGCGGGTCCAAAGCCGTGGTCGAAGATATATTCCTGGCATCGACGAAGGAAATCCATCGCAGACTCCCACTCTCCTTCAACAACAGTTGCCGAACCCGAAACCTCAATCAACTCCAATCCGCTTTCAGGCGCGAGAGTCTTCATATAAGAACCAAAACCGTTTCGTAACGTCTCACGTGGAAACACCATCTCGAAAACCATGTGCCTTCCCTCCGCTGACTGATTCACGGTCACTACCTTCACTCCCTCATCGAAACGTCTGACATTTAGTAAAGCAACTGTCTTGCCAAGCGCCAAGAGTGGTCCCGATATGAAGTCATAAGTCTATACTTTGTAAATGGATACAACGTCGCGTGGATGATTGGTCAGGCTGAAATCCAGAGGAGATTTCTACGACAGAAATGGCGTCAAAATAGGCCTGATTTGCTTTAAGACACTGCTACTAAATCAGTTAGGAAGGACTCCAGTTGCGGTGATGACGACAGAAATGGCGTCGATGATATCCGGTGAGTTCACTGCGGATTCATGTTACCTAAAATCGTCAGATTTCAGGCGATGTGTTCTCAACTTTCTCTGGAGGGTTCTCAGGCTGAGCCCGGATTTCTCGGCGACGAGGTCGGTTCTCCCACCGAACCGCTTGAGGAGGTCTGCGAGGTAATCTTTCTCAGTCCCGGCGAGTTTCTCCGAGAGCGATACGTCTGACTGGAATTCGGTCGATGAACTTGCCGGGGTGTCGGCCTTACCGATTCCGAGGAGGTCATCGGCGTCTATGCAGTTTCCGGCAACAGTAGCTACGGCTCGTTCGATGACATTCTCGAGTTCGCGTACGTTGCCTGGCCACAGGTAGGTCATGAGTTTTCGTATGGCCGCATGAGTGATGTCATTCACAGCTTTTCCGGTTCTGTCCCGGTAGATTTTCAGAAAGTGGCGGGCGAGCAGAGGAACATCTTCGAGGCGGTCGCGAAGCGGTGGGATGGTGATCGGTATGACCCCGAGACGGTAGTAAAGGTCATCCCTGAATTTTCCTTCGCTAACGAGTTTGCGGAGGTCAGCGTTCGTGGCGGCGATGAGGCGGATGTCCACCCGAATGGGTTCGTTCTTGCCGACGCGGTAAATTTGCCGTTCTTCGAGTGCTCGCAGCAGCTTCACTTGTGTCGCGGCCGACATGTTGCTGACCTCGTCGAGAAAGAGCGTGCCGCTGTCGGCGTACTCCAGCTTTCCGATCCTTCGGACAACCGCGCTAGTGAAGGCGCCCTTTTCATGACCGAACAATTCAGTCTCGAGTAACGTGTCGGGAAGCGCGCCGCAATCGACGGCGACAAACCGTTTATCACTCCGGGGGCTGTTGAAGTGGATCGCCTTGGCTATGAGTTCTTTTCCGGTGCCGGTTTCCCCCTGAATCAGGATTGTGCTGTCAGTGGGCGCAATCGACGTGATTGTCCTGAAAATCCTCTTCATCTCATGATTCTTGCTGATGATGTTGGAGAAGCTGAACTGCGATTCGAGCTGCTCCCTCAACAGAATGTTTTCTGCCAGCAGGTCACGCTTCTCAAAGATTCGGTCGACCACGAGGTTCAACTCTTCGCTTCCGAACGGTTTGGTGAGATAGTCCTCCACCCCTATCTTCATTGCTTCGATCGCCGAGTCGACCGTGCCGTGCGCGGTGATGAGCAGGAGTGAGGTGTGCGGGCAGGCGTTCTTGATTCTCTTCACCAATTCGAGGCCGGATATGCCGGGCATCTTGAGGTCTGAGATGACGAGGTCGAACCGCTGTGCAGCAATCAGTTTGAGCGCCTCCTCGCCCGAGCCGGCTTCGATGATGCTGCGGTCGTCGCGGTGAAGCGCACGAGCCAGTTGACGCCGCTGTATATCTTCATCTTCGACAATCAGGACTTCCTGCTTCAGCATGCCAATGCCTCTCCTCGTGTGTCCTCATGGAGGTGGGGTTGGGTCTTGCGCACTTCGTATCCGTGGTAACAGCGGTATGAATCTACCACAGTTTTGAGTGAAAAAGCAAGCGGCTCACGGTCAAAAAAGTGCGGTTCGCGCACCACATGGCGATAGAGCCGGCAGGCGGATGGTGGTTTCGTCTTGACACATTGCCGGAGATATGATACATTTTTGTTACGGTCGTATTGAAAACGACCATAATGATTAACGAGTCTACCTGACATGCAGTCAACAAAGAGATTCGTCCTGTTCCTGTTCGCGCAAGCCGAGAGAATGCCGCTCGCAGAAGCGGTCGAGTTCGGGCAGCTTCTTGGTAAATCCGGGAATTCCGTCAGAGCGTGCATCACGAGACTTGCACGCGCTGGTTTACTTGTCCGCGAGCATACGGGTGGGAGAGGGGTTGCCTACTGTCTCAGCCCTATTGGCAGGACGCTAGCCGAGGATGTCACTGCGCGGTTCATGCGCATACATGCGATTGTGGAGGCGCGCGAGTCATGGGATGGCACATGGACACTCGTGAGTTTCGATATCCCGGAGCGGATGCGCAAGCGGCGCGATGACTTTCGCGAGGCGCTTCGGCAAATGGGTTTTGGCCAGTTGACCGGAGGATTGTGGGTCGTCCCCCGGGACGCGTCCCGGGCCGCATCCGCGCTTGCTGCTTCTCTACTGATTGCCCGCATGGTTATTATCGCGCTCACGAAGAACGTGATATTGGGGGAGGCTCCGCTTGCCCGTTCCGTTCAGAAAATCTGGCCCCTTGCGAAACTCAACCGGAAATACGCAACGATGCGCACGCGGATGAAATCGCGCATCCATACACTGCGCAAGCGTCTCGGGGCCGGCTTGGTTCCTGATTCTCGCGAGGCATTCCTTGAAGTCTTTGTGCTCTTCAGTGAGGCTGCGGAACTGATCGGCCAGGATCCGTGCCTGCCGCAAGAGCTTTTGCCGAAAGGTTGGCTGGGGCTCGAGGTGCAGGATTTGATTCACGAATACTACCACATGATTCATGGTCCTGAGCGCAAGGATGCTTACTCTTATCTTTTGGAGCTTCCCAAGGGGCTGCACATTCCACAATCCAGGAAGAAAGGGAGGAACGCATAGATGGTCAGGCGATACACGCACTGTGGGATTTGTCTCGCCGCATGCGGCATGGCGGTCGATATCGAGGATAATCGCATTGTGGCGTTTCAGGGCGATGCCGAGCATCCACTCACGCAAGGGTTCCTCTGTGCGAAGGGTTTAGCCTGTGTGGAGATGCCAACTGACCCGCTTCGACTTCGCTTTCCGCGCGAGCGGGTGGGCGATACATGGCATCGAATCACGTGGGCAGACGCACTTGAGAAAATTGCGACGCGACTCGATGAGATTATCTCGCGTCATGGGTCTCATGCGGTGGGCCTGTACTATGGCGCCGGCAATCCGACCTCTTCCATCAACTATATGATGGCGGACGGTTTCCTCCGGGCACTCGGCTCGGATCGTATGTACAACGTTCTTACGCTTGAGTTTACCAATCGGTATTATGTTATGGAAAAGATGTATGGGAGGCAGTTCTGCGTGAGTCAGCCGGACCTCGAGCACACCGAATGCCTGCTGATGTTCGGCAGCAATCCGATGGTCTCGCTTGACCATCCGGGCATCATCGCATCGCTCAAGCATCTCAAGAAGCGTGGTGGAAAACTTATCGTCGTTGACCCGCGGAGGACTGAGACGGCACGTATGGCCGACCTTCATGTTCAGGTAACGCCGGGCACGGACCTCTTTTTGCTGCAAGGCATATATTCGCACATTATCGAGAACAAAATGTGCGATGCCGACTTCTTGCAGGCGCACTGTGACGGAGGTGAGTTTTTTCTACGTTGGAAGCCGATGACTCCAGCAGCAGCCGAATCAATCTGTGGAGTGGCGGCAGAAACGATTGTCAGGGTGGCGGAGACATTTGCCGGAGCAAAGACTGCGTGCGCGGTCTGCAAACTCGGCATTAACACCTCGCACCACGGCACGCTCACATACTGGCTGGTTGAAGCATTGAACGCGATAACCGGCAATGTTGACAGGCCCGGTGGCCTGCTGTTCAATCCGGGCGTGCTTGATCTTGACATGCTTTCAAGAATGGCCGTGGGTCGTAAGAAGCGAAGGTCAAGGGTCGGGGCCTACCCCTATATAACGGGCTCGTATCCAGCGTCGGTGCTGGCGGATGAGATTCTGACGGATTCGCCGGATAGGATTCGCGCGTTGATTGTCGATGCGGGCGATCCCTCGCTGGTTTTTCCCGATTCAAAAAGACTGGATGAGGCACTCGCACGGCTCGACATCCTCGTCAGTATTGATGTATGCATGAATGAGACTGCACAGCGAGCGCACTTCGCATTGCCCGCGGCAAACTTCCTCGAGAAAGATGACCTCTACGTAACGTTTCCCGACCATTTCCCCTACCCCTTTGCCCAGTGGAGTCACAAGGTCATGGAACCGCCCGACGAAGCCAGAGCCGAATGGGAAATCTTTCGCGACCTGTCCCGAAGGATGCGAATACCGATATTGAACCAACGAATGCTTGACTTTCTCTTCCGCATGAGTGAACACGTTGGGCGACTGATAGGCAAGCGGGCAGGGTATTCGTTCAACCCGAGGAACTATTACAAAATGCTTCTGGGATTACTGGGCAAGGTGAAGTTTCAAGAGCTCATGGAGAATCCTCACGGCCTAAAGGCAGGAGACATAACGTGGGGCTCGACCTTGCGCAGGCTGAGCACGCGGTCGCGCAGGATAGAGGTTGCCCCTCGCGAGTTTATCGAAAGGCTTGACAGGGCGTGTGCCGTATCAACCACACCCGAGTTTCCATATCTGCTCATCAGTGGCGAACGGTCGCCTTACACGAAGAATACCAATTTGCGCGGCCTCAAGAGTCTCACCACAAGGCAATCGGGCAATTTTGCGAGGATCAACTCCGAGGATGCGGCGGCCCTCGCGGTACAAGACGGTGAGATACTGGAGATTTCGACTCAACGCGGGACTGTCAGGGTTCGAGCGAGGGTGACCGATGACATAAGACAAGGAGTGATTTCCATCGGGCATGGCTGGGGCAGAAAGATTATCGAGCCGGAATCCGGAAGCCCTGATGGAATACAAGGAACAAACGTAAACCTGTTGACCGACACGGGCACGCTTGACACATTCACGGGCATGCCCGTTTACAACGCGATTCCATGTTCCGTACGTAAGGCGGACAGGCCAGCGATGTCGGAACTGTGATTTTCTCTCGACCATTGCCGAAAGTCGGAAGGGAATCCCCTGTCTTGTGCCAAAAAGAAGCCTGCCACATGGTGCAGCTTCGCAGATGCATTCGTCACGCCTTTGTAGTAGGGGCGCTGCATGCTGCGCTCCTACAGGAACCGAAAAACAAGGTTGACAAAGCTACTAGCCGGATTTCAAGGGGAATCGGCGTTTAGCTCGTCACGTGGAAGGGCAGCCGTGCCGGCGGGAAAGGCTCTCAAGGGATTGTGAACAGTTGCTTTCCGGCATGCATGCGCAAGGCGGCTAGGAGCGGCGTGGTTGCGCAAAGTCATCAGGAAGTTGCCCCTCGGAATCCCCGGCAAGCGAACTGAGGATGCTCAAGGTGATTTCTTCATAGCCTTCGAGCAGAAGCTTGTTCTTTGCCTCATCAATCGAATCCGCCCTGATGACGCCTTCGCATTCCTTTCCGTCGTGCAGTGCCGAGTAATAGAAACGTTTCATTTGTTTGTGACTTCCACAAGTAATGTGATTGTCACCGCTCTACGAACAATACCGGCATTCGCTCTCCGATGGGTAGCCGTGCAGAGAGGCGGCTGTCCGCATTTGGCCGTGCGGGCACCATCCCGCGAAGCCCAAGAGAAATAATGGAACACTCTCCATGCAAGCGACGGAACGCTCACAACGTCCTCCCGCGTGCCGGGTGGTCATTGGCTTGATGAAATAAATATAACTGCCTCTCCCCCAGCATGTCAAGTGGCGCACATTTCCTGCATACGCAACACCCCGGAGACTGTTTTCCGTATCCGCCTAAGGCCTTTACGGTTCAAACTTGCCAAGGGTTTGCCGAGACATGATTTGTCCCGTTGGATACAATTGACTTTTGGGCGGAGGATATGATAGATAGTATCAAACAGAGGCGTTTGGCGAGTGCACACCGAGAAAGAGCGGAATGCGATGATTCAAGGCGTCAGACTCATCAACCTGGTAGCTCATGTGGATGACCGTGGTTATCTGATAGAAATCCTCCGCGCAACGGATGATCACTTCACAAAATTCGGCCAGGTTTACCTTGTTGGAAACATGGCGAGGGGTACTATACGAGCGTTTCACAAGCATGAAGCGCTTTGGGACTGGTTCTTTATAAGCCACGGTTCAGCGAAATTCGCGCTGAAGGATGACCGGCCGGAAAGCCCGACGTATGGACAGATGGAGACGCATGTCATCACGCAACGCAATCCCGCCCTCCTTGTGGTGCCGCCGGGAGTTTTCCACGGGTGGATGTCTCTGGAAGACGACACCCAGATGATTAGCACGGCGAGCGAAGTCTATAACCGACAGAAGCCTGATGAGGTCAGGGTTCCTCCGGATTCTTTTGGGTACCGATGGGAGGTTCAGGGGAGATAGCGGACCGGCCACGACGAGCGCAATCAAGAAAAGGGTTCAGAAGATTGCGGGGCATGATTGTTGCGATTTTCCGAACCACTGTCATCACCCCATCGGATGAATGCCTCTGGCCTCACACGAGAAGCAAATCCTCTCCCGGTATGGCAACGCTTTCGTGGCATTCCGTTCCAGGGAGCATGTGCACGCCGGTGCATTTCCCCGAGCAGAAACGCTCTCCTTGGCAAGTCCGTCGCTCTGTGGAGGGAAGAAGTTGATTGACGAATTGCATGCGGCGGAGACTGTCGCACCTGAAGATGTCGAGTTCCCGGCATGCATTCTGTGTGGTTCTTTTGACGCGGTCATAGATTGAGAGTGCTGCGATGGCGCAAGGAACGGGTTCAGAGGAAAAGGAGATGCGCGACAGCGTTGCCGCGGTTGTTCCTTGTTATAACATCGGCGGCAGGGCTATGCCCATCCTCAAGCAGCTTCTCGGTTTGCTAAACCACGTGATCGTTGTTGACGACGGCAGCACCGACGGTTTGAAGAAAACATTGGAAGGTCTGCCTTTACACCTTATTTCCTTCCCTGAAAATCGGGGGAAAGGCCACGCGCTTCTGGAGGGATTTCGGGAGGCGCTGAGAACAGAAGGTATTTCCGGCGTTGTGACCGTTGACGGAGACGGTCAACACGACCCGAAGGAGATACAACGACTGTGGACGGCCATGCAGAATGAAGACGCGGACTTGGTCATTGGGTCGCGGGTCTTTGAAGAAGGCGAGGTGCCCTGGAGAAGCCGGTTTGGCAACGTTCTCACGATTTCGTTGGCCAGACTCTTGTTGGGACAATACCTGCCGGACACCCAGTCCGGATTTCGCGTACATTCGCGCCGATTCGTGGAAGATATACTCATGAGGGTCCGCGGCGGTCGGTATGAGACGGAGATGGAGATTTTGGCCCGTGCCGTCAAAGGCGGATTCAAGACGGTCTCGGTGCCGATACAGACGATCTATGAGGAAGGCAACAGGAGCTCTCACTTCAACGTGATTCGCGACTCATTCCTCATCTATCGCAAGCTGCTCGCGATGACCCTTTTCAGGAGCAACGGGAGATAGGTTCGCCCCCATGCGAGTGGCGCTCATCATGCCCCTCTTGTTTCCCGTGCGCGCGATGTCCTCGGCGGTCGAATCAGCCGAGCATGAAACGCGGCGTTTCTGACAGAGGCATCTTGAGAGAGGATCTGTAGCGGAGAGCAGGCATGGCTATTTCAGAGGCGCTCGCTAAACGCATCCATGAAACAGTACATGGAATGGAGAATGAAATAACGCAGTTTCTCGTGCAGCTCGTGGGGGCGAAATCTGTGAATCCGCCCGGAGACACGACCGCCGCTGCTGCAGTAATCAAAGAAAAGTTGAAGGAATTCGACAGCCCATACGAGGTGCATTCGTTCGACGATGATAAGTCTAACATCATTGTTCGGCTGGGAAAACGCAAAGGCAAATCGGTTTGTTTCAATTCTCACATGGACACCGTTCCTGTCGGTGATGCGGCGAAATGGAGCCATGACCCGTTCGGGGGAGAGATAGTCGCAGGCAATCTCTATGGCCGTGGAAGCGCCGACGCCAAAGGATGTGCTGCCGCGATGCTTATGGCGGCGCTGATTTTGGAAAGAGGCGGCATCGAGCTTCTCGGCGGACTGGATGTGGCCATCGTGAGTGACGAAGAAACCGGCGGCTCAATGGGCACGCAGTATCTCCTCGACTCGGGAGTTCTTGGGCCGGACCTTGCGGTCATCGGCGAGATTACATCTAACCGCATCGCAATCGCGGAGAAGGGGATGCTCGTGTTTGCGCTGACCACCCGCGGCCGCACCGCCCATGCGAGCACGCCGCGGGAAGGCATCAGTGCAATCAGCAAGATGGCCTTGCTGATTCGCGAATTAGAACAAATGCTCGATACGTCTTTCAGGAGCAAGCGACACCCCCTCACCCCGCCGCCTTCATATAATTTCGGGCTCATCGAGGGCGGAGTGGCGATCAATGTCGTGCCGGATGAATGCCGGGTCACGCTGGATTGCAGGACGGTGCCCGGAGAATCGCTTGAAGCGGCGCAACGCGAAGTTGCCGAGCTCATCGAACGCCTGAGCGAGGTCGACCCGACATTTGAGGCGGATTACTCTGTGCTGTACCGTGCCAATGCCTTCGAGACTTCTCCAGAGCATCCCCTCGTAAGGTCGATCGCTCACGTGTGCAACCTGATGGGACTTGATCCCAAACCCGTCGGCTACCAGCAGGTGAGTGACGGCCGCTTTTTTGCCGACCGGGGAATTCCGACAATTCTGTTGGGGCCAGGAACCGCCGAACTCGCGCATACGCCGGATGAGCACGTGCCGGTGAAGGCGGTGATACAGGCGGCCAAGCTGTATGCATTCACGGCCATTGAGCTAGCCGGAGCCTCATCCGGATAGGAAACTACTAAGATATTCAATCGGAGGAGCAGTTATGCCAAAGGCTACGGAAGTTGTGACAGATATTCTGGTGGAGGCGGGTATCGATCATGTATTCGGCATGCCTGGCGGAGCAACGGTTTTCATTTACGACGCTTTGTTCGACAAGCGGGATAAGATTCGAACGGTGCTCGCTCGGCATGAGGGTGGCGCGGCATGCATGGCCGATATGTATGGCCGGCTGACGGGCAAGCCGGGCGTCGTCATCGGGCAGGGTGCGTGGATGGGCTCGAATGCGGCGTTCGGAATAATGGAGGCATATCTGGCGGGCTCCCCCATGCTGGTTATCGGCGATGTATCCGACTATGCGGGCCTCATTCAGCATGGGCCATACCAATGCACGGGCGGAGAATACGGCTCCATCAATCTGCCTAACATTATGCGCTCGATGACGAAGTATACCACCGTTGCCAATTCACCGGCTGAATTGGCTCACGGGATACAGCTTGCTATCAAACATGCGACGACCGGTCGGCCCGGCCCGGCATGCGTGCTGGTGAGATGGGACGTGGCGATGGGTGAGATCGAGCCGGACGCCGCTCATCCACGGGTATATCCTCTCGCCGGACATCTTCGTATTTCACCAGCGTGTATCTCGCAAGAGGACGCCGACCGCGTGGCAGGGCTTGTCCTCGACGCGAAAGACCCGGTCATGATAACCGGCAGGGGCATTCACAGCTCGCGGGCTTACGCTGAGGTTCAGGAACTGGCCGAACTCATTGGTATGCCTGTCGCCACAAGCTATATGGGAAAGAGCGGGATTGCCGAGACGCATGACCTTGCACTCGGGACCATGGGCAACATCGGGCAACGCACAGCGAACGAGAAAATCAGCGCTGCCGACGTTCTCCTCGCCGTCGGCACGTGTCTCTCTCCCGAAAACACGCGGATGCTTTCACCCGATTATATTGACCCTACGCGCCAGAAGATAATCCATATCGATATCGAACCGCTCAATGTCGGGTGGACATTCCCGGTAACTATGGGAGTCACCTCCGATGCCAGGCTTGCACTGAGAGCAATTATTGAATCGATAAAGCGCATGTCTCCGCGAATGGATGTGAAAAAGCGAATCGAAGAACTTAAGAAGCTCAAGGCAGAAAACGATTTTTTCACGAGTGATGGATACGGCTCAGACGAGATCCCTATATCGCCTGAGCGAATCGTGAATGATTTGAACGAGACCGTTGGACCCGATGACCTGCTCGTGCTCGACGGCGGGAATAACCGGATGTGGTGTGCAAAGCATTTCCGGTCGAAGAGGGCCGGGCAGGTGATTGCGCCGGGAGGCGCAGCCGGCGTGGGCTGGAGCGTGCCTGCCTCGCTTGCCGCTCAGCTCGTCCTTCGGGACAAGCGGGTTGTATGTGTCTGCGGGGACGGCGGAATGGGCATGATGCTTTATGCCCTCGTGATGGCAAAGGATAACGAACTGCCGCTCACCTATGTCGTGATGAATAATTCGTGCCTGGGGAATGTCATGGATTTCCAGGCGCCCGACCGCAGAATTGCTACGACGTATCCTGAGACCGACTTCGCCGCCATAGCGCGTGAGGCCGGCTGCAAGGGGCTCCGCATAGAGAAACCGGCCGAGCTCAAGCCCGCGCTCAAGGCGGCCATCAGCAGTGATAGGCCTGCCGTGGTAGACGTGGTAACGAGCCAGGAGGCTCATTTCAAGCTCATGATGTAGCGATGAATTAGCCAAAGAATTGGGAGTGAGCGAATGCCGAAACGTTCGGGTGTTTCCATTTTGGATTTTGGATTGAAACCAGAGAAACCTCATGGGTGAGTGGAACCCGAAATACGGATTGGGATACTCGGATTGGGGGTGTTGAAGATGAAGTACCGGGAAATCATGGAGAGGATGGACAGGCTTGCGGCACAACCGGTGAAGCACATTCCGGAGGATGTCATGGGCCGTGTGGTTGCAGAGATTAAAAAGAAAACACCAAAGTCGGCGAAGATGTTCGAGGCTGCTCGGAAGGTTATCCCCGGCGGATGCGAACACATGCTGTCGCACACGGTCCCCCACCCCGTCTTCATTGACCGAGGAGAGGGGCCCTTTCTCATCGACGTGGATGGGAACCGATACATCGATTATCTGAATGGCGGCGGGCCGGTGCTGCTCGGCCACAACCCGCCGGCTCTCATCGAAAGAATGACGGAAGTACTCAAGAAGAAGGGTTCGTTTCACGGGCTCTGTGATGAGTACGAGACGCTTGCCGCCGAGAAAATTGTTCAGCACATGCCTGCCGTCGAAAAGGTTCGTTTCCTGCAATCGGGCACCGAGGCGGACATGGCTGCAATTCGGCTGGCCCGCGCGTATACTGAAAAGAAAAAGATAATCAAATTCTGCGGGACGTATCACGGATGGTCCGACCAACTTGTGGTGGACCTGTGGGTGCCTCACAGCGGCAGGTTCATGGCAAACGGGATACCGGAATCGGTCACCGGGGACACCGTCATTGTGCCGCAGAATGACCTCGATGCCCTCAGGCGAGCAATCGAGGAGAACGAGAAGGATGGCGGAACTGCTGCCGTGCTCGTGGAACCGCTTGGAGGCGAGTCGGGCACGCAACCGCTCGAAGAGGGATTTCACAAGGAGCTGAGGAAGATAACGCGCGAGAACAACATTGTTCTCATTTTCGATGAGGTAGTCACGGGCTTCCGAGTCGCGCTGGGCGGAGCACAGGAGCTTTTCGGCATCGACCCCGAGCTTACGGTGCTCGGCAAAATCATGGGCGGGTGCTTCCCCTCAAGTGGCGCGCTGGGCGGAAAGGCCGAACTCATGGATATCCTGAATTCCGGCATCATGTCGGGCGGACCTTCGTGCTTTGTGGCAGGGACTTTGGCCGCAAATCTGTTCTCGTGCGCGGCCACGTACTTCACGATTTGCGAGATAGAGCGAACGAATGCAATCGAGAAGGCAGCGGCCACGACGGACCGACTGGTCAATGAGCTCAACGTATTATTCGAGGATAGAAATTGCCCGTTCTTTGCATACAATTACGGCTCGATCCTGCACGTTGAGACGACGGGAGCTCTTCATATAGACCTCACGAGCGAGGACGGCCTCGCTCGTATTTTCGACAGGAAGACTGCGGTCACCAATCATCAGACCTTCCTGCGGAACGAGGGACTGATGACACTCATGGGCAAAGGATTCGTCACGAGCGCTCACGGAGAGCGCGAGATAAAGGACACAGTGGAAGCGTATAACAGACTGCTCGATGCGGTTTGATGTCATGTTTGCCAAAACCGCACGCGTTTGGCAGAGGGATAGGTTATTTCTGATTGAGAGGTTTGCGGCATGAAGATTCCTCAGCAGGGGCTTTCGAGGGATGAGTTGTTTAGAAAACTGGAGGAATATCGCTCGGGCGATTTCGACTGGCGTACGGGGCGTTCGTTCGCATATGTTTACGACCCCGGCGAAGAGGCTTTGGAGGTAATTAAAGAAACGTACATGAAGTTTCTCTCCGAGAACTGCCTCTACGCGAACGTGTATCCAAGCGTGATACGGTTTGAGAACGAGCTGGTTGCTATGGGAGCCGAACATCTCCGGGGAGATGCCGACGTGGTGGGCAGCTTCACGAGCGGCGGCACGGAGAGCGTTCTGCTCGCGGTCAAGACTGCGCGCGATTATTTCCGCGCAAGAAAACCCGAAATCAAAGAGCCGGAGATGATTCTTCCTGTCACCGCGCACGGCTCGTTCCACAAGGCGGCGGAATATTTCTGCGTGAAGAAAGTGCTCGTGCCTGTGGACCCGGTGAGTTTCAAAGCGGATGTGGACGCGGTTCGACGAGCCATCACGCCGAACACCATCCTGTTGGTCGCCTCCGCGCCTTCGTTCGCGCATGGAGTGGTGGACCCCATGCGTGAAATCGGACAAGTTGCGCTCGAGCACGGTCTCCTGTTTCATGTGGATGCGTGCGTCGGCGGTTTCATGCTCCCGTATTTCAGGAGGCTGGGAGCGCCCGTGCCGGATTTCGATTTCAGCGTGCCGGGAGTGACATCCATTTCTATGGACCTGCACAAGTACGCTTTTGCCGCGAAGGGCGCATCGTTGATTCTTTATCGGAACAAAGATATCCGATATCACCAGTTCTTCATGTGTGCGGAATGGACCGGCTACACGCACCTGAACACAACGATTCAAAGCACAAAATCGGCCGGACCGCTTGCGGCGGCATGGGCGGTAGTGAATTTCATCGGAGATGACGGTTATCTCGAGAGGTTTCGCAGTGTGCTCGAGGCCACTCGCAAAATATGCGACACCATAGATGACCTGCCCGACCTCAGACTCTTGGGCCGCACCGATTCCAATATGATCGCCTTCACGTCGGACACAGTGAGCGTTTTCCATCTATGGGACGAGCTCATCGACTGCGGCTGGCATGTGCAGGCCCAGTTTAGTATGGGGAGCGCGCGGGAACATCTGCACATGTCTATCAATCCGGCCAACTGCAGGGGGGTTGATGGGTTCTTGTCGGACCTGCGCGCGTGCGTCGAGAAGGTGAAGGGAGTGAAGTTCGGCGAGGTGGCGGCGGAAGTCAAAGAGAAATATTCTCGTCTAAATCCCTCTGAATTCGGCATGGAACACTTCGTCGAGCTTTTGACCATGGCGGGAGTCGAGGGGGCGGAACTGCCCGACCGTTGGGCAAGGATTAACGAGATGCTCGACGCGCTCTCTCCCCCACTCCGCGAGCGCCTGCTGGGCGAGTATTTGAATGTATTATATCATTGACATATGCACTGAAGAATCTATCCCTTAATCGCACGGTTTGGCATGGCCTCGCCTGCAGGCGCTAATGCATCTTCATGATTCTACAGACTACCTTGTCGCGCATGCGATTGACAGTTTTGACGCACTGTGTTATACTTCTTTTTGCAGCAAGGCCGGGATGAAAACAACGACAGCAGGAGCTTGCTATGACCCGCACCATAAAGCGCTATGCAAACCGGAAACTGTATGACACAAAAGAAAGCCACTATGTGAGCCTGCATGACATACTGAAGCTTGTGAGGGCGGGCGAGGATGTGGAAGTCTCTGACAGCCGCACGGGAGAGGACCTGACGAGCGTCGTGCTCGCGCAGGCAATGGCGGAGGAAGAGAAAGCGAAGGGCAGCGTGCTCCCGCTCGACGCCCTTAAGGATTTGATAAAGCGTGGCAGCGAATCTCTCAATGAGATCATGCGCAAGTCGAGGTTGGCCAGCAAGGGCGCCATGCAAATGGCGGAGGAAAGCGCATCGAAGTATTATCGGAGACTCGTCGATTATGGAGAGATGAGCGAAGACGAGGCCAAGAACTACCTCAAGCTTCTGTCTCGTTCGGTTACCAGACGACGGCGTTCTCTCGAAAGCGAAATCGAGGAGCGGGTGGAAGCTTTCGTAGAGGCGATGCATCTGCCGAGCCGCGCCGAGCTCGAAGCGATTTCGAAGAGAGTGGATTCAATTATCAAGAGGTTAGACGCTCATCTCGCGGCCTCGCGGCCACGGAGAACGCGGTCGCGAAAAAGAGAATAGGAGGGTAACGCAATGGTTGCCACAAAATCAGGAAAACGTACGAAGAAGGCAGCACCGAAGCCGAAGGGAAAGCAAGAGAAATGGACGTGGATTGATGTGCTCCGAACTCCGATCCTGGCATCCGTCGGGGCGTTCTCTATTGCGGAAGAAGGAATCGAGAAGTTTGTGCGCGACCTCGTCGAGCGGGGCGAAGCTTCGGAGAAAGAGGGCAAGAAGATCGTGAGTGACTTCCGCAAACGCACCCGAAGAAATCGCAAGGACTTTGAGAAAAACATCGACGATAGAATCCAAAAGGTATTGAAGAGCTTCCGCCTGCCCACGAAGAAAGACGTGGATGCGCTCTCGAAGAAAATTGCTCAACTCGAGAGGCGGGTTGCCCGGCTGCCGAAGAAAACATCCTGAAGACGAACAAATTTCTGTTTTCGCCCCGAGCGGGCCTACACACTGGGCTCGCTCTTTTCTTTCGGGCTCGCGCCAGACAATCTCCTGAGTCTGCTGGGACAGACCGGAAGGAGAGTCTCGCCATTCAGAAGCCCCTCTTTTCCTTCTTTCAGCCTGATTTCCTGCAATCGGCAAAATTCCCCTATCGAGTTGATTCATTTTTGAAACCGGGAAATTGCAATTATGAACGAGGCGACCTGTGAATATTTTCCACAGGAAACGTCAACGAGAGGTTCCTAAGTCCTTTCCTGGAAGGTCTTAGATAGGCAATTTCATCTCGTAAAAGGTAAAGGAATTGCCACTGAACAACGATAATGTCTTTGGCATAGTTGTTGCCCTTAGTGCAGTGTATACCGGCAAAAAGAGGCGCCCTTCACGGGTATCGTTCTGGGAGCCGTGGCGCAAAACGCTCAAAATGTTGTCGCCGTTCTGGCAGAGATCCACCGGTTGCGGGCAATGACTAACTCCCTTTTGAATAAGCTTTCTATCCTCGAATTATCCTCCGCCGACAGCAAGCGACTCGGTATTCCGCTCGGTCCTTTACGCTTGCAGCGAGCATGGCCGCGTTCGCATGACTGCCTGCTGATTGAATATGCCGCCGGAAACACCTCCATTGCCGGGCAATGGTTTGCCAGCGCCAAGCATTTGCAGATGGTATTACAAGAAACATCCGGGAGTTCTCTCCAAAAAAGGCAAAAATTACTGGAGTTGCCGTCGATTGGGGTCATGCTTCAGGCGGACGGGGTGGACCGTCGCTTGCCTGCCTTGGCGTCACTGGTGGCACGCCCCGACGCTGAACTGGTTTCACATCGGCCCGAAGAGCGCGCCGTTGTGAGGCTTGAATTGTCGGAGGGCCTTTCTTACGCGAAAGTTTTGGCTGCCGACCGGTTTCGGGAGTTCGTCTCCACTGCACACTCGATCCGGAAACTGGGTGGCGGCGATTTCTCAGTTCCGGAACTGATACGGGCCGACCTGAAAGCCGGCATTCTCGTATTTTCAGCGTTGGAGGGTCAATCGCTTCACAGTCTGCTGAAATCTCAACAACTCATTCCGGCCGCACGGGCGGCGGGCAACGCCCTGCAAAAGCTCCACTCAGTTTCCGATTCGGTTCGGTCGCGGCGCCGCGGACCCAGCGAAGAAATCGAGACCATTAAGTTCTGGATCACACAGATTAAGTCGTTCGCGCCGCACTTCTTTCTTCAGGTACTTGCCGCTGCATCCGACGTGTTTCGGCCCCTCGCTGCAGATGCGCCCGCCATTGTTCTGTTGCATGGAGATGTATACGACAAGCAAATATTCGTTGATACACAGGGGCGCATAGGGTTTCTCGGCTTTGATGGCCTGGCCGTGGGAGAGGCGGCTTTGGACATAGCAAATGCGCTTGTTCATTTCGAGTTGCGGCATCTCCAAAGTCTCCTGTCACGAGCCGAGGCCATGGCGGCCGCCGACGCGTTTCTGGATGGCTATCAGCCCGACCCGCACGTACAGCTCCGTATTCCCGCATACATGGATGCCGCTCGAGTGCGCCTTGCATGCGTGTATGCGTTCCGCCCATATCAGTCGCACCTGGTGGCCTCAATATTATCCAGAATGGGGCAACAAGTCTGTCATCTGAATACAGAGCGCATTCAGAAGCTCGGGGTGGAGCTTCTCCTCGAAAAAGGCGTGCGCCAGAGACCTCATGAAAATCGTTGGAAGGAAAAAGCGTTCGGGAGACGCTTCATCTGATGAAATTACTGCGCAACGCCAGAATTGAATTCTCAGGAAGAATAAGGAGGTTTCTGGCGTCGCTGTTCTTTCTCTGCATGCCGCTTGCTCCGCCGTTTTTTTACCACGACAGCGATGATTTCGTTTCAACTGCTCACATCCTGCCAATGAGGTAATTCCGCAAGTTGTTCCTATGTCTTCGAGGTGTGCAGTGTCGACTCTTTGAGGATTGTTCCGAACCCGCCGGATGGGTCGCAGGCCCGAGACGCAGAGGGACACGGCGCCGGGTAGCACAAGCAAAGCGGGAATTTTCCGACGGGCGGGACTTCTTGCGCTCCGACGTGATAAAGCCATAGCTGAAGGGATTTTGTCCCCAATTGCGCAAGGAAGCACTTTCCCAAGGAAAAGGGGTCATAACTCCTGAACGCTTAACTTATTACATGATAAGGAATTACGTCAATCCACTTGATTCGCCTTCTACCGGCACAAAAAATGCTCACTTCAACAAGATGGGAAAGTAATCAGCCGCAGATTCAGCCTGCTGGCCAAGGGCAGAGCCATGTCTGTTTGGGTCGGACGACCGGTGGTCAAACGTGATGAAGTTCAAATTTCAGAAACATGTCACACTCGAGGAATCCCAAGGGCAGGAAGAGGTTACCAAATTGGGCGGCCTGAGAAGACCTTGGACTATATTTAGAGGGCGAGCCACGGAAATACTAAATTGGCTCAGGAAGATGCTCGTGATCAGGGTCATCACCTTGCCGCCGAGCACAATACATCTCATTAATAGGACGTTGTTTATAGCAGCGTGCTTTCTCTTTGCGGCAGGGATCGTTCTCTGGACCCGAAGGAATATTCTGAAGTTTGAGGAGGAGACTGTTACCAAGGTTAATCGATACATGTTCGGTATTACCAGAGAGAAAGCTCAATACATAGAACAGTTTATTCAGGAAATTCAGGACTATCTGGGGCTTCTCGCCAGGAAACCCTTCAGTGGCGAATTCAAAAAAGGGCAGCCTTTACCTTACAACGACTATGCTGCCGGAGAGGCGTTGTTGGAACACGTGGGAGGTAGGGTTGATTCCATTTATAGAATGGATAAAAAAGGGGTGGTCTTGCACAGGATTCCGCACAGGAACGGTATTATTGGAAAGGATTTTTCCAAGGCACCGGGAATAGGATATGTGCTGAAGAACCATAAGCCCTATGTGAGCGAGATTTTTGCACTCTCTCCTGGTGCAATAGGTTTTTATATCTGCAATCCCGTTTTTGACGAGGCCAATTTCTTGGGTCTGTTATCCATCTTGATCAACGTGGATACGTTCGGCAGGTCCATTTGCCATATTCAGGCCGGGTCCACGGGCGCCATATGGGTTATAGACGACAAGGGGCTCATACTATCTCATTCAAACCCCGACTTCATCGGCAAGAATATCCTCAAGGCAGAGGAGGATACTTTCGCAGATTTCGACTGGTCCGAGTTTGAGCACATCGTCCGAAGGATGACGGATGGCGAAGAAGGCCACGGCGTATACCATTCCATGAGGCGAACTGACAAGACAACAGAAATAGTAAAGAAGGCTGTTGTATTCTTACCCATCAAGCTGGGTGATCAAATGTGGTCAATCGCCATGACCACCGATTATGAAGAGATTGCCGCCCCGGTGAAGAGGAATACAAGAAACAATTTTTTGGGCGCAGCTCTCATGATGGTTATAGTGGGAGCAGTCGGCGTAATTTACTCCAGAAGTCAGAAACGGAAAACCGAACTGGAAGCTATTGCTCGATCGGCAGAGGAGCTTCGAATTTCGCATGACAAATTGAAGTTTGAGATTGAGCAGCGCAATCAGGCGGAGAAAGCTCGAGAGGAAAGCGAGAGCAACTACCGGTTGCTTGCCGAGAATGTGCTTGACATTATCTGGATCGCAGACTTGAATTTCCGGCTTACCTACATCAGTCCCTCGGTCACGCGGGTTCTGGGACTCACCCCTCAAGAAGCAATCGGTCAAACAATGCAAGAGCTCTTGTCTCCTCCTTCCCTTGAAATGGCTATGAAGACACTCGTGGAGGAATTCGCAAAGGGTCAGGAACAGAAAGAGAAATCATGGGCGCGCACGGTGGACTCAGAGATATGCCGGAAAGACGGAGTCACGATCTGGGCAGAGACTAAAGTCAGTTTCCTGTATGATTCAAAAGGCACTCTAGCCGGACTCATGGGTGTGACGCGCGACATCACAGAAAAATTTCAGCTTCAGCAGCAACTCCTCCAGGCGCAGAAGATGGAAAGCATCGGCACGTTGGCGGGTGGTATTGCGCATGATTTCAACAACCTTCTCGGTGGGATTCTGGGCTACGCATCTTTGATGAAAGCAAAGCTTCGTAAAGATCATCAGGTTTTCAGCTATGCTGATACGATCGAGAAAAGCGCCAATCGAGCCGCAGAGCTCACCGCACAACTCTTGGCGTTTGCCCGGGGCGGGAGATACGAGCCAAAGATCATCTCTTTGAACAGCGTGGTGGATGAAACGCTGGAAATAATCGGTAGAACCTTCGATAAGTTGATTGAAATCGACGTCCATCTGCGTGACTCGATTCCAACAGTGGAAGCCGATCCCGGGCAAGTGCAACAAGTGCTGATTAACCTGTGCTTGAACGCGCGTGACGCAATGCCGAGCGGGGGAAAACTGAACATTGAGACAGACCATGAGACCCTTACGGTGGAACAAGCCCAAAGGCATGCGGAGGCCAGACCAGGTTCATATGTGGTTCTGTCGGTAACGGACACCGGAGTTGGAATGGACAAAGAAACGGTGCAGAGAATTTTTGAGCCCTTCTTCACAACAAAAGAAAAGGGGAAAGGCACTGGGCTCGGCTTGTCGATGGTCTATGGTGTCGTGAAAAATCATGGGGGCCATGTCAGCGTGTCGAGTAAGCGCGGCAAGGGGTCGAAATTTAAAATCTATCTCCCGGCCAGCGGAAAGTCCGAAATGAGGGACGCAAGCAAACAGCCGGCGGCACGTGGTGGAAACGAACTGATCCTTGTCGTGGATGATGAGGAAGTAGTGCGATCTCTTGCCAAAGACGCCCTCGAATCCTACGGGTATACGGTCTTGGTGGCTAGAGACGGAGTTGAAGCGGTAGATGCATACAGAGAGAACAATGGCAATATAGGTCTGGTTATTATCGATATGGTCATGCCCAGAATGGGAGGCCGGGAGACTTTCCTAAAACTCAAGGAGCTTAATCCGAGAGTCAAAGCCCTCCTCTCGACGGGTTACAGCCGAAATGGAAAAGTGAACGAGATCCTGCGCACCGGCGTCATGGGATTCATTCAGAAACCGTTTCAACTGGAGGAACTGCTTTCCAGAGTCAGAACCGTGCTGGACACAAAGACAAGCGCGTAATGATCCCGAATGATAAAGTTATGGAGATAGGTAAGCGCCAATGAGAAAAGCTGTGTTGGACAAAACTGGCATTGTTACGTGTATTCTCGCGCTTGCTTTGTCTGGTTTGCTTGTCATAGGCTGCGCGAGCACTTCCGAAAGGCATGAAACGATTATTCGTCAAGGTCCGTTTAGTATGCTGTATGCCGAATTAAATATGGTAGCAAAGGCGGAGCCCGTAAATGGTCAGGAACTCGTGGTCAGATTTCCTGCAGTGGCACTTTTCGGCGTTGATGAATACTCTCTCCAGCCCGGAGCAAGGCAAAACCTTGAAGGCGTGGCGCAGGTCCTGAAAAGATATCCGGAATTCATAGTCATTGTTGAGGGTCACACAGACAGCAGGGGCGAAGAGAGCTACAATCAATGGCTGTCTGAAAGAAGATCGCGTATCGTTGCGGATGTCTTTGTTGGCGCAGGTTTGGATCCCACCCGAATTCAAGTTGTCGGATACGGCGAATCCCGCCCGCTCACGACAAATCGAACCTCGGAAGGTCGTCAGCAGAATCGCCGGGTTGAGCTTCACATCAAACCGATGCAACCCTGATTTGTTAAGAAGGGCCTCACTTCTCGGATTGTCCTTCACTGTCGTGAATCGCGAGCCGGAACTGGTCGTAGGTTCCCATACTGGTGAGGGCTGCTTTAGCGCTGTGGCTATTCGGTGTCGGAAACGGCCGGAACCTCCCACAGCGGCTGTAATGCGCGTTCGCTTGTAAGGTAAAGCGTCTTGCCGTCGGCTCCATAACAGATAGATTCACCAGTGACTCGTCGTGGCATGGTTAGAACGCGCCCTTGGCGGGCGAAGGCGTCGGTCCATGTCTCGGCCTTGCCGCGAGTGTATTCGTACGCGTCGCCATATGTGAGCACCACCGCGCGCAGTCCATCGGGTGAAATGTCCATTGCAGTTGCTTTGGAAACATCGAGCTTTGCGATCATACGGGCAACCAACTGTTTGGTGACTTCTTCCACGGGCAGGAATAGCTCATACACCTTGCACTCGTCGCCCTTCCCCTTACTTACCAGGTAGATCGTTCCACTTGTGGCATCCACGGCAACCGACTCACAGTCATGCGGACCGTCTTCGTACGTGAATGGAATAGTAATAAAGGGCAGGAGGTTGCCCACGCGTGGTTGGGCCTCGCGGTCAATTCTTGGTTCCTGGACAACGTAGAGCGTGCACAGCTGACGCTTAGCGGCATTGTCGCCAACGTCGCCAATCAGCAGATAATTGTGTGTTCCGTGTTTGAAAGAGGCAATGTCCTCCCAGTCTACTGCCTGCGCTCCCTCAATCACGAGACTTGCCAGAGTTTGCCCGCTGCGGTCGATCAAAAACAAGCGTGGGATGTCGCCTGAGTCGTTGTGAGTCCAGAATGCGTCCGAGTCGAGAAGGGAGCGGGCGAGTCCGCTGCTCTCCCTTATTTTCCGGTCAGCAAGTACTCCAAGTTGTCTGGGCTGGCCGTAGACAATTGTCTGGGAACGTGGAGGTTTGTCAGCGGCTACCGCAGCCGTGAGGGATACAACAAGAAAGAGTCTCGCTAGAGCGGGTATTCCGGGACGAGACATGTGTCTCCCTTTGCTCTATCGAACACATTGCCTTGATTTTCTTTGCTGCGCATGGATTCCTCAGCTGCCTGCTTGAAGGATCTCCTCGCTCCTTCCGAAGTATACATCATCGGGTATCACATTACCAAGAGCTTCGTGAAAGCGCTTCGATTCGTGGCAAAGCGGGAAACCTCGAACCATCCGCTCCATTTCCCGTGAGCCAATACTCACTCAGCACCATAAGCAAACGGAAAAATATCTAAGGGTAATTTTTCCAACCTTGACTTTTCTCAATTCTCCAAAGGTGCAACTTCCGGCCATGCGATCGTTCAAGTATTGCTCCAAGAGGGTGAAGATTCCGTTTTCCAGTCTTCACCGTCTTAGATTGTTTCGGTTTCATCAGTAGTGTCAAGACAGCGCGCTGCACTCATGCAGAACCCATTTGAAATGCGGGACAGCGTTTCACCTCGGAGTTCCTTGACAATCCCGATACGGGGTGCTAGATTAGGGATATCATCACTGATGAACCCTCGTGTGTGCTTGCACGTCTCCCTGTGAAAGGGGGCTCCACCGTTGGTGAAAAAGCAGGGTAAGAGACGGACTATCCCCACCTCTGCGGGTCTCGCGGTTACGGGCGCCTCAAGCTTCTTGGGGAGTCATCTGGCCGACTCCCTAAGGGAGGACCGTCATTTCGCGAAGCGCATAGTGACCATGGACATCCGAAGACCCGGCGTGTTTCGGGAGTCCGCGGATTTTCATCAGATAGACCTCACAAAGCCCACTGCGGATTCAGAAGTTGCAGAGGTGCTCCGAGCCCAGAGGGTGGATACGGTCGCTCACCTCGCTTTTTTCAGCCGACCCGTGAAAGACGAATCATACGCCCATGAACTGGAAGTAATCGGCACAATGCATGTGCTCACTGCTTGCGCTGCGGCGGGCATACGGAAAATCATTATTGCAAGCGCCACAGCGGTGTACGGCGCTTCTCCGAAAAACCCGAATTTCCTTACTGAGGACCATCCGCTTGAAGGGAACAAGAACTATCGGTACATCCGTGACCGTATCGAGGTTGAAAATCTCGCGAAGCGGTTCCGCGAATCGCATCCCGGTACGATTGTGACCGTGCTCCGATTCGCGACAATTCTCGGGCCTACCGTTCGGAATCTTGCAACAGATTATTTCCGACGCCCTTTTGTTCCGACACTGTTGGGGTATGACCCGCTCGTGCAGTTGCTGCATGAGGATGATGGCGTGCGGGCGCTGGTGGCCGCAATCAGGAAAGACTGCTCGGGCGCATACAACATCGTCGGAAAGGGCGTCTTGCCTCTGCGCACGGTCGTGAGTGTGATGGGAAAGATTTCCATTCCCATGGTCTACGGTATTGCGCACCCCATGATTTCAGCACTGCGATTTTTCAACGCGGCTGATGCGCCCAGCCAACATCTTGACTACCTGCGCTATTTGTGGGTGGCCGACGGGACGAAGGCAGAGGGCGAACTTGGATTCGAACCACGCTACACCACCCGCGAGGCGGCCCTGGCATTTGCAGGCGCCAAGCGTCTACGGAGAATCCATCTTTCCACGGCATCTGAGATGTGATGAGAAAGATTGCATTCGTAAATGAAAAGGGAGGAAGTTGCAAGACAACGCTTGCGGTGAACATCGGCGCATATTTCGCGCTTGAGAAAAGCCTCCGGGTCTTGCTCGTGGACATGGACGCTCAGGGGCAGGTTGGAAAGTCGCTCGGGCTCGATGTCCACAACGCCGAGCACACCGTCTCGTTCCTGCTATCGAATCCCGACCTCCGCCCTCACGACGTTGTCTGTCGCACGCGAATACAAGGTCTCGATGTCATCATAGCGAATAAGTCGCTCACGGATTTTCCTCTGTCGGCCGCGAACGACGCCGACCGCGAATGGAAACTCAAGCAGAGATTCGACGGCCTTCGGGGATATGATTACGTGATATTCGACTCGCCTCCCTCGCTCGGGCTGGTTACCATTAACATTATGCTCGCGGCCAATGAGATAATCATCCCCGTGTCGCTCACCTACTTCGCGCTTGACGGATGCGCCGAAATCATGGAAACGGTTCGGTCGGTCAAGGAGAATTATGGACGCCGCGAGCTCCGCGTGGCCATGGTGGTCCCGACGTTATATCGCAACACGAATCTCGCAAATGAGATTCTCGGAAAACTCCAGGAGTATTTCCCCGACCGATTGGCACAGACCATCATCAGGTTCAATGTGAGGATAGATGAAGCCCAGAGCCATGGGCTGACCATCTGGGAATATGATCCTCGCAGCACGGGTGCTGAGATGCTGCGAGACCTGGCTGAGGAGGTTTTGCTCAATGCCTAAGAGAGTGCTCGGCAGTGACCCATTCGCACGTTCTGGTTCTCGAAAGAAGGCGGCGGCGCAGAAAAGAGCGGCTCAAGCTGAGGAAGCAGCAGAAGGAGTCTCCACGGGAGATAATCGAATGGCTGGGTTGACTCGCGCCAAGCTGCTCGAGCCCTCAAGGCCGGGCTCTGAAGGCACTGTCGAGCAGCGGGATGCTGATATGTCGAAGAAGAAAGCTCGAACAGTCGTTCGCAAGACACGGAAGCAGCCTGCCAAGGGACAAAAGTCCAAAACAGGGGAGAAGACGTCCGGAACGCGCGGAAGGCGCACGCCGAGTGAAACCGCTTCAACCGAATCGGCGACGTCCGAAGAGGGCGTGAGCACGCAGAGCGACGAGGGTCTTTCGTCAAACGGAGACGGCGAGCACAGCTTGTTCAACAGATTGTTTGATATCGCATCCCCCCGTAGGATGAGAAAGCTGCTTGGGGCGCTACGACTGCGAGAGCGCTCCGAGGAAGTTGACGACTTTGGGAAGGATCCTATCTATTCGGAGCGGATAGAGCCGCTATTCACGTGGCTTTACGAGAAGTACTGGCGCGTCGAGGTTGAAGGCATCAAGAATGTTCCGGAAAAGGGGAGAGCGCTCCTGGTTGCGAACCATTCCGGGATGCTTCCGTTCGACGGAATCATGATTAGTCAAGCGGTGCATCGGGAGAGCCGAAGCGGGCGCGACGTCCGTTTTCTCGTCGAGGATATGTTCAGCGCGCTTCCTTTTCTTTCCCCGTTTCTCGCACGCATCGGCGGCGCGCGGGCGTGCCAGGAAAATGCGGAACGGCTGCTCCATGAGGGAGAGCTCGTGTGCGTGTTCCCGGAGGGCGTAAAAGGTACGGGCAAGCATTTCAGGCAACGCTATCAGCTTCAGCGGTTCGGCCGCGGCGGATTTGTCAGATTATGCATGCGGACCAAGACACCGCTCGTGCCCGTGGCGGTCGTTGGCGCAGAGGAGATATATCCGATGGTTGCGCTGTCCGAGAGGCTCGGGAAATTGGTCGGGCTCCCCTATTTCCCGGTAACCCCCACGTGGCCTCTGCTCGGCCTCTTCGGGCTGGTTCCGCTGCCAAGCAAGTGGCACATCAGGTTCGGACGGCCGATTCGATTTGATAAGTATGGAAAGGAAGCAACGGACGACGAGATCCTTGTCAACAAGGTCAAAGAAGGCGTCCGGGATTCGATACAAGAAATGATCAACCAGATGCTTGAGAAGCGCGAATCAGTGTGGTTTGGATAAGAGATGCTCGAACGACGGAAGACAAAGTAAGAGCGTTTCTCTAAGAGTTACTCTATCTTCACCTTTTGCGGGCGTTTTCCTTTCTTTCGCGTTTTCGTCTCCAGTTCTTCCATTTGTTCGAGAAGCACCGAGATAACAGCTTCAAGCACTTGTATTTTCGTTTCACCGATGGGGGTGCCTGCTTCCTTCTGGCGCACGTTTTTGACTTCGGCCTCGAGCGCATTCACGATTGACGCGTACGTATCCTTCCGGATATCAACTTGCCTGCCCTTTTCAGCTTCCTCAAGCTTCTCGATGAGGATATCGAGGATTGATCGGAGGATGACGAATCCGTTCTTGATAAGCGGCACAAGCTCCTGGATGAATCCGTCTCCCACGGCTGGCCTTTTTGCGGTCATGTGGTCACTTTCCGAACGTGATGTTGAGCGTATCGCCTTCAAATTTGGCTTCGACGATGTCCGTCTTTGCGAGGCTGCGCGGAAGCAGAATATTGCGACGGTAGTTGCCGACTTCTATGATAAGCTCCTCCCCCGCCACCCAGACGTTGAGGTCCTTTTTGTGCGTCCCCGGCAGATGGATGGACATCGTGTGCCGCCCGTCGGACCGTTTCGTCTTTATGGGCGGTTCCTTGTAGAAGACCGTCGCGGGGTCGGTGTCGCCGAAGATATTGGCCGCAAGCGAGTGCAGCAGCTTCAGACCTACCATCTCGCGGTCAAACAGCTTGCCCACGAACATCGGGAGCGGGTCAAAGATTGTCCGGGCCTCCGCCAGATATTTTGACTGAACTGCGCGCCATCGGTCAAAGTACGCATCGTCAATCTCTTCCGGATAAATGCGGTTGGCTACGACGGCGTCGACCGTGAAGCCGAAAAGGTTGAGGTAGCTGTATGCTCTCTGGGATTCTTTGATGACCATTTTCTCCGGATAGAATACCAGCCTGATGGACGCATTTGCGGGGTTAGTCAGGATTTCCTTCATGCCTTCCACTTTATGAAACAAGTCTTCCACGGAATCATAAACGTCGTCCGTGGGAAAGGGAACTTTCGTGATTCTTTCCGCTATCGGCCTCACGGTCTTGACAATCCGGCGCTCAATGTCGAAGAAACGGTCCATGTACCATCGTATGACGTCCGGCATGCTGAGCATGCGTACGGTGCTCGCGGTCGGGGCGCAGTCGATAATCGCGACATCATAAGCCTGCTTCTCATAATAATCCTTGAGCTTCAGCAAGCTGAAAAGCTCTTCCATCCCGGGGAAAACCGCAAACTCCTCCGCGATGAGCTCCTCGAAGCCCCGGCTCTTGAGGAATTTTGTCACGTACTTTTGTATCCGCCCCCAGTTGCGCTTGAGTTCCTCGTTCACATCTATTTCTTCGGCGGAGAGGTTTTCGGCAATCTTCTTGGGGCGCCCCCCCACCTTGCAGTCGAGCGAGTCGGCCAGGCTATGGGCCGGGTCCGTGCTCATCACGATGGTGTTATGGCCCAATTCGGCGCAGCGAACGGCGGTGGCAGCGGATATCGTCGTCTTGCCGACACCGCCTTTGCCAGTATAGAGAATGATTCGCATAATATGTCCTTGATTATTTGCTGCGTCAAGAAGCGTGGATCAGTTCTTGCTGGATGCATCCTGTTCCAGAAAGCGGCTCATTATAGCATGCCCTCCATCGTCTTTCAAACCCCGGATGAGATATAAGGGCCATAGAGAACGTGTTTCAGGCGGAAGCGTCTTATACGGGCGGCCCGGCGGGTCGCCCCTACGACACAAGTGCGTTCAACGGGCTGCCAGACGAGCAGTAGCGCGCTTGCCTTTTTTTCTTAGGCCGACGAGGTGTCGAACAACTCTGAGACAGTCGTCCAATAGTTGTTGTGGCATAGTTCGAGCAAGGGGCATGAGCAACTTAAATCCATTTTCAGTCTCGAGTCGGAGCTTGTTGCCAAAGGCGCCTGATAGGTTTGCGAGTTCCGACGAGTCGAATCCTCTTTCAGGGGCTGGCCGGAACAGAATGCTTTTGCCGGTTTTCCCAATGAACTCGAGTCCTGCCAACGCGCCCAACACACGGATTCGGGCGATTTTCAGAAGGTTGTCCGTTTCCTCCGGGACGGGACCGTAGCGGTCTTTCAATTCTTCTTCGATATTGCCGAGGTCTTCCTCGTTTGTTGCGAGACCGACCCTCTTGTACAGTGTCAGTTTCTGCGCGGGCGATGCGACATAATCATCCGGAATAAAGCAATCCACATCGAATTCGGCTGTCGGCAACAGAAGTTTCTCCTTTTTTTCGCCCTTGAGTTCGGCAATTGCTTCTTCGAGGAGGCGGCAGTACATCTCAAAGCCGACGGCAACGATGTCGCCGTGCTGCTCCGCCCCCAGCACATTGCCCGCGCCTCGGATTTCGAGGTCGCGCAGCGCGATCTTGAAGCCGGAGCCCAGCTCGGAGAATTCCTCTATTGCCTTGAGCCGTTTCTGGGCTACTTCGGTCAGCGCCTTCCGGCCGGGGATCAATAGGTAGGCATAGGCCCGATGCTTATAGCGGCCGACACGTCCGCGGAGTTGATACAGGTCGGCGAGGCCGAAGTTGTCTGCTCGGTTGATGAGCATCGTGTTGACGTTGGGGATATCCAATCCGGATTCGATGATGGTGGTGCACACGAGCACATCTATTTGCCGTTCGAGGAACCGCTCCATCGCCGATTGAAGCTCGTGTTCGGGCATCTGACCGTGTGCGATTTCGATGCGAGCCTCAGGCACAAGCCGCTGGATGTAGCCTGCCATCCTCTTGATGGTCTCGACGCGATTATGCACGAAGAACACCTGTCCCTCACGCGCCATCTCTCTCAGGATCGCTTCGCGAGTGAGTTTTTCGTTAAGCTCGGTGACCATGGTAATGACGGAAAGCCGGTCCTCCGGCGGCGTATTTATTACGCTCATGTCGCGGGCGCCCATCAATGCCATATGGAGCGTGCGCGGTATAGGAGTTGCCGTTAGGGTGAGAACATCCACCTGCGTGCGCAACTTCTTCAGGCGTTCTTTATGTGCGACTCCGAACCGCTGCTCCTCGTCAATAACGACAAGGCCGAGGTTCTTGAAGGTGATGTCGTTCTGGATCAACCGATGGGTGCCGATGACAATGTCCACTTTGCCCTCGGCGAGGTCGGCGACGATTTTCCTCTGCTCCGCATGCGACTTGAAGCGGCTGAGCATTTCCACGCGAACGGGGTAATCCGCCAGCCGTTCCCGAAATGTGGTGTAGTGCTGCTGCGCAAGAATGGTAGTGGGCACCAGAACGGCCACCTGGCGCGAATCCGTGACACATTTGAAAGCCGCGCGCAGGGCAACCTCCGTCTTTCCGTAGCCCACGTCGCCGCAGATGAGACGGTCCATGGGGCAAGCGCGCTCCATGTCGCGCTTGACGTCCTCGATTGCGGACAACTGGTCTTCGGTTTCCCGATATATGAAGGCCTGTTCAAACTCCGTCTGCCAGTGCGAATCCGGCGAAAACGTGACCCCGGGCAGCACTTGTCGGGATGCGTACAGGGCCAGGAGCTCTCCGGCCATATCGCGGATGGAGCGGCGCACTCGTTCCTGTACCCGGAACCAGGCAGTTCCGCCGAGCTTGTAGAGTTTTGGGGGGGCGTCGTCCGAGCCTATGTACTTCTGGACGAGGTTCATCATGTTGACGGGGACGTACAGTTTGTCGCCGCCGAGATACTCTATCATGAGGAATTCGCTCTTCTGTTCGGGCAAGTAGGAAAGGCCACGGTATATGCCGATGCCATGGTCAACGTGGACGACATAGTCACCGACGCGCAGGTCGGTGAAATGGGCGATCGGCGCGCCTCCCTTGAACTTCTTCCGCGGGCGGCGGTGCGAGTAACGCCGGAAGATCTCCTGGTCGCTCGCAACAACGAGACCGGCTTCCTCGATGGCGAATCCATTCCTCAATCTGCCCAACGTGATGAGCAACGGATGGCTCGATTCATACCGTGGGCTGAAATGCGGCTTCATCCCCGCATCTTGCAGCAATTCCATGAGACGCCTGCTCTCGCCTTCATTGTTACAAATGAGAATCGCCTGAAAATCCTTCTGCAGCCACTCGTCGAGCTTCTCCAAGAAGGCTTGCAGGTCACCGGCCAGGGGTTCCAACGAGTGGGAATCGATATGGAAATACTTAAAACCTGTGAAGCTGTCCGAGCTCTGGTCGAACCGGCTGAGACAGAGCATACGGACGCGGGGGTTACTGAGCAGCTCCTCGAGTGAGGCGATTCTCTCACGCCCAATGTCGTACATGGGTGCGACATGTTCCGCGCCGGCTTCTCCCTCGATTACCAAGGGCTCATCCCAGGCGACCAGCGCATGTTCCGGCAGGTAATCCAGAATTGTCACACCCGATTCCGATATCCCGGGCATGTCCACCCAACGATTTCGCGGCATCATCACCGCGTGTTCGACTCTCTCGAATGAACGCTGGGTCACGACATCGAACACGCGAATAGATTCAATATCATCGCCGAAGAATTCGATTCGCAGAGGGTCATCCGCACACATGGGAAAGATATCGACAATCCCGCCTCTGATGCTGAATTCACCCCGGGCGTCAACCATGCTGGTTCTGCGGTACCCGCGTTCTACCAGCGCCGCGCTCAATTTCTCCAGTGGCCATGTGTCGCCCACCCTCAACTGCAAAAGTGTCGAAGGCAGAAGGTCCGGGTTGGGCAACTTCTGCAGGACAGCCCTGAGTGGAGCGACGATGACCGGTGAGGACCCGTTCGCATCATCGAGGAGTAGGGTTCGCAGAGCAAGGAGACGCTCCGAGACACTCTGGTCGGCGGGAAGAACGTCAGACGGCGGCAGGTATTCGCGCGGTGGCAACAGGAACGGGCGGCCTGGCTCGAGGAAGCTTTCGAGGTCGCCCAGAGCCGTTTCGGCCGTCTCAAGGGTTGGCGTGACCAGCAAGAGTGCGCATCCGAGCTCATCCGCCAACTCGGCTGCAAGTATCCGACCCGAAGCGCCTGACAGCCCGTGTATCCATGCGCGCGACATGTCGGACCGAAGCGCTTCAGCGGCATTTGCAAACGCCACAAGCTTTCGCAGTCTTCTCAGCATTCTCTTTCGTCTAATCCCCGTCAGCACAAACACCACTACCCCGCCGCCTCCCTGAAAGGGGGGGGCGGAAGGGCGGCACAGGGAAATGTTTTCTTTATCCTTTTGGAGGCGGCAGGGAAGTTGACCTTGCCTATCCTCCTGTCATTGTATCACTGCACTACGTTTCGTGCGAATGCGTTTCGGCTCTTGCACCGAGGAGTTTTCTAGCAGCGTCAGCAACGCCCGCCACATCCAAGCCGTATTTCCGTAAGAGCACCGGCCGTGGGCCGTGTTCAATGAATTTATCCGGGAAACCGAGAATTTTGAAGCCGACGCCTTTTTCGGGCTTAATCTTCAATATGAGTTCCAGAAGACCGCTGCCGAATCCGCCCGCGGCCACCCCGTCTTCTATGCTCACGATTCCTTTCACTCTCTCGGTGAGATGGCAATAGAATCTTTCATCGAGTGGTTTTGCAAATCGGGCATTGACCACTGCCACGCTTATGCCTTCATGTGCAAGCTCTTCGGCCGCTTCGAGCGCGACGTCAACCATGCTTCCGAGTGCGACGACTGCGATATCATCACCCTCCCGCAGCATTTCAGGCAGACCGAGCGTAATCGGAGTCATCTGCAGGTTCGATGTCGCGCTTGACGGCGAACCCCGCGGATATCTGATGGCGACCGGGCGAGATTGTTTGACCGCCCATTCCAGCATAGCTCGCAGCTCCGGTCCGCTGGTGGGCGAAAGAATAGCGACGTTGGGAAGACCTCGCAGGTAAGAGAGGTCGAACACGCCGTGGTGCGTCGGACCGTCTCGGCCAACGATGCCGGCCCGGTCGATTGCAAACACGACCGGCAGGTTCTGCAAGCATACGTCATGGCATATTTGGTCATATGCTCGCTGGAGGAATGTCGAGTAGACGGCGACGACCGGGTGGAGTCCCTGACTGGCAAGCCCGGCGGCGAAGGTCACTGCGTGCTGCTCGGCAATTCCCACATCGAACAGTCGGTCCGGGAACTTCTTCGCGAACTCGATAAGTCCCGTACCCTCGGCCATCGCCGCCGTGATGGCCACGAGCTTCGGATTGTGCTCGGCCAGTTGTACCATGTGCTTGCCGAAGATGTCGGAATATGAAGGGCCGTTCGGCGAGTCTGCCGGAGGCGGCAATGGCTCACCCGTCTCTATGTCAAACGCGCGAATTCCATGGAAACTGCTGGGCTGCGCCTCGGCGTATTCGTAGCCTTTTCCCTTCTTCGTCAACACGTGAAAGAGAATGGGAATCTGGAACGCCGTTATCTTGCGAAGCGTTTCGATGAGCACATCCAGGTCATGGCCGTCAACGGGTCCCACATACTTGAATCCCAACTCCTCAAAGAGGGAACCCGGTTTCAACAAACTGGCAGCGCTTTTCTGTATGCGTTTCGCGGTTTCAAACAGCGTGGAACCGATTGCGGGAATCCGTTTCAGCACGTATTCCACGTCGCCCTTGAACCGGTTGTAGGAAGAGGCGGTGATCAGGCGGCTCAAGTAGAGTGAGAGCGCTCCGACGCTCGGCGATATCGCCATCTCATTGTCGTTCAGCACAACAATCAGGTCTTTCTTTATGTGCCCGACGTGGTTAAGAGCCTCGAACGCGAGCCCTCCCGTCATCGAGCCGTCACCGATGACGGCGACGGTCTTGAATTTCTCGCCTGCAAGGTCGCGTGCGCAGGCGATTCCGGCAATTGCGGAGATGCTCGTGCTCGCATGGCCTGTGGTGAAGCAGTCGTACTCGCTCTCTTCGCGGTTTGGAAATCCTGATAGGCCACCCAAGTTTCTGAGCGTCTTGAAGCTTTCGCGCCTTCCCGTGATGAGTTTGTGAGCGTACGTCTGGTGCCCGACATCAAAGATGATTTTGTCGCGCGGGGTGTTGAAGACATAATGAATAGCCAGGATGATCTCGACTGCCCCCAGACTGGAGGCGAGGTGGCCACCATGATGCGACGTCGTCGCAATGATTTCCTGTCTGACCTCTTGCGCAAGTTGCCGAAGCTGCTCCACTGAGAGTGCCTTGAGGTCCTTTGGGCTGTTTATTCTGTCAAGAAGCCGTTGCATAATGTGATTGTCCTTTACAGCAAGATCATGCTGTGCGGTTGCCGACCATATCGGCTATTCCTTCTAGCAGGTCGGCTCGGGCCCCGAAGTCGGCCAGATGTTTCTTCGCCTGATCAATCAACCCAAGGCACCGTTGCCGCGATTCCGAGACTCCAAAAAGCCGTGGATAGGTTGCCTTCCCCAACGCCGCATCGGCGCCGGAATCCTTTCCTGTCAACGCTGAAGAAGATTCCACGTCGAGAATATCATCTGCGATCTGGAATGCCAGGCCGAGACAACGGCCGTATCCGGTCAGGCTCTTCAATGCAGTCTCATCTGCCTTAGCGAGAATCGCTCCCATTCTTATGGCAGCGGTAATAAGGGCGCCGGTCTTGTGCGAGTGGATGAACTCGAGCGTGGGATATTCCATTCCCCTGCCGGTCCACTCGATGTCCGCAACCTGGCCGCCTATCATTCCCGTCGTGCCTGCGGCGGTGGCAAGCTCATATACGAGTTGAGCGACAAAAGCCTCGGGACAGCGCGCAAGTGTCTCAAAGGCCAACGTTAGCAGGGCGTCTCCCGCCAGAATTGCCACCGCCTCATTGAACTTTTTGTGTGTCGTTGGCTTCCCTCTTCGGAGTTGCCCGTTGTCTATGGCGGGAAGGTCGTCATGAATCAGCGAATAGGTGTGAACCATTTCCAGCGCACATGCCGCCGGCAGCGCCTGCTTCGAGTCGCCTTCGCACAACTTGTTGGCCGCGAGCAACAGAATCGGCCTGATCCTCTTCCCGCCTGCAAAGACGCTGTATCGCATTGCATCGCACACGGATTCCTCGAGTCCAACGGGCTTCGGGAGAAGCCGGTCGAGCTCCTTATCGACCATCTGCCTGCTATCTTCCAGATATTGCTTGAGCTTATTCATCGAATAGTGACTTGGTGTCTGTGTCCCGATTTTCCGGCTTTTCCGGTTCGTCCGGCTCGGTGAACGGGACTTCCTTCAAATCTCCTTGCTCGTCGCGGGTGAGCATTGTGACCCTCTTTTGCGCCTGCTTGAGTTTCTTGTCACACAGACGTGACAGCTTGATGCCTTCCTCAAATTTCTTCAGAGTCTCTTCGAGCGAGAGGTTGCCTTCCTCCAGTTGTTCCACGATCTTCTCGAGACTGCTCAACGCCTCTTCAAAGCTGGGTTCAGCCACTGCCATTGTCCTCCACTGTCTCCACCATGCAAGCAAGAAAACCCTGGCTGAGCCTCACTCGCACCCGGTCGCCCGCGTTCGCCAGAGAACTATCCACGAGTATTCTGCCCGTCGGCAGATGATACGTAATGCTATAACCTCGCGCGAGTACCGAGAGCGGGCTCAAGGAATCAAGCTTCGCAGCCAGCTCCGCCATGGCGGCTTTCCGGAAGGCGAGCGCATTGCGGATGCGTTCTTGGAGCATCCGATGAGCAACCTTTAGCCTGTCGTGCCATGCTGTGATCGCCCGGTCGGGCCGCACGGTGAAGAGTCGTTTCGCAGCGGTAATAGCCTTATTACGCAAATCTTCATATCGTCGTTGTTGCAGTTCCAGCATGCGTTCATGGAGGTCATCCACTTGTTGCTCGCACTGAAGCAGCAGGTCGGGAGCACGGCGGAATCCATAACTCGACCGCGCAAGCTCGAGACGATGCTCGAACTGCGTGATGTACTCGGCGGCAAGGCCTGCGAGGCTTTCCCGCAGCCGGGCAATCTCCGAGAGGACAGTTTCCCGTTCCGCCACAACGAGTTCCGCGGCAGCGCTCGGAGTGGGCGCCCTCAAGTCCGCAACGAAGTCGGAAATCGTGAAATCTATTTCGTGGCCGACGGCGGAAACGACCGGTGTCTCACATTGATATATCGCCCGGGCGACAATTTCCTCGTTGAAGGCCCACAGGTCTTCGAGCGACCCGCCGCCTCTGCCCACAATAATGACGTCGACATTTCCTTCTTCATCGAGCGTCCTTATGCCAGCCGCTATCTGCTCCGCAGCCCCTTCTCCCTGCACGAGCGAGGGATACAAAACGACCTCGACGGTCGAGAAGCGCCGGTCTAAGACATGAAGGATGTCCCGGATTGCAGCGCCCGTGGGCGAGGTAACGATTCCGATGCGCTGCGGGAACCGTGGAATGGGCTTCTTGTGCTCCTCTTTGAAGAGTCCTTCTTCGGCGAGACGCTTCTTGAGCTGCTCGAATGCGAGCTGGAGTGCGCCATAGCCGACGGGCTCCGCTGTAGCCGCAATAAGCTGATAGCTGCCGCGTTTTTCATATACGCTGATGCGTCCGCGAAGGTTTACCTGAAGTCCGTCCTCAAGCTTGAATCGGAGGCGGGCGACATCATTCCTGAAAAACACCACATTCAGCTGGCTCTGCTCATCCTTTAGCGTACAATAAAGATGGCCGGATCCATGAAGCCTGCAGTTTGAGACCTCGCCGCACACCCAGACGTACCCGAAAGCCTCCTCCAGCGTCGCCTTGACCGTGCGGGTGAGTTCGGTAACCGTATAAACATAGTCCGAATCAGAGAAATGGTTCATAAAGTCTCTCAAGTTGCTGATTTCGCGTAAATTATACCAAATATGCTCGCCTTTAACAAGGGCTGCTGCAAGCGTTACCAGCTTTGGCCCGATTCGGCACTTGAAGAGCGCCAGGCAGGGCATGAGAGGCCGGTCGGGCTTGCCTCTTCTATTTGCGGGTGATATAATTATGCCAAATTTCACTTATCGCCCGACCGCACGAGCGCATCATTTCGGAAATTGGGTCGGTGCGTGTCAGCGGGGTGAGAAATGTAGTAGTAACCATCCACCCCAGCGAGTTACCGGAGAGAGGAGGTAGTTCCATGACGTTGAGACGAGCAGTAGCAGTTCTGGCAGCAGTTCTGATGTTCACGCAGTTCGGTTGTGCTACGGGGAAATGGGCCAAGAGTGACCCGTGGCCGGAATATCCGCCTCCTGGAGCATACGCAGGTGAGGGGAGATATGCGAGCGGGCATTGGTGGATGCCATCGAAAATTGGCCCTGCTGATGTTGATTTGTCGGAATATGGCAACGGGGGAGTCATTTTCTATGCCGGGGAAATAACCCCTCCACCAGAACCGTCCAAGCCACCCGAAATAAAGGTGGTTGAAAAGATCGTTTACAAGCCCATACCGGTGAAGCGGGAAGTGCGTGCTGACCGGTACATCTTCCCTACTATTACGTTCAACGAGGGAAGCGCCGAACTTCCGCCTAAGGAAGCGGCATTTGATGCGAGCAAAGGTGAATTCGAATCGGTAGGTTCACAAATCGAATCAGCGGCAGAAATCATAAAGAAGGCCGGCTGCGACACTGTCTTTGTGGAAGGCAACATCGATTCGGCAGAAAAGGCAAAGTATGCGGACCTTGGCCAGAAACGCGCGCAGGTAGTCAAGAATGCCCTCGTAGGGATGGGCATCGACGCAAATGTCCTTGTCGTTAAGGATTACGGCGCATCGAATCCGCTGGCAAAGTCAGACACCGAGCTCGGTCGGGCGCTCAATCGGAGAGTAACATTTACCATTCTTCCGCGAGGCGCAAGTCTTGAGGCTGAGACGCTCGTCCAGCCGCCTGCGCCCCAGGGCGGACCAAATATCAAGATTGTCGAGAAAATAGTTGAGAAGGAAGTAGCTGTGCCGGAACTGGTCATTACCGACCACGTCATATTCGCGGGCATCAACTTTGAATATGACAAGGCGGAGCTCACACCCGCTGGCTTAACCAGGACGGACAAGGCTGCTGAAGTCGTCAAGAGCATGGACCGCATCAACAAGGTCACTGTCGAGGGCCATTGCGATTGGCGCGGCTCTGACGAATACAATCAGAAGCTTTCGGAGAAGCGGGCGAACACCGTGAAGAGCAGACTCATTGAAAAAGGTGTTCCTGCAGCAATGCTCGAATCGGTGGGTTATGGAGAGAGTCAGCCCATTGCATCGAACGATACGGCATTGGGCATGGCGCTCAATCGGCGCGTGGAGTTCGAGGTGAAATACTAGTAGGCGAAGACGGTTTTTCGGTTAAATGCCGACGTTGGGCAAAGGGCGTGCGAGATACTTGTCTCGTACGCCCTTGCGCTTTTTGGATATGTTCTCTCCGTGGACGGTGAGGAGATAATGTCCTTCCTTTCCCGCATCCCAGCACGGGTCATATAAGCCCGATGGCGAGTCCGGCGCCCAGAAGCACGACAAATCCCGCGACGACTTTCTTGAACGTGCCAAGGTCAATCCTTTTAAGCAGCCTCTTCCCGACGAGTGTTCCGCAATAGGCTACTGCGACAACAGCAAGTATGTTTGCCCACTGCGCGGCTAATTGGCTGCGATACGAAGTCAGGTAGATGGGAATGCGGGTCAGGTCTATCACGCTCGCAATCACGGTGGCAGTCGCGATGAATGCCTCTTTCGTTATCTGATAGTTCAGCAAATATGCGCTCCGAACCGCCCCTTGATTCCCGATCAGTCCGCCGAGCAATCCCGAGAAGAATCCGCCAATGAAGTCCACCTTGGGCGGAATCTTCACTTTCCTCTGAGCGGGAATTATCTCGATGCCGCCGAGAATGATGAGCACGATGCCGAGAAAAATCTTGAGCTGGTCGCTGTAGATATAGAACTGGAGCACGGCGCCGATGAACGCGCCTGCGATACTGAGAAGGCCGAATCTCTTGATTATGGAAAGGTCCACGTGTGCCCGGAACAAGTATAGCTTGAACAAGTTATTCATCAGATGCACGATTGCCACCATGAGAACGGCGAGCTTGACGTCATAGAAAATGGTGAACACCGGCGTGAGCACGGTCCCAAGGCCGAAGCCTGTGAGAAGCGTGACCACGGCCACGGGCAATGTCACGATAACGATTATCAGAGTTTCCATTGGTCGCTGGCGCCCATAGCAGAGGTTTGTTCACGCGGTAAGAGGAGAACCTGTTGGCTGGCTGGTCTTACGAAACGTGAGCACATGGCATAATCCCCACAGGGCGGTCTGCTGTCTTTCAAGATTGAATCCTTCTTCTCGTGCCAAAGCGGCGAGGTCGAGTTTCAAGAACGCCATGCAGAAAGGCCCCTCGTATGACCCTACTATCAACCGGTAGAGAGCAGCGAGCAGCTTTGGTCGCGGGAGACGGTAATCAATCACTATCAGACGGTGGGTGGCGACGCGATGTGTTTCCCGAAGCACGCGTCGAATGATTTCAACCGGCATTTCGTGCAATCCGAATGAAATGGTCGCCGTCTCAAACTCGTCTGGCCGAAACAGCAATTCCACCGCGTTCATTCGGAGGAGTCGAACGCTTTCCGACCCACGCTTACGTCGAGCGCGGCCGAGCATGGCATCAGAGAGGTCGATGCCAGTGACGGATGCGCCAGCCTTTGCAAGCGCCAGAGCCACCGCGCCGGTTCCCGTGCATATATCAAGAATCTTCTCGTCATTTCGCGGGGCAACCGCCTCCACAATGGCTCGCCGTGCGCCATGAAACGGGGCGGAGAAGGCATCATAGAATGGCGCCCATTTCCTGAAATTGTCCAAAACCGTGCTGTAGTATTTCTGCGACATCGCTCTCCTCCTGAACTATGCAAGTCTACATCCGCACATTGACCGTTTCGCCTGACCGTCCGTGAGAAATTCAGGACAGGTGTCCGCTTCGGAACAGAATCGTGACTATTCTTCCTCGAGCACTTCCTTGACCAATTCAGCTATTTTTTCTCGAGCGTGTTCAAGCGCGCGCACGCCCCTTCTTGTTGCGGTGTAGTATTTCCTGACCTTACCTTTTACGACTCTGGACTCAGACACAAGCAATCCTTCCTTCTCCATTCGGTGCAGCAGCGGATAGAGCGTGCCCGGGCTGAGTCGGTATCCGTGTCTGCGGAGTTCCTTCAGGATGGCGACTCCAAAGATGGGCTCTTTCGAGGCATGGTACAGCACGTGAACACGTATGGACCCTCGGAGGAATTCCCGTATCATCGGATAAAGCGTCTCCTGATATAATATCTAAAACCGATATCTATATTAGATATTAATACGCGACATCTCGTTTGTCAAGCGAAAATCATGGATTCATGGGTCAGGAGCGGTCCCTGTTGAAAGGATTCTCAGCCGGTGTGGTTTTCGGGCCGTGTCTTCTGGGTGAGGTTGAAGATGAGATATGCGAGGAAGAGAATGACGGCTGCCATGATTGCCCAGAGCAGCCAGGCGTGTTCTTCGCTCCAGGGGCGGACGGGCTTCTTCTCCACGTATGAAGGATTGGGCACACGCGGCCCGAGCGTGCAGCGCGGGAGTCGGTCGGATTCGATGTAAGGAATGCGATGGGCAAGGTCGTATTGGGGCGCCTGCGCGCTCTGGTTGCCGAAGAAAACAGTATAGGGCAGTTTATCGTTTAACGGAAAGATAACTCCGCGCACGAGGCCGATGCCCGTCGCCCCGCGGACATCGAGCGGCTCATCATCATAGTTATGGATGACAAGCTTGAAATATCGGTCATTGCTATTCTCGCGAAATGCGACCCGATTGTTTGTCTTCTTGAACTGCGGGAGGTCATAATTGAAAATGATGCCACTCCCCAGAGAAATCCACTCTTCGCGGTCATCGGTTGAGTGCACGGCGACAGTGCGGTGATAATTGTGGCTGGCCACATTGAGCTCCATCTCGCGAATGGGGAGAGCGCGGTATTGCGCATCGAGACTTATTTCGGTAGTTTTCTTGTCCTCATTTTCGGTTTTCTCTATGATCGTGAGCGGCCACGTTTCCGTTTCCGCTTCTATCTTCTGCACTTTGAAGGTCTTTGCCCCGCTGATTTTCAATGGTCCGGTACCATCGTCGAATATTTTCACCCGAAGGTAGCGGAAATTCGAGAGCGGGAATTCCAGATGCAGATATTCAGACCGAGTATGCCGAGTAAAATTGAAAATGTATGCTTCGTCTGTCAGCATGTGCCATTCGGTCTGGTCGCTGCTCCCCTCCACCGATGCGCGCCGTGTGAAGTTCTCACTGGTGGTCAGGATGTCGATCCGGTTTACACTCGGCGGTTGGTCTCCCAGGTCGAGACCGAATGAGTTGAATTTATCTTGAACGTACGAGTTGTTGAGAAATTTCGGAGAGAATTCCTCTCTGGATTCACTTTCCGCTTGCGTTCGAATTTGATACGGCACCTCATGTGATGCGGCATCGATGATGCGGAGACTTTTCAGTCCGTCCGCACTCCCGTCATATATCTCGGCATCAACTGCGAAAAACGCATATCCGGAATCAGCAGGTGCAGGAACCTGGACTGCCTTTATGGATTCCCAGTCGGACGCTGTAAAGTCCGCGCGCGCCGATATGGGAGCCAAGAGACATATCATCGCGAAGATCGACAATGCGCTGAGTATGCGTTTCACTCTGATTCCCCTCCCGTGGCAGTCGGGCCGATAAGAACGTGTTTGTATTTCTGGTACAGGAACGATACGGCGATGAGGATTATTCCCAACGCGATGAATGAGATGATCCGGTAGAAACGTTCGAGGCCGGAGAGGTCGAGGAAGAAGACCTTGAGAATCGTCAGGCTGAATAGCAGCAGCGCCATGTAACGAATCGGTTTGTATCCTTTCCAGATGCCTGCGACAATCAGAAAAGCAGCATAGAGCGCCCATATGATCGACAGCGAGAGCTGCTGCGCATGCCGCGAGACCGCATGGGGAATGCGGTTCTGATACCGCAGGTATTCCAGAAAATCGTATGCCTCCACGCTCAGCAGGATGATAGCCAACACATTGGCTATGATGAGCAAGCATCCCGCCGCGGCCCGGGCTTCGGTGGAACTTTTCAGGGATGCTTTTGCGGACCAATATCCGGCGAGGAGCATCGCCGCAATACCGACGATAAAAGACAGACCCCGTTTGTTGACAAGCAGCACATATTCCTCTTGCACGAACTGGCGGGACAACTGGACGTCGAAGAAAATCAGTCGGAAAAAGACAAGCGCGAGAATAGCGAATGCGGCGAGGAATACATTCCAGCTCCGATACCTGAAGGCGATGTAGCTCAGGATTGCTCCCTCGACCGCCCATCCTATGGTCACCCAGTTCTGCTTGAGTTGGATAGGGATCGCGAGCGTCACAAACGTCGCCGCAAGGCCAAGGAACATCCAGATGAGAAAACGGCCTTTTTCGTGTCGCGCGTGCGTGAAGTAGGAGAGTCCAATATATATCCCTGCCATCGCGAGGGAGAACAGGCCGAGGTAATCATGATACTTGTCTTCAAGCAGCAGGTACATCGCTCCGAAGTAAAGACCTGCGTTGAGGAAGGCAAGAATGAGTTCCGGCGCAGTAGCACTTCGCGAATGGATTATGTTGTACAGGATTGCCAGGAAAGCGAACACGAGGAAAAACAATGTCAGGAAGAAAACGGTCGTCCACAGCTTTTCGGGCACATAGAACCTTACCATCCATGCGATGAACGTAATTGCCGTGAGGATGAAGCTTTGATAATTCAGCAATTGCCAGTTCTTGAAGTAAGCAAGGCCGAGCACGCCGAGATTCAAGAGGAAAATGTAGCTGAAGAGAACCCTCTGGTTATCGACGCCGGTGCTCAGAAGAAACGGTGTCAGAAAGCCGCCGAGCGTCGCAAGTATTGCTATGGGAAGGGCGCGGTATCGGACAGCCAGGACGACGCTTGCTGCGGTGACGCAAATCATGAACCCGAACGCAGGCACCTGCGGGATAAGATGATAGAACCCGAAGGCGGCATAAATGGACAGATAGAGCAGCGCGATGCCTCCGCCCGTCAGCCCCTGTGAAAACCGAGGGTAATCCTTCCTTTGATAGCGCTCCCCCAGCCCGAGGAAAACGAGTCCCGCGAACAATCCAAGGATGACGCGGCCAGTTTCCCCAATCCACCGGTTGTCGAACGCATATTTGAGGAAGAACGCGACGCCAAACACGAAGGCAACCACGCCAACCCGATTGAGCAGGCTGCCGCCGATGATCGCTTCCAGGTCAGCCTTCGGCTTCGCCAAGGCGGCAACGGTTTTTACCGGTTCAGGTTGTGAGGGCGCTGGAATAGGAGCCGTTGCCTGAACAGGTTGCGGAGGTGGTTTCGGAGGCGGCTCCCCGGGAGAAGGGAGATGCACGGGGCCGAGGCTTAGGCCTTCCAGTTGTTCGAGCCTTCTCTTCAGGTCTTTGACATTGCGTGAGAGGTTTAACACTTGTGCCAGGAGGATCGGCACCAAGATGAGCAGCAGCAGCCAAATGAGGGACATCAGTATGAAGCCGGAAGCCATTCTTTCCCCCCCGTTCCTCCGGTAAACCGGCCCGACTTGTGCGACCCGCGTTCGGCCATTGAATAATGAGACAACTTTGTTCGTCATTATAGCATCAGACTAGAACCGTAGCAACCGGTTGCCAGCGGGAGGGGAACAACTGTGACGGCGCATATTCCGAGCTGGAATATGGGGCGTAACTGCGCTATAATTGTATTGATGTTGGCCGTAGGGTGAGATGTGGACAGAAATTCTCTGCAGAAGGAGGAAAGGACATGAAAAAGTTCTTATGTGTGATTCTCGTGTGTATTGCTGTAATCATGTTGAGTGCCCCCATTTTGGTGCTGGCGGCGGAAGAGACGGGAGAGACGACCGGCTCGACCCGCTATTCCCAATATAGCACCGCCTACGATCCCAAGACGGTCGAGACAGTTAGCGGCACAATCCTCAAGATTGAAACCTTCACCACGCAGAGGCGCGCTGAGCGGGGTATTTACTTGCGACTCCATACAGAAACCGAAAACATTCCCGTCCAACTCGGGCCACCCTGGTTCTTGAAGAAGCAGGAGACCACGATTAAGAAGGGCGACAAGATAACGGTCACGGGCTCGCGAGTAACCCTGAGAGATGAGCCGGTAATCCTCGCCGCCGAAATCCGAAAAGGGGATGAGGTCATCAAGTTGCGGGAGAAGAATGGCTTCCCAATGTGGGTTAAGCCGACCCCGGCCCCTTGATGTATGAATATCCGCGAGAGAACGCACGGAGCACCTCGGAATCCCGAATGCGCTTACATAACGAAAGCTGAATGCCGCTGCTGATTCTTAGAGCGAACCGATGTCAGCAAGAATCTTGGCGTGTTTTTGTTTGAAATCTTCCTCAATGTCCACTTGAAACGTATTGAGGAATTTCGCCACCATAGACCAGTAGCCGATTGAGAGCGTCAACTCGACGAGGCTTGCGGGCTCGAGGAACGCGGCAGCGGCTGCGAACGTTTCGTCCGTGGGATGGCCGTCGCGCACAAGTTCCTCGGTGAATCCCAACACTGTCTTGTCCCGGTCGGTGAAGAGCGGTGATTCCTGCCAGTTCTTAAGCTGCTTTATCTGCTCCGGCGTAATACCGACTCCCACGGCGATGGGAATGTGGTGTGTCCATTCATAGCGTGCTTGGTTCATCTGGGCGATCCTCAGAATGGCAAGTTCGCGGAATCGGGGGTCCAGATGCGGTTTGACGAGAAGCCTGCTCCCAAGCCGGATGAATTCGCGAACTGAGATGTCGCTGTGCGCGATCATCCGGAAGATATTCAGAATCTCAACATCGTTCGCACCCATCTTCACGAAGAAATCACGAATTTTCTCCGGCGCATTTTCGATTTCTGCATACGGTATTCTGGCCACAGGTTCGCTCCCTTCCTCTCGGTATATGTGCGTAGCTTCACACGGTTGATGGCGTGTCGAGTTATTGTAGGGGCGACTCACTGAGTCGCCCCTACAACAGAAAATCCGACACAATAAGATATTTAACTATGTCACAGAATTCCTGAGTGGCGATGCCGGCATCAAAGGTTTTCATTGACTGAACAGGTCATGCCGGGTCGTTCACCCTCCATGAAGCACTGAAGACAGCCAGTGCATTCGAGCACGGTTTCAGGCTTTCCGTCGAGCGATTTGGTGACAAGTTTCGGGTCCGCGATGAGCGCGCGGGCGAGGGCCACCATGTCGGCGAGTCCGTCTTTCAGCGCGCTTTCAGCCTGCTCGAGCCGGAGGATGCCTCCAACCGCTATTACAGGAATGTTTACGAATTTCTTGATTTCGCCCGCGAGTTTCACAATATTTCCTTCTGCGGCCTCCTGAATCATGCGCGGGCCGGTGTCTATTCCGCCGCCGGAAACGTGGATGATGTCAAGACCGCTTTCGATGAACAGGTTAACCATCTTTCGGCTTTCCTCGACGGTTAGCCCGCCGTCCACGTACTCGTCCACGCTCATTCTCAGGCCAAGTACGAAATCGTTTCCCACACGGGGCCGTGTCCTCTCGAGAATTTCCCTCACTATCCGCGCCCGATTTTCGGTGCTGCCGCCATATTTGTCATTTCTCGTGTTGGATGCGGGCGACATGAATTGGTTCAGCAGGAAACTGTGCGCGCCGTGGAACTCGACCATGGCTGCACCCGCGGTTTTCGCCGCCTCTGCCGCGTGAACGAACTGGCCGATGATTTGCTCGACTTCCTCAAGCGAAAGCGCGTGCGGGACGATGCCTGCTGCTGGTGACGCTAAGGCCGACGGCCCCACGACAGTGCCACCGGCGAGCTCAGGGGACATGACGCGTCCGCCGTGGTTGAGCTGGACCGCGGGGACAGAGCCGGCCTTTCGTATCGCATCGAACAGCCGACGCGCCGGTGCGATGTGCCGGTCATCATACAGGCAGAGGCTCTGTGGACCGAGACGTGAATGCGGCGAAATGCCAGTGGCGCCCACGATGGATAGTCCGACGTTGTTCCGCGCAATCGTCTCATGGAATCGTATGAGTCGGTCGGTTGCTTCGCCGGTCTCGGAGGCATAGTTCGTTTGTACGGGCGGAAAAACAACTCTATTCGGAAACGTTGTGTTCCGTACCGTGAGCGGTCTTGTCAGAAATTTGTATGCCATGATTCATTCGCACCTTTCTCCAAACAAGCGAGATATGAGCGGTTGGCAGCCAAGCTCTGTCGGCTGCCCGGTAGCGACAGAGATTCTACCATTCCGATAGTCTGAAATCAATCAAAGTCGTCCCGCGCTGTATATTTCGGCAAGACGCCTGTATTTATGGAGGATTTTGTGGTATCCTTGTGGTAAAGGCATTTGTGAAGCAGTTGGCTATTCCGGAAACATAATGGCAAGGTGGTATTCCTGTCCATAGAGAAGAAGTTTTGCCTATAAGCGCTTCTTTTAACATTACTTTTCGGAACTCCGCCGTGGAGATTTAACTCGCCATGATGCAATTCTTCACTCAACTATTTCAAACGTTCAGGGTGGCCGACTTCGTTGATATCGCCATCATCTCGGTGTTGATATATGTGATGCTGATATGGTTTAAGGCGACAGCGTCGAGGTTCGTCCTCAGCGGAATCATGGTGCTTGGGGTCGTCTATATCGCCGCGCTCGTCTTCCACATGTACTTGTCGGCTGTTGTATTGCAGGCGTTTTTCGCAATCCTTCTTATCGCTCTCGTCGTCATTTTCCAAGAGGAACTCAGGCGGTTTTTCGAGCGCATAAGCATTTCGGGAGCCATTCGACGACATTCCTATCTCTTTTCCGAATATCCGGAGATCGAGGTCCTCATCCGCGCGCTGTCGAACCTGGCGCAGAGAAGAATCGGGGCGCTGGTGGCAATCCGTGGAGAAGAGCCGCTTGCTCGGCACCTTCAAGGCGGGTTTGAGCTTGACGGACGTCTCAGCGAGCCATTGCTCGAGAGCATCTTCGACCCGCATTCGTTGGGGCATGATGGGGCAGTCATCATTGAACAGGGACGTGTAACCAAGTTCGGGTGTTACTTCCCGTTATCCACCCGAGTCAGGACGCAAGGTCGCCTCGGCACTCGTCATAGCGCCGCGCTCGGCCTGGCCGAACGTTCCGACGCGCTCTGCATCGTCGTTTCCGAGGAGCGAGGCACAATCTCCCTTGCTCGTGAAGAGAGAATCGACGAACTGCATGATATCTCCGAATTGAGGAAGGCACTGCAACGGTTCTATCAGGATATATTCCCGCCTCGAAGGCCCAAGACGTGGCGTCATTGGCTGCGGGAGAATCCGCGCGAAAAGGCAACAGCAGTGTTTCTTGCGTGCGCGCTCTGGTTCGTGTTCGTGTATCAGACGGGGACTGTTCGCCGTGACTTCGTCGTTCCCATCGAATATCGTACCGTCGCGTCCGATTGGACCATCGAGGAACCGAAATCCAAGGAAGCCACCGTCACCCTGCTGGGCAGGGCGGCGGCATTCGACCTGCTCGACCCTCGAACTCTCAAGATAACCGTGGATATGTCGACGATGAAAGAAGGGAGGCAGGAGGTGGTTTTGTCAGAGGATTTGGTTCGCCGTCCTTCGGCGCTGTCCGTTGTGACCGTTGAGCCGAGAAAGATAACACTAACGGTTTCCCGCCTCGACGAATCTCGTACAGGAGCACGGAAGAATTCCGCGAGGTAGGTGCGTGGCCGAGGTCAGCGGAGTTCAGCCCCCCTCGCCCAGCAGCCGTCCCAGCGACATGTAGGAAAGGACGTAGAGCAGGAGCGCGACGAGAATCAATGCATTAAGGCCCACCGCAAATGACATGCACTGCAATGCGCCCCCCAGCATCGCTCCAATGAGATTGGATGCGAAGACCTTGTTCAACTCCTTCGATCTGCTGAATGAATGCGCGAAAATAATTCCCGCAAAAAAAATCGGAAGCGACAAGAGTGAGCCGGAAATGAGCGCCTTCGGCAGAAGTTGAAAGCGCGCAAGCAGCTCGAGTGGAAAGACGTAAATGACCGTGAGGCTTGCGGCAAGTCCTGCGTAATAGGGCAACCGGGACTTGATATTTACTGCGGCCACGTAATAGTTGGCCAGAAGAATCATTACGAGAATTGCGAATATGACGATGGAGTTCACAAGCCACGTTGAGCCGAACAGGAGCGCCAGCTTGCTCACGTTTTGCACCTCTATCAGGAGAAACCCTGCTCCGAGGAAGAAGAAATGCCAGTCGACACCCTTTAGCCCACCAAAATTCCGCCGTACCATTGCCACGGTAATCGCCATCACAAGGGCAAATACAATGTAATAGAGCGAAGGAATGAACTTGCCTCCGAGGTACAGGTAGGGCCAGTCATCTGTGGGAATCTGTGCCGGCGTCGTCGCAGCCGCAAACGAATCGTCAACGAGTGTGTTCAGGAACGGATACCGTGTCATAGTTCCCGAAATAGTTGCGGCGTCGCCCCCCACAAACACGCTGCCTCCCCAACCTCGGATGCTGTCCGCCAAGTTGAAGCACATCGGCTGTCTGCCGAATATCTGCGACATTATCTCAAATAGGCTTTGGCCGATGAACTTGTCCCTGACATCAAAGATGAGCACAATCACCCCACTGGGTTTGAGGAGGCTCTTCGCCTCTTGAATGCTCTGGAGCGTGTAGACGAAATTATCGAGCCTGACGTTGGAGAGATTTGAAGAGAGAGTATGCGAGTCGAGCAATCCAAAGACAACAAGGTCATAACGCTTCCTGGCACGATGAAAGAATGAGCGAGCGTCGTCGTTTATCAGATTTACTCGCTCCGAGTCGTATGGTCGTTCCGGATGCAATTTCCTGCCTATCTTGATGATGAGCGGGTCTATCTCGACGGCGTCCACGCTCTGAGCGCCGTTTCTCAAGGCGCCGGCGGCGTCGTTGCCCGCACCAGCTCCTACTATCAGAACATCCTCGAGATTGTTTGCAAACAGATATGGCAGATTATAGTGGTCGAATTTCAAGACGTTCGGGTCTTTGAATCCGTATATCTGGGGGTTTGAGCTGACAAAATCATATGAGAGGTTCACAGCCTGCTGGTACGGCACGTTGTTGACGTTTATTACGTAGCCTAATCTCGTGGCGATGTCGCCGCCTCGAACCTCGAGCGGAACCACTTCCAGCTTCTGATACGGTGACCAAAGCTCTTCCGTTCCTGGCTCGCGGCCAGTACCGTCCCACCAAATAAGCGCCACGGTAACGCCCATGAATGCGAGCGAGGGAAGAAACAATCTCCTCTTCTCCTCGAACACAAACAGAACAAGTACCGAGACAAAGAGGATTCCGAACCACACCAGCGGAGGTGATGAGATAAAGGAGAGCGCCGTGAACAGCAGGATGCCTGCGATGCTACCCAGGATATTTATCGTATAGGCCCTGAGCGGTCGCGCCGCGCTATTGAGCAATTGGCCTAACGATTGGCCGAAGGGGATGAACAGATACACCACACCAAGGGTCAACAGCCCCAGCATCATAGCACCCAGCAGGATTTCCCATACCCGCTTTGTACCGTGTGAGATTGTCTGATACCATATAACGAAATCTTTGAGATTCGACAGGTACGCCGTGATTTTTTCAACGGAAAAGATGCCCAGATTTATGGGACAATACACAAAGAATACGAGCAGAGAGAGTATTGCGAGTGAGGGCAGAAAGCTCACCGTTTTCTTCGGGCTGGCACACCCCAGTCCGATGCCGAGAAAGCAGATTATGAGCACGAGGTTGTTGAAGTATGCAAATATGCGCAGCTCAGCCGACAGCCACCTGATGATGAGCAGCTCGAGGAACAGCAGCACTACACTCACCCAGAACAGGTGAAGGTCATTTTTGACATCAGCATTCATATTCGCTAGACTTCATGCCTGACACAATCCATACCGTTGTTACGCGAAATTCGCGACCGATTCTACCGCACCGGCCTGATGGTGTCAATCAAAAAGGCCGGGTATGAACATGAACCCATGCCAATTCTCGGAAGTTTGTGAGATGGCCGTTGGAAGATTCTCAGGCAGGAGAAGCCGACCGTGGAGAACTACAAGAGCCGCATCGCACATAAGATTGATGTTCACACCCACCTCTTCGCTGATACCGACTGCATGCTTCATTTGATGGATACTCACGGCGTCGAGAAATCGATTCTGCTCGCGATGGGGATGGATAATCAGGAGGTCATGAAATACAACGAATCCATTTGTTTCAAACATACGCGCGCCCATCCCGACCGCCTTGCCGTGATGGTCACATTCGACCTTACCACCATAGATGAGCCAGACTATGCGAGGAAACAAAGAGAGCATCTCGCGCGGAGCAAGGAAGTCGGCGCGGTGGGCATCAAAGTTTCGAAAGAGTTGGGGCTGGTTGCACGAGAGCGGTCAGGAATTCTCATCGCTCCGGACGACCCACGGCTTGACCCGGTCTGGGATAAGGCCAGTGAGCTTGGGATGCCTGTATTGATTCACATCGGCGACCCACCGGCATATTGGAGACCGGTTGATGAGTACAATCCATGGCGTCTCTTATTGGAGGAAATTCCCGCATGGGTCTATTACGGCCGTGAGAATTTCCCGAGCTTCGAGGAGTTGATGCGGCGACGGAACAACGTTATACGAAAGCACCCGAACACGACATTCATCGGCGCGCATCTCGGCAGCGATGCATGGGATATGGAAGTGGCTCACGTGGCCGCAAACCTCGACGAATTCCCGAATTTCTTTGTGGATGCCTCCGCGGTTGTTGATGAAGCCGGCAGGCATCCCGAGAAAACGCGAGAACTGTTCGTGAAATGTGCTGACCGAATAATGCACGGCACCGACATTATCGTCATGAGTGCGTTGGATAAGACGTCGGAAGTGGAACAGTGGACCGAAGAAATGGGGCGTTACAATTCCACAATTTTCAGATTCTACGAGACCGAGGACGAAGCGATTCCGCCGAGTGAACCTCGCCTGAGAAACTGGAACATCCGAGGCATCAACTTGCCTGATGATATCCTTCGGAAAATTTATTACGAAAACGCCCGGCGAATTATCCCAGGGCTATGAGTTCTGGCAACAGACTGCATGCGTTGCCCCGCATGGTTCAAAAAAACAGCTCATCGAGATGAATCTTCAGCAGCGAGAACGCGGAGAAAATCGTCGGCTTCTTCGCGAGAGGATATGAACGACATGATATAAAATACGAACCCTCGGCCGCCGAGTTCCTTGACAATAGTGCGCGCACCTTCCGCCGTTACGAAAAGCTGACAGAGTTTCCCGCCGTCCCTGATGCGTTTGAGGAGCTCGAGCCATTCCTCCTCCGGCGGCTGCCCGTCGCCCGGAATCCATTGGATGCCCGCAAGTTTCCCGATTGAGAGAAGCGCGTCGAGATGGCGGATTTGTCCATGGCCGTCGAGATGGTAGAAGGGATGGTCGAGAGTCGAACAGCATGCCTCGAGGTCGGGCATAACGAATTTCTGGAACATCTCGGGCGATATCATGTACGAGAAATCACTTTGTAACATGTAACAGCGCTTAGGTGACCAGACCGGCGCCCATGGCGTTGTCCCGCGGCCTGCTTTCTTGATGATCGCATCGAGTTCATCGTAATATCGCACCCACAGTTTCGTTATCTCTCCACAGAGCCGAACCACTTCTCCGGGAGCGTCAAACAAGTCATAGATGAGCTGCTGCGTTGTTCGAAAAGAGGCGAGGATGTCAAGGTTTCCGCCAAGGTCGGTATGTGCGATGCAGACTTTATTTCCCCATCGTTCGACCGCCCTTCGCGTGAGGTCGTTTATACGCTTCCACCAGGGATTCTCAGCGTCGTACGTGAATCGTAACTCGTCGATGGCTGGCTTCTCATTCGGCTCGAACCATACCGTGGCCATCTCAGGGTCACAGTTGACCTTGGCGCCGAGAAAACCGGCCATAATGCCGGGGCCGAAGTTGGGCCACCATCTGGGATACGCATCGCCATAGAATTCTCGGGCCTCGAGGAGCATCTGATGATGGTCGAGTACCTCATCAATGGGTTTCTCGAGAAGGAACTCATGCGTCATTTCCATTGACAAAGGTAATAGCGAAGTGGGATTTTCGATGATGACTAGGGGACGGTCGAGTCCGCCCGCCCACCAGGCGGTCCAGTCGCGCTCGATTCGTTGCCAGTCATCGTCGGTGAAATGCAGATTGATGCTCATTATGTCGCGCTCCTAGTGGTGTTTCTCATGAATATGGTGGCATATTCTCTCATCTCTTGTAAGGGCGACCCACCGGGTCGCCGCTACGAAGGAATTTGTGGTCAATGCTTCGTACGGGCCGTTCGCGAACGGCCCCTACGGAGGCGCGAGAATATCTCTCGCGATTTGTGATATTCAGCGCTTAGTTTCCAAGCCAGAGTTGTATCGGCGTCTTGTCTGAAGGGATTGACGACAACTCCACGGGCGCTTGCTTCGCGGCCGACAGGTATGCGGCGCCCAAAATCCGGAGCACGGTTCTGCCATCGGTTCCCGATTCAGACGGAATCGCACCGGTCCTGAAGCATTTTTCGAAGTGTTCGAGCTGGCCGACATAGCCCATACTGGCAACATACTTGTCAAGGTGCATGTCGAATCGGCCTGGAAACTCTATGTCTTCCGGCTCGCCCTGCTCAGGAAAGAGCGTTACGAACTGGGGGACGGGCGCAAACACGCATTTAATACTCCCCTTTTCGCCGAAGACCTCATAATAGAAATTGTCATCCTCCTCAAGCCAAGAGCTGGTTATGGTGAATTCGATTCCGTTGTCGGATTCGAGCACGAATTCGGCTTTGACGTCGATTCCTCCTTCGGGCGCCTCGGTGATTTGGCTCGATTTTACCCTCTTTATCGCTGGTTTGCCCGCTAAATAGAGCGCGCTTTCGAGTGTATGCGGCCCGAGGTCTATGTTCGCGCCGCCGCCGGAGAATTGTGGTTTCCAGAACCAACCGGCTTTGGACGGGCCGCCGTGTCCGCAGAAGCCAACGACGCTCTTCACCTTGCCTATCGCTCCCTGCTCGACCAGCTCGCGTCCTTTCATTAAGACAGGCGCGAACACTTGATTTTCGGCGTATCCGATTCCTACGCCTGCTGATTCAGCGGCCTTGACGATGGCGTCGGCATCGGCCAAGGTCACCGTCATGGGCTTTTCGATGACGATGTGCTTACCCGCCTTGATTGCGGCAAGCGCGTGTTCGGCGTGGAGTGAGTTGGGGCTCAGCACACATACGATATCTATATCTTTTCGGCCGAGCATTGTGCCCATGTTGTCGAACGTATACGGGTCGGCATTGAATATTCTGCCCCTGTTTTCGGCGATGTCCCTCGAACGGGATGCGAGCGCAACAAGTCTTACATTTGGATTGCTGCGTATGGCAAACAGATGCAGATAGGAAATGAAACCGGCTCCTACGAATGCAACTCCCGATGGCGTATTCATTCAGCACCCCCTAATTGCCACTCTTTACTGCAACCGTTATGATTTCGTCGACAAGCTCAAGGTCTTTCACAGCATCCTGTGCGCTGGCAATCGGCGCAACTCCCGCTGTTACCACGTCGTAAATATGCTTCCATTCGCATCGGAAACCGGTCTCGTAGCGACCGCCGTGAATTTCCTCGACTGTCATTCCGTTTTTTTCATATATAGCTTTGCACGTGGAAGGTGCAGCCGCTGCAAAGGTTGGCGGATACTGGACGTGCAGGTGCAGGTCGTCGCGGCGCAGTTGAAAGCCCCAGTCGGTCACTTTCATTTTCTCGAATTCGGCCTGGAGAAGAACCCTTCCTTGGCCGTAATCGAACATGACGTCAATGGCCATCCCAACCTCGCTCATCGGCGGGCCCATAGCCCGTATGGAGGCGTAATCCACCTTCACCGGCTCGCCGAGCAGCCGGCGCATAACCGGAATATCGTGGATGACAAGCCCTCGAAGAAGCGCGTGGCCCACCACATACTTTACCTCGACGCCCGTACCGAGAAGTTCAGTTGAGACTGCGGCCAGGCTAAGCTGGTTGATCAGGCCCGGCCAGCGGTCGGCCATGGCGGGTCGTATAGTCTGGAGAATATCGTCCGCAGTATACTTTTCATTTGGCCCGAGGAAGCACCGAAACTGGCCGTAATTGAAAAATCCTGTTTCGCCCCAAAGCTCCGCCGCCCTCCGGACCGCCGGGTCGTAAACATGCACGTAGCCCACGAGGACGGGAACTCCGGTTTCGTCGGATGCGCGCGCAATTTCCCGCGCCATGCGCGGATTGAGCGTCATGGGCTTCTCCACGAGCACGGCCTTTTTCTTCGCCGTGCATGCGGCAAGCGCATAATCACTATGATACATGTCGGGCGTGGCTATGAGAACAACGTCAACGTCAGGGTCATTGATGAGGTCAAGTGGCCGCTCTATCGGCCTTGCGCCCGTGCGGGATGCCACCTGCGCCATGACCTCCGCGCTTGCGTCGGTGCAAGCGGCAATGCGATAGAGTGAGGCCAGGCTGTTCAGCGCCGGTGTGTGAAGCGCTTGCGTGGCTTCGCCGCATCCGACGAATCCCACTCGTAGTTGCTTTTTCATTGTCTGTGTTTCCTTTCCGGGTTTGCGAAAATCTGATTAGGCCCCCGTATTATACTTCTCTTCAGATTCAGTCTTTCTTCCTCAACGAATTGCACCGAATGGGGGGAGAAGAATGCGAATGCTGCCCGATGAGACATACCGCAGAGTTCCCGATGTCAACTGTTGTTACAACGCGCATCCATTCGCGAGGAAAGCCTCATAAATCGCCAGGTGGCGCTCATAAGGCATTTCAATGTCAAGCACATCCGGATATTGGCGGGCCATAAATCCTCCATGGAAGCAATTGAAGGCCCTCACCATTCTTGACACCTCGGCCCGCACCTCATCCTCGGTCGGGTTCTCTATGGTTGACCACTGTATGTCAAGCGTGTTCCAGAAACAAATCTTCCCACCAAATGCGCCTGCTAATTCGTCATATCCCATCAGGCGAGGCTGATCGAGTTGAATGACATCCACGCCGATTTCTATCATGTCCGGAATGATATCGAATATTTGTCCGCAGTTGTGCCAAATATAGTGCATACCCTGCCAATGTGCGGCCTCGACGATTTTCGCATATCGTGGCTTGTAATATTTCCGGAAGGCCTCAGGACTCATCTGGAGCGACGTTTGGAGTCCCCAATCGTCCCACGTCATGTATGCATCAACGCCCTCTATCCGCGCCCACTCCCCTACCACGGCCACTTCCAGGTCGGCCAATCGGTCTAGCAGTGCCTCCAAGCCATCGGATTGGGTGTAGTGCGCGACCATGAGTTCTTCAAAACCGAGAAGTGCCCGCATTCTCTCAAACAAGAGAATTGGGTCGAACCCCACGACATACTTCCCGGCATCGCGCGCTTGCGTGACATACGGCCTGAGCACATCAAACTTCTCGGGAGCAACTACATTAGGGAACTGATAGCTATCGAGCTTTCGCAAATCACGCAGCGGATGATCAAAAGAGTGATCCCACAGCCTGCCGGTCACTTCCCAACCGACGCCCCATTCATCGTAGTATTTTTCGCCGCGATTTCTCCGCTCTTTATTCTGTTCGGCAACCCACACGTTTGCGACTTCACTCTGAGAGTCAACAAGCGCAATAAACTTGGGCACCGCGGCAACCTCGAAGAAATCGCTCGCAACCGGGGTAACAAAGCTGTAGGGGATGCGCGGAGGGTTGTCGAACTCAACGGCCTTGCAAACGATGTCTCGGCTCGTCATGTCCGCTGGAACCGGCGTCGGTTGCAGGTACAGGTCGAGCAACTGCTGCAATTCGACATTCATGCTTCTCTTCTCCTCCTCTGAGAACGGTGCTCGCACAAACGCGTGAGCCGCATGGTGCTCATCCTCTTTGTGCAAATTCCTCGATGACAGCGACTGCGTTTTCCGTCGGCACTTCCGGCAGGAGTGGTTTGGCCGGAGCAAGTATATAACCGCCGCCCCGGCCCATTTCCTTGATCAGCCGGCGAATTTCGGTACGCACTTCGTCTGCTGTGCCAAAAGGGAGGACCTGTTGCGTCCCCAACCCGCCCCACAGCCTCAGATTCTTGCCGAAGCGTCGTTTTATCTCATATACGTCCATTGCCTCCGGTTGAAGCGATTCGAGAACGTCCAATCCCATCTCAATCACATCGGGAATAATCTCGAAAATATTGCCGCAGCAGTGAGTGAAGACCGGTTTGCCCGCTTTGTGAATACGCTCGTACAGCTTTTGTGTGCGTGGCTTGAGGAGCCGACGCCATCTATCCGGACCAAGCATGACGCCACGCTGGTCACCCCAGTCGTCTCCGAGAAAGACGCCGTCTATGGGAAACTCGCAGAGTTTGTCTATCATCGCAAGCTGCATTTCAAGAATACGGTCGAGTAACTCCTCATAGAAGGCAGTATTCAGAATACTGTCAACCAGAACATTCTCGAAGCCACGGAGCGTCCACGAGCGTTCGAACAGGCCGAAGTTGAGCTGTCCCAAGACAAACTTGTCTGTGCTCTCGCCAATGATTAAATCGGCGCTGTTCTTATCAAAGGAATCGAGAACCACCTGCAACACCGCATCGAAATTGTATCCTTCAACACTTGGCTCTTGAATGGGGAACTGCACGGCGTGTATCGGACGAGCCGAGAAATCCCATATGCAGCCGTATTCGTCCCTTACATGCTTTTCGTCTACCGGTTCCGGCCGTGCCATGACGGGAAAACCCACGAAAACCACATGCTTCTCTATCATGCTTTCCCATGTTCTCCCGCCGTAATGTTCATTCAAGCGGTCTTCGACCTCGGGTTCTATCATGATATCGTATGGAATAATGTCGGTTTCTTCGTACCTAAGCGCGGCGATCACTCGTTCTCTTGGGGTGAGTGTGCTCATGGGTTCCTTCCTTCTCCCGGATTCACCGATGGGAATCCTCTAGGTGCCGTTCGTATGCTGCTTCTCCACTGTCTCAAAGGCTGTGTATATCTCCTTGTTGAGGGCAGCAGTCTGCTCCTTGTCAATCTTCAGAATTTCCCTGTCAAAGGTGAAAAAACCGTTCGATTCAATCTCAACGTCACTGAATTGCGTATAGACTGCGGCGCCCAGTCCTTTGGGGATCAGGGGGATCAACTGGGCGCGTATCAGCTTGGCAAAGGCTTCGGCGAGTGTCCTCCTGTCCTTGAACATCCTGTATCCGAACTTGCTCTCCTTATTCCACAGATGCCCCGGCTCCTGGCAGTTGTACCCTCCATACTCAGAAATGAAATAGATTCTCTCATCTTTCCTGGGAGGCGGCTTCAGTTTGATGACATATGTGTGCCGGCTGCAGAAGTCGCCCGCCCTCTGGTCCTGCCAGCCTGAGGCGTGGTCCACCAGTCGGAAGGGATCGTGCGCCCTGACAAGATTCGCCATTCGAGCGGCTTCGTATTGGCCCCAGGATTCGTTGAACGGAACCCAGGCAACTATGCTGGGAGCATTATACAGATGATTGATAATCTCGACCAGTTCCCGCTCGAAATCTTGGCGTGATTCAGGGGTTTCGCGCCACGCCTTACGGAGAGCCTTCTTGCCCGTATCCTTCCGTTGTATGTCGAATAGTACGGTAAGAACGTTTTCTTTCTCGCTCTGCTTATCCTTTCCGCCGGAGACCATGTCCTGGATTACAATCAGGCCCAGACGGTCAGCGTGATAGTACCATCGCCTTGGCTCCACTTTGACATGCTTGCGGGTCATGTTGAATCCTAACTGCAAGGTCTTCTCTATATCAAAAATCAAGGCTTCGTCTGAAGGCGGAGTCAGCCCGCCATCGGGCCAATAACCCTGGTCAAGAGGACCGTGCAGGAAGATGGGCTTATTGTTGAGAAAAACTCGCCTGTGGCCGGATGCATCCGTATCGACGGATATCTTGCGCATGCCGAAATAACTCTTGACCGAGTCTATGACCTGTTCCCCTTTCAAAAGTTCGACTTTCAAATCGTAAAGGAAGGGATCCTGCGGACACCATAATCTGGGAGCAGGTATCGGCGGGCGCAGCTCTTGACCTACATCACCCTCTATGCGGCTGACCTGTTTTTCTGCAGCATAAACGGTCACTCTTGCTCTGCCGGCGGATACCGCGTAAATGGTTGCCCGCAGGGATTCAGAGTCAATGTCGGGCTGGAGACGCAGATACTCGATATGATTCTCGAAGGGCACTGGTTCCAGCCACACTGTCTGCCATATGCCACTCGTGGCCGTGTAATAAGTAGCTTTCGGGTTGAGGACTTGTTTGCCTCTTTGCTGCCAGTGCGTATCAGTGGGGTCCCATACAGCTACTACAAGTTCGTTCTCACCCGTTGTCAGATATTTGGTGATATCAAAAGAGAAGGGGACATATCCTCCGGTGTGCTCCCCGATTTCTTTACTATTCACGGAGCAGATGCAATGCCAATCCACAGCTTCAAAATGCAGCAAGATTCGTTTGCTCGACCAGCCGGGCGGAATCGTAAAGGAGCGGTGGTACCACAATCTCTCATGCGGCTGCAGGGACCGTTTGACGCCAGACAATGCCGTTTCAATGGCAAATGGAACCAGAATACTGCCTTCGAACGTTTCCGGCAGTGCCGCTTCTTTCGGCGTGACTGCATATTCCCAGAGACCGTTTAGATTCTTCCACTCGGGACGCACCATCTGCGGCCTAGGATACTCGGCCAACGGAGCAGACGGATCGACCCTCGTCGCCCATCTGGTCATGATGTGTCCCGGAACAGGTTTCCAATTACTCATAAGAAAACCGCTCCCATTAATTGCCGCTCACGGCGAGTAGTCGTGGTTGTTGTCGGAGGGCTTATGTTGAAAATGGGACAGCAATGCCGAATCATGCTGGGACAGAAACCTTTCTAAGTCCTGCCGAGACGGCAGTGATACTTGTGAGCCTTTTTTTGTAACGGCAAGCGCACCCGCGGCGGATGCGAATCTCGCAAGCATTTCCAATTCATCGAAAAGGAAGTATCCAGCCGCAAGCGCTCCTACGAAGGCGTCGCCCGCTGCAGTTGTGTCTATCGGAGTGACCTTGTATGCCGGTATTCGCTTCAACGTTTGCGGGTCGGCAATTACGCTTCCGACGTCTCCAAGCGTGACAATCACTCTCTCGACACCGATTTCGCGGAGAGATCCCGCGGCGGCCATCGCAAAATCCGGGACATCTTGCTTTACTCCGGTTAGCGCCTCGGCCTCCGTTTCATTCGGCACAAGCATCTGTACTTTCTTTAATGTTGACGGGCTAATTTTCTGCGTTATGACTGGCGCCGGATTGAGAATAACCGGGACGCCGTGCTCTGCCGCAACGTTGATAGCGGTCTCTACCGTTTCCAAAGGCGACTCGAACTGCGTAACCATCAGAGACGATTTGGCGATGAGTTCCTCGGCGTCCGTTATATCCTTTGGCTCCAATCTATCATTGGCTCCGGGAATGACAACGATCTGATTCTGCGCTTTAGCATCCACAATGATAAGCGCAATCCCGCTTGAGCAGCCGTCAACCACTCTCATGTAGTCTGTGCTGACGCCGTTCGCCCGCATGGCGGCCAACATTTCCCGCCCAAATTCATCGTCGCCAACCCGCCCGACAAAACTGACAGGCGCACCGAGGCGGGCCGCCATAATCGCCTGATTCGCTCCCTTGCCGCCGAGGCCTTTGTAAAAGCTTTCACCAACAACTGTCTCACCGGGGCGTGGCGCAACTGCGGCCTTGCACACCAAATCCATGTTCATTCCGCCGATGACTACAATGTGACGCTCTGGCGCCATTCTCTTGAGTTCTCAAGCTCTCGCAAGCTTCAAAAGGGTGATGGAATGGGCGGGGAATTGATATTTGAACGCACCTGCTGCTTTTTCGAACCGTTTTTCTGTTGTGGTCACATTATCGGGCTCCGAGAACGAATTCTGGACATCCACCCGTGACCCGTTTATCTCATAGACAAGGGCCGTTCGTTTCGGTTGAAAATCGCCAAGGTGTATTTCTGTCTCGATGGGTTCATCCTTGTGTCGGTTTATCACTGCCAGGCTCAGCTCCGTGGCATGCTCATTTAGTGTGGCCGAGACATCAAGATAAGGCACTGTCTCAATCGGAGATTCATTTCCGGCGCCGCTCCATTCGTGCACAACCCTTGTTTCATAGCTCGACGAGTCCACGAACGCGTCGAGTGCGATTCTGTGGCAGTGGTCCCGGTACACTTTGAATGGATGGTAGATGGTTTGAAGGAATAGCCCCTCCGGACTTGTAAAAATAGGCGCGATCACATTCACCATCTGTGCCAGATTTGACAGCGTCACCGTTGTGCAATTGCGATGCATCACATTGAGAAACCCGGCAACGGTAAGCGCATCCGACAAGTCGTACTGCTCCTCCAACTCGCTGCCGAAGGTCTTGTACCAAACGTTCCATTCGTCCATCGCGATTTCCGGCCGCGGCGCTTTTTTCCCCGCCATTGCGATGGTAATGGTTGCATTGAAGACGTCTATCAGTCGTTGCGCGCGCACGGGGCCGGCTACATTGGTGTAATAATCAGAGTTTCCGGTGTAAATATGGAGAGAAATGTAGTCCATGAAACCGGCGAGCTTATCAACGACTTCGAGATTCCATGATGGGGGATCAACTTGTTCAAGGAAGCCACATCCAATCAGCTTTATGGTGGGGTCCACCCATCGCATCATCTTGGCGGCTTCGACGGCGATTTTGGCATAGTCCCCGGCGTTCTTCGCGCAAATCTGCCAGTATCCCCCCATTTCGTTTCCAAGGCCCCAGTATTTGACGTTGTGGGGTTCGGGATATCCGTTGGCTTTGCGCATGTTGGCATAATGAGAATCTTCGGTTCCGTTACAGTACTCGACCCAGGCCGCGGCCTCCTCCGGAGTGCCGCTGCCCAAGTTGACACAGAGAAAAGGTTCCGTCTCGAGCGATCTACAATACTCGATGAATTCGTCGGTGCCAAACCGATTTGACTCCACAGTATGCCAGGCGAATTCCATCTTGCGCGGGCGTTTTTCTTTTGGGCCGACGCCGTCCTGCCAGTGATACCCGGAAACGAAGTTTCCGCCCGGGTATCGCAGGTTTGGGAGCCGCAAAGCCTTGAGTGCTCCTAACACGTCCTTTCGGAAACCGCGCTCGTCGGACAGAGGAGAGCTTTCGTCATAAATTCCGCCGTAAATGCATCTTCCCAGATGCTCGATGAATCCGCCGTAGATGCTTGGGTTGATGATTCCGATTCTTCGGTCGATGTCAACCTTTATTCTTGCCATTTCATCGAATTCCTTTCTCTCATATCCGCAAGGACTGGTTCGACATGCGCGTGACAGGGGGCATATTTCCAGGCCTCAATTCCCTTCGGCCAGAAGAAAGACTCGCTAGTCCTTTCTCATCACATCTGCAATGAACCGCTTGAGGTCCTCATAAACCCAATCCTGCGTACGGCTCTCTCCGACGAGTATCAGCCAGGACAGGTGCGAGTTGATGCCGTGAATGATTCTCGCCAACACCTGGGGGGCGTGGCGCGAGCTGATCTTGCCCTCTTCCATCGAATTCCTGATGTTATTGGTAAGTTGCTCCAGAACCGCGTCGTCGGTGTCACGTATTTCCGCCTTGATGTCAGAGTCGTTGACCGTCGCGGCGACCGCCCACATCATCGCTGAATCACGGTTGAACTGTGTGGTATAATACTTGAACATATCCGTGAAACCCTGGTAACGCTCGATTGGGTCGTCATGCTTCGCAAGCACCTTCGTATTCCACTCGATCATATCCTTTCGGCTCCTCTTCAGAACCTCCAGGAAAAGGTCTCGTTTGCTCTTGAAATGCTGGTAGATTACGGGCTCCGTAATGCCTGCCGCCTCGGCTATCTTTGCGGTGGTTGCGCCGTGGTAGTTTTCCCGAGCGAACACATGAAGGGCCGCCTCGAGAATCTGTTCCCTTCGCTCTTCCGATTTCATTCTCGGGACTTTTTTCTCGCTGTTCGAGGCATGTGCAGAGCAAGCCATACGCCACCTCTTTACTAGTAAATGCTAATTTATAGTCCTCTCGTGTGCCCTGGATTCTACCATTTCCCGATTTTTTGTGTCAAGACAATTCTTCAGCCGGATTTTTCTTGACAAGAGACGGCCTATATGCTAATGTCTACTAACAATCGCGGAGAAGACTTATGCTCATCATCGGAGAACGTCTCAACACAAGTCGTAAGCAAGCTGCGGAGGCTGCCGAAAAATTCGCCGCAACCTTCATAAAGGCAGAGGCTGAGGCGCAGCTTCAGGCGGGTGCGCATTTCCTCGATGTCAATGCTGGCACGTTTGCCGAAAGGGAAATGGAATACCTTCTTTGGATGGCAAAGACTTTGCGGGCAGAGGTTGATGCGCCTCTCTGTATAGACAGTTCCGACCCCGTTGTCATACGGGAGGCCCTCCGAATCTGCGGCAAGGGAATGATGGTTAATTCCATCAGCGCCGAGAAGGATACCTATGCAGCAGTACTTCCGCTCATCAAAGAACATGAATGCAAGGTTGTTGCCCTCTGCATGGGCGACGGCGGCATCCCAACGGAATTCGAGAATAAGCTCGAAATAGGCTGCGAGCTGGTGGAGACACTGCTTCGTGACGGAATCGCCGCGGATGACATTTATATAGACCCGCTTATCATGGCCGTGAGCACCGCCCAGGATGGAGGAGTGGTTGCCCTGCGGATGATTCAAGAGGTGCGGAACAGGTACCCGGGCGTTCACGCTGTGTGCGGCCTCAGCAACATCTCGTTCGGCCTGCCTGAACGGAGATTGCTCAATCGCATCTTTCTCGTTGCAGCAATGAGTGCAGGGCTCGACGCCGTTATTCTCGACCCGCTTGACAAGCAGATGATGGCAAGCCTCATTGCGGCAAAAACGGTCTTGGGAAGAGACGAATATTGTTCTCAGTACCTGGCTGCTTTCCGGGCTCACAAACTGGAACAATGACATTTCCAGCGCATGGTTGCGGAGATTTTCGCCATATTGTAGGGCCGAATTCATTCGGCTGGAGGCATGAAACGGCCAATGCAAATAAATTCGCACCTACAGGTATGTCGCGAAACTCTGCAAATAAGCACTGGCGCATCGTCACAGATATGTTCGTGAGCTTTGACGCACGCTTCTGTAATGGGGCGCAGCATGCTCCGCCCCAAGCACTCGTTGGGGACCGTCCATGAGGGCGACAAATGTTGGGCTAAGCTTTTCAGGAGGAACAAAGAGATGGCAGACTTGAGGCAACTTTCCGAAGCTTTGCAAAAAGGCGACATGGAGACGGTCAAGAAGCTCACCAGCGATGCGTTGAATGAAGGACTCTCGCCGGCCCGGATTCTCTCAGACGGGTTGATTGCGGGCATGGACATCGTTGGCGAGAAGTTCAAGAAGAATGAGATGTACATTCCTGAGGTGTTGATTGCCGCCCGGGCGATGCACGCGGGATTGAGCATCTTACAGCCAAAGCTTGTCGAGACAGGCGCGAAGCCGGTTGGAAAAATCGCGATCGGCACCGTAAAGGGTGACCTGCACGATATCGGAAAGAACCTTGTGGGAATGATGCTTCGGGGAGCCGGCTTCGAAGTCTTGGACCTCGGTATAGATGTGTCCACGGAGAAGTTTGTTGAGGCGGCCAAACAAGAAGGCGTTCAGATTGTAGGCATGTCTGCGCTTCTGTCAACCACGATGCCCCATCTCAAAATGGTCATAGAAGCGCTTCATCAGGCCGGTCTGACGAGCAAGGTCAAAATTATGGTCGGCGGCGCGCCCATCACACAGCGATATGCGGACGAGATCGGGGCAGACGGTTACGCGCCTGATGCGGCGTCGGGCGTCGATAAGGCACGTCAGCTTTTGGGAATTGCGTAACAGAGTACCGATATTCGACGACGGCCTGTTCTCAGTGCTCGCACAGCCTGTAATTCATTCCCGGGAACACTCATACTCCAGGATTGTGCGTCTCATATCTGAGGTAGAAGATAAGCGCCATGAGCAGAGTCTCGGTGTTTATTCCCTGTCTGGTGGACCTCTTCTTGCCCGAAGTGGGAGAAGCAGCATTCCTGCTGCTTCGTCACATCGGGCTACAACCTCTGTACCACAAAGAACAGACCTGTTGCGGCCAACCGGCAATCAACAGCGGCTATGTCAAGCAGGCCAAGAAAGCTGCAAAGCATTTCATTGAGGTCTTCGAGAATGACGATACGATAGTGAGCCCCTCCGGCTCGTGCGTTCATACCGTTCGACATCGGTATCCGGAGCTTCTGCAAGACGAACCATCCTGGCTGAGTCGGGCGGAACAGCTCGCTTCCCGTACATATGAGCTCTCACAATATCTCGTTGATATCCTTGGAATGGAAAATGTCGGCGCCGTCTCGGAGAGCAGAGTCGCCTATCACCCGTCGTGCCAGCTCCTGCGTGGTCTCGGTATTTCCGACCAACCGAGAAAGCTCATCAGAGCCGTCAAAGGGACAGAGCTCGTTCCTATGGAGAGAGAGACAGCGTGTTGCGGGTTCGGAGGCGAGTTCGCAAATGATTACCCGGAAATCTCCGAAGCTATGGTCAAGCAGAAGGTCAAGCATTACATTGCAAGCGGCGCCGACATTCTGGTGACATGCGACCCGGGCTGTCTCTTGAATATCGGCGGCTACCTGAGCCGGCATCATCCCGAAAAAAAGATTGTACATCTTGCCACATTCCTCGCAAATGCACTGAGGAACGGTGAAGCATGAAGGTCAAGACTGAGCAATTTACTCACGTTGCCGAGCAAGAACTGAAGAACGTTCGCACACGAGCCCTGCTCGATTACATCTCTTCCATCATCGACGCGAGACGCGAAGAAGCGATGAGTTCATTTTCAGACCCGGCGGCTGCGCTGGCTTACGGCAGAGCAATTCGAGCCGAAGCAATTATGCGGATGCCGGAACTTCTCGAAGAATTCGAAAAGAAGGCGGCCGCTCATGGAGCCGTTGTTCTTTGGGCTCGTGATTCGAAGGAAGCGAACGACATCGTTTTGAGACTCGCGAAGGAGCGCGGAATCCGGTATGTGACGAAGGGGAAATCCATGGTGACCGAGGAGATCGGCCTCAATGACGTTCTCAAGGCAAACGGAATCGAGGTGTTCGAGGCCGACCTCGGTGAATTCATCGCGCAACTGCTCGAGCGTCCCCCGTTTCACATCGTGGGTCCGGCAATCAACATACCCGTGGACGAAATCTGTAAAATATTCCTCGAGAGAGGCATCATGAGAGAGCCGACGACGGACCCAGTCGCACTGGGCGCGGCGGCTAGAGCGTTCTTGAGGGACAAGTTCCATCATCTTCAGATGGGCATAACCGGTGTCAATATGGCCGTCGCTGAGACGGGCACGATTATCAACGTTGAGAATGAGGGCAACATCCGTTTCGCGAAGTCATCGCCCCGCACCCAAGTTTCGCTCATGACCCTTGAAAAGGTCGTTCCCACGATGAACGACGCCATGCATCTATTGCGCCTGCTCTGCCGGAACTGCACTGCGCAGAAGATATCCGCATATGTGTCGATGGACAGCGGTCCTAAGAAAGCCGATGAGATTGACGGGCCTGAGGAGCTATTTATAATCGTCATAGATAACGGTCGCTCACGTTTTTATGGCGACATTCAGGCACGGGAAGCGCTACGCTGCATTCGCTGCGGGGCATGCATGTACGGTTGTCCTGTCTACATGAAGATTGGGGGATATCCCTATGGCTGGGCCTACTCCGGTCCGATGGGGCAGGTTTTGAATCCGCTCCTGCTGGGTCTGGACAAGACTCAGGATTTGTATCGAGCCTGTACGCTCTGCGGAAAATGCAAGGAGATCTGCCCCAGCGGAATCGATCATCCGAAGATGTTTCTCTCATACCGCGCCAAAGACGTGGAGGGCGATGAAATCTACAAGGGTAAGCGACGCTCGTGGAAGGAGTCTGCCGCTGTGGAGCTTCTGACATGGGGAATCAGACGCGCCTGGCGATGGAACTTGGGCGCAAAAGCAACCAGGCCTGCTATCAATAGGTATGCCGATGACGGCAAGCTCAAGAATATCAAGGGAACCTTTGAGGGCTGGTTCAGAAGCAGGGACTTCCCCTCGATGGCCGAAAGAACCTTTCATGAGCGCATGGACGGGCGTGATTCCAGCGAAACGAATCATTGCCGGTCGGAAGAAGAACCGACAGGTAAGCAGTGCAAGTAATGGGAACAAACACGACAACACGAGACGAAATCCTTGGGAGACTGCGCGACGCTTCCAGAGGCGAATTGCCGAAGCGGCCAGCCCTGCCCCCGCTCGTGGAACTCTCATGGAGCCGGGAACACCTGATTGAGAAATTCATCGAGAATCTTGTTGAGCAAACTGCCGTTGTCCATCGCTGCAAAGATTACGTAACGGCGGCGGACACGTTGACGGAAATCGCAACGTTGCATCGCTTGCACAAAGTGCTGGCATCGACAGACGGGATTATTGAAACCTTGAATTTGCGGGCGTGGGCGGAAAAAGCCGGCGTGAATCTTTTCTTTGCGCGCGACTTTTCAGACCGCGACTCATACAAGGATTTCGTGTTCGATGGCGCTGAAGCGGGCATCACGGGAGTTGATTATGCGATAGCGGAGTCGGGCACCCTTTGCATTGTTCACGACAAGAATCAGCCGCGACTGGTTTCACTGGCGCCTATCACTCACATTGCCGTCGTTCCAGTGGAGCGGATATACCCCGTTTACGAACAGGTGATCGAAAACGTCTTTGGCAAAGACAGACCACCCCACAGCCATGTCACGTTCATTACCGGACCGAGCATGACTGCCGATATACAAGGGGTTCCGTTCAAAGGCATGCACGGCCCCAAGAGACTCATCGTCATTTTGGTCGGATAAAGGTGGCAGGGCAATCCACATCTCTTGTATCTCCGCAGGAAACACAGATGAGAGGAGACTCCTACGCATGAATGCGCGCGAACGATTTCATGCCACATGCAGGTTTGAACCAGTTGACAGAGCATTTCGTTTTGAGACAATCGGGTTCTGGCCCGAAACGATTGAGCGCTGGCGCAAAGAGGGGTTGCCCGAGGAAGTGGAAGTCATCTCGGCCTATGTTCACTTTGGAATGGACCTGCGAATGCCCTTCTTTATCGGTGGCGGTTACGACGCCGGTTTTGTGCCGGCATTCGAGGAGAAGGTCATAGAAGAATCTGACGAATACAGAATATTGAGGACCACCTATGGAAGCGTCATAAAAGAATTCAAGGGCCGCCAATCCACCCTTCCTCAATTCCTCGAATTTCCCGTGAGGGATATGAAAACGTTTGAAGATATAAAGTGGCGTCTTGACCCTGCGACGCCCGAACGGCTGGGAAATTGGCATCAGACCGCGCAGCTTTATAATGAATCGGATGTGCCCGTGTATCTCTATGTATGCGGTCTGTTCGGCACGGCAAGACATCTGCTTGGATTCGACAATCTGATGTTCGCTTATTACGATTCGCCCAAGTTGATTCATGCCATCGGCGAGCAGTGGGTAAAGCTCCTCACCGGAGTAATCGAACAAATGACGGCATCTGCGAAGATAGACGCCATCGACTTCTGGGAAGATATGGCCTATCGTAATGGCCCGATGATAGGGCCGGTGCTCTTCAGGGAGTTCATGTCTCCGTACTACAAGCGAGTGATAGGCTGTGCTCGCTCGCGAGGAATAGAGGTCTTCGAGGTGGACACGGATGGCAATATTCATACGCTCATTCCCCTGTTTCTCGAGGTGGGCGTCAACAAGCTCTTGCCATTCGAAGTGCAGGCTGGAATGGATATTCGAGAGGTCCGCAAGAAATACGGCAAGAACCTTATCATCGAAGGTGGTCTCGACAAGCGCACGCTTGCATTGGATTTTGGCGCAATTCGAGAAGAGGTCGAATTCAAGGTGCCAATGCTTCTTCGAGATGGCGGATTCTTTCCTGCTATCGACCATTATGTCCCGCCGGATGTTTCTCTGGAGAATTTCGAATACTTCCTGAAGATAGTGCGGGACATCGGTACGGGGAAGAGATGAATTGCGAGCACCCCCCGCTCGCCAAAACTCAGGATTCGATTTGGCCCATCTATGCTGACCTCAGGAGAAAGGAAACCGCGATATGAAACCCGTTCAGCCGGCGCCCGACTTCACGCGACTTCGGAACGTGTTGACCGGCGAAGCGAAACCTAACCGCTTGCCGCTTGTTGAGTTGTTCATTGACGAGCCTATCAAAGAACAGATTCTCGGGCGTGTTGTGGCTTCGGATTTTTCGCTTGACCCCGAAGAGGTTCGACAGCGAATTGATGACGAGATTGAGTTCCGATACAAGCTCGGGTACGACTATATCGATGTGTGTCCGCTGGTTTATTTCGGCACCGGCTTCCAGTTTTCCCCGAACACGGAACGCTTCTGGATGTCGGAATCGTCGAGCCTTATTCACTGTCGCAAGGACTTCGAGAAACACCAATGGCCCACCGCCGAAGACGTCAACTACTCACAGATGGAATATGCCGCCTCGCGCCTGCCTGAGGGAATGATGATAATCCCCCGGGTCGCGGGCGTGTTCGAGAACGTGAGTTTTCTGACGGGCATCGAGG
>QZKI01000136.1 GCA_003598055.1 Candidatus Abyssobacteria bacterium SURF_17 | reverse complement strand
GTGCCAATACATGACAAGTAATTGCAGAGGGTTTCGCGCCCGCATGACGATGTGGGCGCGAAATCGTTTATGCGCATCTGCGTACATGTCTTCCTCTTGTGCTGCCTCTTCACGCTGCATATCGCGACCTCGTAATCTTGGGCTTCACAGGCTCTCCGCACTTTACTGTTGATGCGCTGGTGAATGGCGGACGAGCCTCCAGCGGTATTCAGACTTATTCCACCTTTTTACGCTTGCCCTTCGACACGCCTTGTGTCAAAGTTAGCATGATTTCGTGCTCTTTATCGGATTCTCCGCGGCGCCCGATAAATAAGGAAGCCCATGAGTAAGGGGGGTGAGAGAAAGCCTATCAGTTCCGATGTATGCCTTGTAGTTCCGGTGTCTCAGTAAGAGGAGTGCAAACATCCCAATGTCCCGTCCATTAGCGCCTTGCATGCGATAGAGGAGATTAAAAAATGCGAAAGGTCCACCTACTAACTATAGTTTTCATTTTGCTGTTTACGATATCAGGAACCGTAGCCGCCGATGTCGTGTTGGATTGGAACAATACGGCGCTCGGGGCGATCAAGACGAGCCTGTTCACTTCGGTGAAGGTTTCGCGGACGTTGGCGATGGTTCACGTCGCCATGTATGACGCCGTCAATTCAATCGAGCAGACGCACGAACCGTTCTATGTGTGGTTGAGCGCGCCCGACGGCGACATTTCGACCGATGCCGCGGCGGCGATGGCGGCATATGGCGTGCTCGCAGGTCTGTTCCCCGAACAAATCGCCACGCTCGATGCTGCACTCGCGGATTCGTTGGCCGCCATTCCAGACGGCGACGCAAAGGCAATGGGAATGCAGTTAGGTGAGCTTGTTGCAAGCGGTGTTTTGTTGATTCGCGAGAAGGACGGTTCAGACGCGATGGTCCCGTACACGCCGGGAACCGAGCCGGGCGACTGGCGGCCCACGCCGCCCAACTATCTGCCGGCGATGATGCCTCATTGGGCCGATGTCACACCGTTTGCGATGGAAGACGGCGCACAATTCAGGAAAACCAGTCCTCCGCGTCTGAGCAGCCGGAGCTATGCCAACGCGGTGAATCAGGTGAAGGCAATCGGCGCCAAGAACAGTTCCGTCCGCACGATGGAACAGACCATGATTGCGAATTTCTGGGCCGATATGCCGGGCACCGAGACCACGGTGGGACGGTGGAATCTCGTTGCGCAGGATGTCGCCGTTGCTCACGGCAACACGCTTTCCGAGAATGCGCGCCTTTTTGCGCTGCTGAATGTCGCGCTGGCTGATGCCGGAATATCGGCATGGGACTTCAAGTTCCATTTCAACCTCTGGCGGCCCGTCACGGCAATTCGGGAAGCCGACACCGACGGCAATAAGTTTACAGACCCTGACCCGGCGTGGGAGCCGCTGCTGATGACGCCGGCTTTCCCGGAATACGTCTCGGCGCACAGCACTTTCAGCGCCGCTGCGGCGCAGATGCTGGCATCATATTTCGGACGCAACAATGTCACGTTCACGATTGATCCGTTTATGATGATGGGAATGTCAATGGAGCCTCGCACGTACACGAGCTTCTCTGATGCTGCGCTCGAGGCAGGGGCAAGCCGTATCTATGGAGGCATTCACTATCTCTTCAGCAATGTCGATGGATTGAACGCGGGCAGGTCGATAAGCAATTACGTGTGGCAGAATTTCATGCGGCCGGTTCGGTAGCCGAAACCTCAAAGAGCAATCCCGACCAGAAGGTCGGGAGTTCACATCCGTCAGAAAGCGCTTCAAGAGCAAACGAAACAGGCCGCTTAGGGGAGCCTAAGCGGCCTGTGGTGTTTCTTGGGTTGCGGTCTGAGAGGCAGTGTTCTGTCAGCGCAACTCAGCGGTGCGAGGCGTCACCTCCGCATGCCGGCGAGCGCTTTGATCTCGACTGCTGGCTTCTCCGGCTCCTTCCGGGAGCGGCCCCTCTCCTCCAATTCCGCGCTCAAGCGCTCTTCGGCTGAGCGCAGAATGGTCTCAAGCATCTTGGAGTAGGAAATGCCCGCGTGTCCGGCCATTTTGGCGAGGTGTCCGTCCCAGCACCAGCCGGGGTTGGGGTTCACCTCGAGCAGTTTCGGCGTGCCCTGTGAGTCGAGCCGCCAGTCGAACCGGGTGTAATCGCGGCATTCGAGCCGTTCCGACAGCTTCACACACCACTCGACAATGGCTTTTCTCGTCTCGTTCGGCAGGTCGGCCGGAATCGATTTGATGTTCCAGTAGGGCGAATCCGGGCACCACTTCGCCTCGTAGCCGCAGATGCGTGGCAGCTCGGGCGGCACGGCCGAATAGTCCTCCTCGGTAATCGGAAGAACGGTGTAGGAGGTGGGCGGTGTGCCGATGATGCCCACGCTCAAGTCTTTTCCCGTGAGGAACTCTTCGACGAGCATCGGCTTGTCATAGCCGAATTTCTGCCGGATTTCGCGAATGGCGTCGAGCAGCTCTTCGGCGTTGTACGCGATGCTGCGCACGGTGATGCCGAAACTCGAGTCGCCGAAGTTCGGCTTCACGATCGCCGGAAAATCAAATGGCAGCTCAAACGTTGAATCTTCCGGATTCACGAACGCGGCGTTCGGCACGGGCAATCCCATTTCGCGGGCGATTCCGCGCACGAGCGATTTGTCATAGCAGTAGACCAGGCATTGCGGCCCGGCGCCCGTGTAGGGAATGCCGAGCGTCTCGAGGATCGCCGGCACGTGCAGCTCCTTGAGCGGGTTGTTGGAATAGCCTTCGTCGCACAAATTGAACACGAAGTCTATCTTGCCTGAGAGCCGCGTGAGGTCTTGAATGAGCGTGTCGTGGTTATTCAGATACGTGAAGCTATAGCCATTGAGCTCGCGCAAGGCCGCCTTCATCTGGTCTATCGTGTAGAAGTCGTCGTCGTCGAACACCTGCAGCGGCTTGAGAGGGTCGGCCTTGTTCGGGTCGCCCATTACCACCGCCACGCGCCTCTCGATCTCTCTGGGCTTCTGCTTCATGGGCGCCCAGGCCTTCTTCACCTGTGCGGTCGTGACGATGCGCTTCTCCATCATTCCCAGGTCCTGGGCCCGCTGCGAATCGGGCGAGAGCTGGGCGGGGAAGGAGACGTTGCTGAAGCCTGCCTCGCTCAGGAGTTTCGAGAGAGTATCCGTCGTGTAGAGCCGTTCGGCGTAAAATTGGTCGGCAATCACGCCTCTTTCGACGTGCGTGACCACTTCACGCGAGACGAGGCGGTCTTCGTCGAGCGAAAGCGAGCGCTCGCGGCACACAAAGAGCTTGTCGTCTATCCATTCCCACGAGCGGGCCTGGAAATGCTCCTTGAGATAGTCGCCGTCGGCGATATCGATGAGCACTTTGCCCCACGGCTTCAGCACCCTCATGACTTCCTTCAATACGCGCAGGTCGTCCTGCAGCGTCTCGAAGTAGCCGAAGCTGTTGCCGAGGATGAGGACCGCATCGAAGCTGTCGGCGGGGTAGGGGAGCTTTCGGGCGTCGCCCTCGCGGAATTTCACGCTGAGGCTTTCGGACTTGGCGCGCTCCTTGGCCTTCTGTATCAGATAATGGGAGCGGTCCAAACCCTCCACATGCCGGAGTCCCCGCCGCGCCAGCTCGAGCGTGTGACGTCCCTGGCCGCAGCAAAGGTCGAGGATTCTGTGTTCGGGGGAGAGGGTGAGAATGTTGGATATGAGCTCCGCCTCCGTTCGGGTGATTCGAGCATCATCCACGACGTCGGCGTCGGTCTTGAGGTAGAGAGAGTTGAAGAGTCTACACCACCAGTCGGGGTCAACATGCTCTTCGAGGTTGAATACGGGCCCGAGGGTCTTGCCCTGACACGACCCGTTTCTACCCTTCTGTAAGCTTCTACTAGGAGGTTTCCTCCTTTTCATCGGTCTTCCTTTCTCCGTTTCAAATAATCACACATGCACGGTGAATTCAATGCAGACTTACATCTTCTCCAAAAGCAAACCATTCATACGGTAAAGAGCGACGCACCGAGACTTGCTTCTACGACTCGGCTAATACATTCGGCCTTGCGTCGGGCCAGCGTCCTCTTCTGAACCACGCCTCTCTCGCTCCGCAGCAATTCCCTCCTTCACATCACGCTGCTGCCATTCAATCCCGAGCATGAAAACCGGGTCCTCATAAAGAAAAAGCGCCCTACAGGTTTCGTGAGTCGGGTCTCAAAACGTTATTCCCGCACATTCTCAAATGTTATTCACCCGTAAGGCGACTTCATTATACAACGGTCGTTCTCCAGTTTCAAGTGTTTTTTTTGGATAACGGAATTCGACTGGACGACCTAGGGACAGAGAATCCTTCCCACGGTTATCCTTGTAGGAGCGCACGGCCGTGCGCCCCTACAAGAAACGCCGATTTTTCGGGCACGGACAACGCCTGCCCCTACATTACCTCCCCAATTGTGGGACGAATTGCCTGTTCCATGCCGCAGGACTGCCCTTGACACGTGCGAGACGAGGCTGTTACCATACCTTCGCGCAGCGCGGCACAGCCATAAATAAAGAGCAAGTTGGGCGCAATGAATGGCGCTCCTGCTATCTCTGCAATACCTTTGAGAATAGAATAGCTGACCCACTCTCGCATAGGTGAATGAGAAATCTTCCGTTGAGCAACGCTTCCTTCAAACAGGCAAAACACTCTCTCTTCGCAGCTCACGCTGACCTAGTGGCCGCCTTCCTGTTAGCCACACTGAACATGCTCGTCCTCTCCATGTGCTGGAAGCTCCAGGGTATTCAGGCCGATGAATCCACGTATATCTACGGCGCACTCGAAATGCTCAGGGGAAAGGCGATATATCGAGATTTCTGGGTCTTCTATCCTCCCGGTATTTTCTTCCTGACTATGGGTGTGTTTGCCCTGCTCGGGAAGAGCCTTCTCGCTCTCCGCATGGTTCTCGCGCTGTGTGCGAGCGCGACGGCCGCGGTTCTCTATCTTCTCGGACGCCAATTCATGTCAAGGTTTTCCTCGGCGGTGGCCTCCGTCTTGTTCATACTGCTTGGAGTAAACCTCTGGCCTGTCTTCGGCCACCATTGGACTAGCACCTTCGCCCTCGTTTTCAGCGCGCTCTGCATGGTGTCCTTTCTTCGGCAGCGCCGCACAGGCTTGCTCGCGTGGAGCGGTGTGTTTTGCGGGATAACCATATTGCTGCAGATGCATAAAGGCGTTCCCCTCATGATGGGAAGCCTTCTTGTGCTGCTCATACGGAACTGGAGCGGCGGTTCGATTCTCCGCTCGCTCGGCGCATTCTCAAGAGTTGCGACCCTTTATGTGCTCACTTCTCTCCTCCCGGTCAGCATTGCTCTCTTGTATCTGCTCAAGATCGGCGTGTTCACGGATGCGGTGAACGCCGTCATTGTCTTTCCCTACAGGCGTCTGGCGGACTTGACGAGTCCCGACTACGGAGTGCCTTATGCAGCTTACTCTGTGAGTGTCCTGTCACACCTCATGAGATTTGTGAAACTCGGGGAGGCGACGAACATATGCATCCGTGCCGTGGCGGGACTCATTGCCTTCGCTGCACCCATCTCGGCGGTGTTCGTTGTCGGGATGCCGGCGCTGGGGAAGCGAAAGAAAGAGGAGCGCGAAGTAACGGGCTTCGTGGCTGTTGCCACGCTTGCATGCTTGGCCGCGTCAATTTCACGCCCAGATTTTCATCACCTGCTTACGTCCATTCCAATGGGCTACGTGACGCTCGTCTTTCTTGTTTCTTCTCTCCGTGTGGGTTCTTGGAGCGGACATTGGGTTGCTGCGCTGAAGGGTATTCGAGGATTGCTCTTTACGGCAGTGCTCGCGCCGGCTGCGCTCGTAGGGCTTGGAACTCTTCTCTTCGCATTTCATGTCGAGCCCGTGTTTCTCGGCTCGTCGCTCGGATTTGTGTCGATTGTGACGGAGCGCCAGCCCGATTCGCTTCTCCGCACCCCGCAAGAGCTGCTGATAGGCTATGTCAAGGCGAGCACCGCGCCTGAGGAGAAAATATTGGCGATGCCATTCTCTCCGTTTGTGTACTATCTGACTGAACGACGGAGCGTGACACGGTTTCCGATGCTCCTTTCAAGCATGAACGATGCCGGTCAGATGGCGGAAGTCATTGCGGATCTTGAAGCGGACCGGACGCGGCTTGTCATCCTCGACCCAACCGCGTCATGGGATCAGTTCAAGGCTGCGCTCCCGTACGCGGACGAGCGGCAGTTTCGGGAAAACCCGCTCCTTCGCTACATCGCGGGGAATTACAGGAAGGTGGCGGACTACGGTGGGTTCGTGGTGATGGAGCGTGTTTCAGCGCCGGTGCGCTGACGCAGCGCCTCGTAGAGGACGACCGCGGCGGCCGCGCTCGCGTTGAGCGATGCTATCTTCCCGAGCATGGGGATGCGGGCCGTGACGCTGCACTTCCGCCTTATTATCTGCCTCACCCCGGCGCCTTCGCTTCCCACAACAACCGCCGTCGGCAGGGTGAAATCCACTTCGTAGATACTTGTCTCCGCATCGCCAGAGGTAGCCACAACCTGCACACCATTGTCCTTGAGTTGGTCAACGAGCATTGCCAGGTTGCCTGCCCTGGCGACTGATACGTATTCGGATGCGCCTGCGGAGTGTTTTGCGACGACGGGACTCAACCCGACTGAACGGTGACGAGGGATGATGACGCCAGCCGCTCCCACCGCCTCGACCGTTCTCAGGATAGCGCCGAAATTCTGCGGGTCGGTGATTTCATCAAGCATCACAATGAGCGTCGGCTTGCCCTTGTGGACGGGACTCATCAGTTCCTCGGCGTCTGCGTAAGCCACAGGAGATACCGACGCCACGACGCCTTGATGAGCTGCCCCCGGCGCAAGCCGTTCGAGGGCATGCCTTGGGAGGAACTTGGTGACAACCCTGCTGTGCCGGGCGAGTTCCCGAATCTCGTCCGTCGTCCTCCCGCGGCTCCCTTCTGCAATGAACAGTTTGTTGACGCGACCGGGGGCTGAACGGAGAACCTCGAGCACGGCCCGCCGACCATAGATGTAACCAGACTCATCCATGAATGCATTCCATTTCTTGGGGTTCTCTCCCAGTGCTGCGTCAACTTTAGTTTGGGAACCGATTCTTCTCTTACACGGGCGAACACAAGGTTCGCCTACGGAAGGCGACCCCGTGTTGGCGAATCATCTTTCAAACGAGCGGCCAGACGAGTGTGACGGCGCTGTATCCGGTCATTCTTGATTGCAATCGAGAGGGCTTGCGGCGACCCGACGAGTACAACCAGCTCCTTTGCCCGAGTAATGGCGGTATACAGAAGGTTGCGCTGCAACAGAACGTAATGCTGCGTCATGATGGGAACGATGACGGCCCGATATTCCGAGCCCTGAGACTTATGGACCGAGATTGCATAGGCAAGCTCGATTTCGTCGAGCTCCGACATTTCATAGGCTACGAGCCGTCCGTCAAAATCCACCACCACCTGGTTATCGTCCTCGTCTATCGAGAAGATGAGGCCAAGGTCGCCATTGAACACATCTTTATCATAATTGTTCCTTATCTGCATCACTTTGTCCCGGAGCTTGAGGGTCCGACTTCCATGCAGCAACTCGCTGCTGTTCGGATTGAGGAGGCGTTGAAGCCTCAGGTTGAGGTCGGCGACTCCGGCCGTCCCTTTATGCATCGGGCTGAGCACCTGAATGTCAAAGAGCGGGTCCATCGCGAACGCGTCCGGAATGCGTTTTGCGGCAAGTGTCTCGATGGTAAGCGCAACGTCCTCCGGGCTGGTACGCTCGATAAAATGAAAGTCGCTCTTCAGGGCATCATCTCCGCGCGGCAGCAGGGGCTCGTCACCATGGTTGATCCTGTGCGCGTTGTGGATGATGAGACTACTCTCGGCTTGCCGGAAAATCTCGACGAGCCTGACGATGTCGGCACATCCCGATTCTATCAGGTCCCGAAGCACGTTTCCCGGCCCGACTGACGGTAGTTGGTCGGTATCGCCGACGAAGATGACGCTGCCCTCGGGCGGAATCGCTTTGAGCATGCGATAGAGCAGCGTGACATCGAGCATGGAAGCCTCGTCTATGATGAGGACATCGCAGTCAAGCGGATTCGTCTGGTCGCGGAGGAAATCCATCTTCGCAGGACTGTACTCGAGCAGCCGATGAATCGTGCTTGCAGGAATTCCGGCAGCCTCTTCCATCCTCTTCGCCGCCCGGCCCGTCGGCGCCGCAAGTTGTACGTATTGCTTTTTCGCGCGGAGTATCTCGACCAGCGCGCGAATTATGGTCGTCTTGCCGGTTCCCGGACCTCCGGTGACAATGAGCACTTTGCTGTCGATCGCCTTCCGTATGACATCTCGCTGGCCCTCATTAAGCCTCATGCGATGGCGCTTCTCAAACCATCTCACCGCTTTGTCGGTGTCTATCGGCGGGAGCAGTTTGAATGAGTTACGAAGGCCCTTGAGCAAAGTGGCCGAACCGGTTTCGGCAACATAGAGCGGAGCCAGATAAGCAGCTCCCCTTTCGTTCAGTTGCTCAAACACGATTCTTTTTTCGTTCAGAAGCATGGCGATGCCGTCCTGAATAGCCGGCATGGGCAATTCCACCATGGTATGGCACTTTTCGACGAGGGTTCCCATGGGAGTGTAAACGTGCCCGCCCGCCGCATCTTCAGCAAGCACGTGAAGGGCGGCGGCCGCGGCGCGGGCGGGTGAATCGTGCGGGATACCCGCTTTGCGCGCGATGGAATCGGCCAGTTTGAAACCGATCCCGCTGATGTCATATGTCAACCGGTATGGGTCTTCGCGGACGATGCGGCTGGCATCGCTCCCGTACTGCTTGATTATCTTGCTGGCATAGACCGGCGAGATGCCGCAGCCTTGGAGGAACACCATCGTCTCGCGCGCATCCTTGTGCTGTTCCCACGAGATGGTAATCTTCTGCAGCGTCTTGCGGCCTATCCCCTGTACTGTGCGCAGGCGGCTTGGTTCTTCGTCGATCACGCGAAGCGTATCCATGCCAAACCGTTTCACGATTCGCTCCGCCATCGTGGGGCCAATGCCTCGTATCAACCCTGAGGCGAGGTACTTTTCAATTGCCTCAACCGAGGATGGCGGGACCACCTCGACCTGCGTGACTCTGAATTGGGGCCCGAACTTTCGGTTCTCCTCCCATACTCCCTGCGCACGTATTTGCTCTCCCTCGTGAACACCCGCCAGATGTCCAACGATGGTAACGGACCGCGACCCGCGCTCGGGCGTCATGCGGGCGACGGTATATCCGTTCTCCTTATTGAAGTATACTACCTTTTCGATTGTCCCCTTGAGGGTCCGGCTGTTTTCCATACTGACGAATCAATTTCGATGGCTTCAAGGAATGGGGTCAACACGTCCTGAGCACTTGTCGGTCTCATTATATGCCAACACCCGCATCCCCGCAAATCCGTACAAAGTCCCTCAAGTTCCTTTGACATTCGCAGAGCGTGTCGAATATCATGGAGCGCGTCGGTCGCACACGGTCCGACGCGAATTCTGTGAAGGCACTGGCACTGACTTGTTGACGTGAGGGCGGTCTACGAGGCATGAACGAATCGGAGAAAGCCGGCTGCTCATCGGGTGTGGACCAACGTGATGTCTGGATTATCTGCGCACTGGTGGCAGTGCTGCTGTTCTATTTCCGGCACCTGCTGTGGACCGACGAGTTCATATACGGCGAGCTGGACATACGCCGTCATTTCTACCTCTTTAAGAAGGTCTCGTTCGAGCAATTGCGTGCCGGCGAGCTCCCCCTGTGGATAACAAGTCTGTACTGCGGCATGCCATTACTCGCCGCGTCACAAGTCACTCCTTTCTATCCGCCCGACCTGATTTTCATGGCGGCGAGGCTCCCGCTCAACATGGTGTTCAACTGGGATCTTCTGCTTCATCTGGCTGCGGCGCAGGTATTCTCATACCTTTTCTTCAGGCGTCTGTTTACCAGCCGACTGGCGGCTGTGTTTTGTTCCGTGTGGTTTTGGAACTCGCCCTTTCTGGGGTCGATCAGCATCGGTGACGCGCTCAACATTCGGGCGATGCTCCTTATCCCCGCCATTTTCTACTTCACCGAAGCGGGATTGCGAGAAGGCGGGCGCCCGTGGCATTTGCTGGCCGGGTCCCTTGCCCTGTGCCTCCAGATGCTGGGTGGAGGTCTTCAGTACGCGTTCTACACCATAGTGGCGGTGGGCGCATATGCGACGTTCCTTCTGTGTATCCGCGCGCGCCGCAAGGAGGCGGTTCTGTGGCCGGCGGTGGGATTTTTCGGCGGAATCGCGGTAGCGATAGCGATGGCATCGGTACAGGTGGCTCCCGCCTGGGAGTACAGCCGTCTGAGCGTAAGAGGCACGGGCATTCCCTGGTTTCGCATCTGGGCGCTGCAGCCGTATGAGCTCCTGGGCTACGTGATACCCAGGTTCGAGGGTGGGAACAAGGAACACGGATATTTCGGAATCATTTCGCTCGTTGTAGCTGCATACTCTCTCGTGATGTGGAGAAGTCCGAAAAAGTATTTTTTCTTCTCCTTGGCGGTTGTCTCCATAGTCTACTCGCTCGGGGGCAGCACAACCGTATCATCATGGCTGGGCGGACTTCCTGTGGTCAGGGATTTCAGAGGCCCCGCACGGGCGGCGATTCTCTTCACGCTTTCGGTATTCGTGTTAGCGGGTGGCGCTCTGGAAACCTTCCTGAGACCAGGTGAACGGTTGCTGAACAGGCGTCAGAACATCAGCGCCGTCGTTGTGAGCGTTCTGATTGTGGTCGGATTTACAGCGGCAGCCGCGCTTGCATGCAAATATTCGAATGCATGCGGAGACGGCATCCGGAGGTCGGCAGCGTTCATATTGTTGGCAGCACCTGCGCTTGGTCTGCTCGCGTATTCGAATCGTCGGAGAATTCTGGCCGCTACGGGCCTTTTCATCCTGCTTGTAGGCGATCTGTCGCTCATGTACGCGAGTTCCTATTCTCCAACAATGGTTTCAGAAGTATTCGGCAAGGACTGGACCGTTCAGTGGCTCGCGGATAGAATCGTATCCTCACGCATCGCAGTGTACAATACTGCGCACGTGAACTACTTCGGTCTCTTTGGGATTGAATCGGCTACGGGTCACCATCCCTTCCCCACGACACGTTGTGCGCGCTTCCTGCCTCTCTTAAGAAGACCCGCAATCGCTTCCCTTGCGGGAGTCGATTATGCCGTGTACTACGGCCTGAAAGCGGATGGGCGACCGTACAACCCGCCGGTAAGGCAGGAGGGTGAAGTTTTCATCGAGGCATCCCCCTCGCCTCCCCTGCCGCGGACGTTCCTTGTTGGCGCGTTCAGGGTATTGCCACCGGATTCGATAGTGGAAGTGATGCAAACGGGCGATTTTGACCCGCGACGGGAGGCGCTGCTCGAGAGAGCGCCGACGGGTTTTGGTCCGTCCATTTCCCCATTTCCCGGAGGCTCTGCGACCATTGTTTCGCACAAGCCGAACGAGGTCACCGTCGAGACGGTCTGTGAGGAGAACGCAATCCTGGTCTTGACCGAATCGAATTATCCGGGATGGAGCGTCGAGGTTGACGGAGCGCCGAGAGAACTTCTGACCGCCGACTTCATCTTCCGTGCCGTTCCTCTCTCGAAAGGGAAGCACACGGTGGTGTTCACGTTTGCGCCGCGCAGCTTCTTTCTTGGCGCAATAGTCTCATGCGCGGGAGTGCTATCGTGGCTGCTGTGGGGATTTTACCTAGGGATGAGGAGACCACGCCGAGGCCTCAGCGAGGAAGGCACGGAGCGCTGACTCGAGTGATGTCTCAGGCGGGGACTGATAGTGCAAGTAAACCTCACAGGAGGCGCACTCAATTCTTCGTCTTTCGATGTCCGACCGTCCTTTGGCGCGCGACGCCCAGCAGGGCGCCGCAGGCTTGCGAGGACCGTACTCGGGAAACCTCGAGCATTCGCTGAATTTCTCCGTGGGCAGCATAACGCAGAAGACCGAGCCTCTTCCCTCTTCGCTGTAGACGTCCGTGAATCCGTTATGGTGCTTGATGATTGAGTAGTTGATGGACAACCCAAGGCCGGTCCCCTTGCCCGGCGCCTTGGTTGTGAAAAAGGGATTGAAGATGTTCTCGAGGATGGAACTCGGTATTCCTCGGCCGGTATCCATGACAAGAACCTGCGCGTACCGGCCATCGGCCACCGGCGCTGCTTGAATCTTGACCATTCCGCTTCCTTTTTCGTCGATTGCATCTCTTGCGTTGGTGAGGAAATTCAGGAACACCTGGTGGAGCTGGTTCGCATCGCCGTAGACGCGCGGCAGATTGTCATCGGTCTCAAGCATGACTTCGATCTGGTGTTGTCGGAATTGTTCACTGATAAGAATAAGGGAATCGTGGATGGAACTGCGAATGTCAACGAAATCGTATTCAAATTTGGATTGTCGCGCGAGGTTCCACATCGTTTGCGTAATCTCCTTCATGCGCGACGCCTGTCTGTCAATTTGCACGAGACGGGATTTGAGAGGACTATCGTCGGGGACCATGCTGAGGAGGAGCTGGGCGTAGCCCTTGATGCCGGCGAGCGGCTGATTGAGCTCGTGGGCGACGCCTGCCCCGAACTCTCCCATGGCTGCCATTTTGCCCGCCTGAATGAGTTGCGCCTGCGTCTTGCGGAGTTCCGAATTTGCGCGCTCGAGCTCTTCATTTGCGCGTTTTAGCTCCTGCGTCCTCTCGCGGACTCTCTGTTCGAGCGTGTTGCTGTACTCCTTGAGCTCCGTATGGTATTTCTGCAGGTCAACCGCCATTTGATTAAAGCTTGCCGCGAGTTCACCGACCTCGTCGCGGGTTGTTGCGACAACGCGCTGCGAGAGGTCGCCTTCGGCGATCTTCTTCGTGCCTTCCGCAAGCTGCCGAATCGGTCTCACCGTAATTCTCACGAGCGGAACGGTTACAAGAATGCCAGCCACTGCGGCTGCAATCGTGATTCCGATGATTTTCTGCTGGATTCCTCGAAGCTCCCGAAATGATCGTGCGCTCGATAACACAACCCGTGCGGTTCCGATACGAAGCTCCTCTTCATCGTCCCCCATCTCGGTATCTCCGTCAAAGAGGAGGCCCACTTCTTCCCTGTCGTGCGCAACTCGCCGGGTGGTTATCGGCGCGGAAAAATCAAAGAGCTCAACGCCGGTTTCGCGCATTCGATAGTGGGTCATCCTCATGTCGGAGGATATCTCCTCGGCAACTCTGCGCGCCTGCTTTTCCGGCAATAAATCCGTAGCGCCGGGCCAGGCTTCCAGATGCGCGAGCACCTTGCCGTCGGCGGACAGGATTTCTGCGCCGGCCACATCGGCATCTTCATCCATCAACTTAACCAGCAAATCCAGATGTTTCGTGTCCGAGAAAAGGACGCCGGATTCACTGTTGTGCGCGAGGCTGGCAGTCATGGAATGCCCCCTCGCTTTGAGCTCACTGGTCTCGTTGTTCTTGATTGCGTTGTAGTAGTACATGCTGAGGACGATGGAAGTGCACGAAACGATAGCAGCGATAAGGGTGGTATACTTCGCCTGAAGCGGGAAGTTCGGTTTATTCATGCGTTTTTCCGGCCTGCACGTCTGCTATTCAAATACCTGTGAAGCCTCATCGATGACACTTTGGGGGATCTTGAGCCGAATGTGGTTTGCGACCCGCAGGTTGAGTGCAAGTTCCACCGAGCGTGGCGTGGCAACGGCAATGCCTCCGGGGCGGGCCCCCTGCAAGATTCTGACGGCTATTTCGCCTGCCTGCCTACCGTTGTCACGGTAATCGGCTGTAAGCGCAACGAGCGCACCCGCTCGCACAAAGCCGTTATGCGGCCCCATGAAGGGAATTCCCCTGTGGACGACGTACTCTATGACATACCGTGTGGAGGGACGAGTAAATACCTTTCCATCAGCGACTGACCAGAGCGCATCAATCTTCTGCTTTTCCAGTCTGCCAAGCGCATCGGGCACATCGCCTTCCGATTGCACCTGTTCTGCAAGGAGCTGAATATTCAGCGACCGTGCCTGCCGTTTGGCTTCCTCGATCACCGGCAGCGTCTCCTCGGGATTATAGAGAACACCTATGCGTTTGAGGTCTGGAACGATCCGCGACAGGGTGCGCAGCTGGCGGTCTATGGGAACATCCATAGCGGCGCCGGTCAGGTTGCCTCCCGGCTTATCCATGCTCGTGACGAATTCACTCGCCACGGGATACAGGACCATGGAGAACACGATTGGCACGTCAGAAATGTGCTCCGACGCCATGCCCGTCGCTCGAGAGCCGACCGTGAGGATGAGGTTGGGCTTGAACGTCCGCACCTTGGCCAGAGTATCATCCTTGTCCTTCGTCTCACCCTTCAGATTGTGCGTGATGGTCTCGCACTTTATGCGGTGTTTGGACAGGACTTCAAAGAAACCCTCGAGCGCGGTGTTGTACTCGGGCAGGTCCCAGCTCTTGATAATGACTATTCTGCACTCAAGCTCTGTCGCTTGGGAAGATGAGGGGAGCATCAAGGCTCCCACCAGAGCGATGAGGCCGAACATTATGAGCGCGCTGCCGGTTTTCCCGGACATATTTGAAGTTTGCCGAAATCTCAAAATTTGCCCCTAACCTGAAAGAGCACCTGTCGCTGGAAGGTTTCACCCGTCGGGAACTCCTCGTGGGCGTCGTCCAGCGCATTCTGGACGATGAGAGAAGCCTCCACATCGCGGTTGGGGAATTTATACCCAATGCGCGCATCCACGCGGGTGTATTCATCCAGTTCCACCAAGGTGGGTTGGAATGGGAGCGGCGCTGAATCCGGGTCGAAAAAGCCAAAGGTGACGTTGTCCACAAAGTTCAGGTCGACTGACCCGTTGAGGCCGTTCTCCAATTCCGCATATATGCCGGCGTTTATCTTGTGCTGGGGGGAAGAATCAATTCGTTCCCCATCCTCGTTGAGTTGAAACTGAACGCCGTCATCGCGCGCCTCAAGCTCCTGGTAAGCGTAATTGATATAACCGGACAATCGATCCGAGAAGTGATACTGCAGGCTCGCTTCGCCGCCGTATGCGACGGCCTTTCCCTGATTCTCGTAATCGAATATAAATGGCGGCGGTGGCGGTGGGAGCAGGAAATCGGGCTGCCGGAACTCGATGATTTCATCAAGAATATTGTAGAAGGTGTCCAGTTTGAATTGGAGCTTGTTGTCCAGCAAGCGTGTCTGGTAGCCGAGCTCGAACGAGGTTATCTCCTCAGCATCCAGGTCGCGATTACCGTTGGCGATGACGGCCCCATCGATGTTGAGGTCCAGGAATGATTCGACGAAGGACGGATTCCGGAATGCGCGCGCGACCGACGCCCTGAATATGTGCTCTTTCCACGGCTCGTACACGAGGCTTGCCCGAGGCGAGAAATGTGTTCCGGTGAGCGGGTGTGAATCAAAGCGAATGCCGGCTGTGAGTGTGAGGTCGTCGAGCATCTTATATTGGTCCTGGATAAACAGCGAGAAAAGGTCTTCCTGTTCGTCACGGCCGATGATTTCGTGAGAAGTCACGCGATTGTGCCGGTAATTGACTCCCCACGTGATGGAGTGTTTCTCCTTTGGGTCGAACGAGTGCTGCAGCTCGAAGTCGAAAACGTTGTTGATAATCGAGCGTTCCTCGGTGTCACCTTCGGCGACAACGTCAATGTCGATGAGGTTGTAGAACGTCTGAAACTTCCAACTGCCGTAGTCGTAATTCAGCTTGGCGTATCCGAATGTCCCGTCGCGCTCGAAGCCGGAGACGCGCGTGAGGGTGTTGCCGTCTCCGTCATTCACGCCAGCGGACACATAGATCCTGCTCTCCGGGTCGAATTCGTACTTCACCAGAGCGTTGCCCTTGAACATTTCGTGGTCGTTCTTGTCCCTATCCTCGAAGGAATTTGCCTCATCCCAGCTTGCCACCACCTTGTAGCTCCACTTGTCGATGACATTCGCGTTCATGAACGTCCACCGGTACGTGTCGAATTCTCCGACAATCGCGGAAAGTGTTGTTCCCTGGGCTTTCTCGGGCGTTTTGGTGATTATGTTGATGACTCCCGAGAATGCGTTAGCTCCATAAAGGGCTGAGCCCGGGCCCCGAATAATCTCAATGCGGTCTATCTCTTCGAGTACGATAGGCAGGTCATCCCAGACGACGATGCCGAAGAAATCCACGTAGGCCGAGCGTCCATCAATCAGAAGCAGCATCTGATTATTATTGGATTCATTGAATCCCCGCGCGGAAATATTGGCGTCGGATGGGGTGATTCGGAGTACGTCGAGACCGGGTACGCGCCTCAGCAGGTCGGCGATGGTGGTGGCGCCCGAGCGTCTGATGTCTTCGGCGGTTATGACGCTGATTGAGGATGGAGATTCCGTGATTGGCTGCTCGCGTTTTGCCGCACTGATGACAATTGGCACCTCTTCGAACAAGAACAGCTCGCGCATGGGGTACGTTTCGCCGCTTGCCTCTGAGGCCTGTGTGTCAATTCTTGGATTCTCAAGCTCGAGTGATTCTCCGTATGCCGTGCTGCCGCAGATTGTCGTCGCGAACACCAATACCAGAAAAAAAAGCATGCCGTGTCGCCTGAACGTCGCTTTCACCCGCCGCCTCCTTCTCCGTCGCACCTCTTCTCGCCGGTCGACAACATCTCATGCTTCCGCACGGAAGCGCCCAGTTGCTTAAGAATCAAGACCTTACGAATTCTATAATATACGAATCCAGCATGTCAATTCCCCACCCGGCGTGGGGTGTAACATTTCTGATGCACGAGGTGCGGCCATGCTGAGAAAGAGATGGAATCCGTTTGGGGTTTGCTCCCGAGTGCCTGATGGGCAGGGCTGTTCGGGAGAGACACCCTTCTGTGAAGACACCCTCATAAAGAGGTGGGGATACATCGTTGCCTATTCGGGTTTGGTCAACTCGATCGTGATCTCCTCTTTCGTGTAAACTTGGACCAACTTGACGGTTCTGGCCTCCGGGTCTATCGTTGTCACCTGGAAATTTCTGACGAGATCGCCTTCCTTGACATACAGGGGGCTGCCTTGCGCCACCTGAATGGTGGCATACTTGACTTTGCCGAAGCGGGTGATGCCGCGCAGCTTCACATCTGGCGTCTCTATGAAAAACGAAATCTGGTTGAGCAATTCGCGCGCCCGGAGATTGGTGGGCTCTATCTTCAGTGAAAGGCGCACATCTTCGAGCGCATCATGGTAGCGTTTGCCGATAAACCGTTCGTCGGCCCTGGTCAATAGTTCATTATTCGCTCTCATGAGAAGGTTCAAAGCGGCGATGTCAGACGGGTTTATCTTGAGGACTTCCTTTCCTTTCGTTATGAGCTGGGCATACTCCTTCTTTCTGTAATGAGCCTGCGCTTCGCGCAGAAGGCGCTCCCCGATGCGGAGGTTAAGCTCATTCGCTTCCTCATGTTCGGGCCTGTACTTGAGCGCGAGTCTTACGTGCTCCAGTGAGGACTCCAACGAGCCTGCGTCGAACTGTTTGGTTGCTCGCTGCACGGCTGCATCAGCAACAAGGTCGATAAGGGATTGCGCGCGAGCGTCCCTGGGGTCCATCCTCGCCACGGAGGCTGCGGTGGCAAGCGCGGCTCCAAGGTCGCCGCTCAGAAAATGAGCATGTCCCTCGTCGAGCAATCGAGCTTTTTCCTTCTGCAGCTTGACGGCAGCCCACAGTCTGTCAACCGGAGTTCCGCGGCCTGACGTGAGCACGGACTTGAAATCGATTCTGTACAGTTGGTACGCGACGATGAAGTGACCGGCCACAATTATGATGATCCCAAGAATGACGACTTTGGGGAGTATTTCCGGGATTAAGCGGGAGGTGCGAACCCTGCTCCAGAGCGTTCTCAGTCGTTCAGCGGAGCCCGGCGGGGGAAGTTCCGCCTTCTTGGTCTCGCCCGCGGGTTGAGCGTCGAGTTCTGAGAGTCGTCTTTTCTGCTCCGGTGTGAGCACCATATAGCAATAGAATACCAAATGGGAGCCTCCTCAGTCAACTTCTTTCCTGTCGGGAGCCTGCGACGTGGGGGGAGAAACGCAGGATCGCCCTCGCCCTTTCACCTGTCGCTGTAAATGTCTTACCACAATGAGGTTGACGATGCATGTGAATCTACTCAGGATGGCAAGGGCGTTGGCTGACCGGTTTCCTGCAACACGCAGGGGGAAAACACGCTATGGTGTTCAAGATAAATTCTGCGCTGGATGCAATCGCTGCAAAGGTGTATAATCGCGTCGTTTGGGTGTCTGCTCGCCTATTGCATGAGGGAACCGGTGGTTTCACCCGTGCGCTTTCTGACGACCTTCAGATGCTCATGGGATGAAATGGAGGATTCTGACACATGACTCGCGATGAAAGGGCTCGCATGGGATACGAGGGCGAAAAGTTGAGGTCGCTGGCGTTTCCTTTGGGAGGAATCGGCACGGGTCACGTAGCCATGTGCGGTGACGGCGGCCTGAGGCAATGGCAGATTTTCAATAACATCAACCACACGGCACATGTGCCGTTTTCTTTCTTCGCAGTTCACGCGAAGAGAGCGGGCTCGCTCCCACAAACGAGGATTCTCCAGTCCAAACAACGGTACGATGATGTATTCGAACCGGCGCCATCGGTGAGCGACCACGTTGTACCGCCCGCCTCTCGAACCTTGCTCGAGCAATTACCGAGTGCTGAAGCTATACGCTTTGTCGGCGAGTATCCGGTTGCAGAAATAACCTATGCGCTTCCGCAGCTTCCGATTCGAGTCTCGCTCAGTGCATATTCTCCGTTCGTGCCGCTCGACCCTGATGATTCCGGCCTGCCGGCAATCATATTCCATTTCACCATTACCAATATGACCGACAAGAGAGTGGATGCTTCCGTGCTCATGAACCAGCAAAACGCCGTCGGTTGGGATGACTCGACGGAAATCAACTGGGTTTTCAACCCGAGCTTTGGCGGCAATCGCAACCGCGTCGTCCACCGTCCCGACCTTGCGGCAATCGAATTGACGAACCCGACGTTGCCGGATGACCATCCTCGCGCGGGACAGATAGTGATTGCGGCGCTCGACGAGTCGGCGTCCGCAAAGGCGCAGTGGATGGACCTGCGGCGTTTGTGGGCCGATTTCGCGTCGGACGGTCGGTTGGAGAGCACGAGCGTAAACCGTCCTCCTCCGCGCGGGCGCACGGTCAACGCGGCGATTGCAGCCTCGATGCAGCTTGAACCGCAGGCCGAGCAACGTGTCACGTTCCTGCTAACATGGTACTTCCCGAACCGATATGTGGATTGGGAGCAGCCCACCCTCGAGAAGCAGGAGCATCTCGGCACGAACAAGCTCTGGCTGGGCAACTATTACAGTTCCCGCTTCGGGTCTGCGCTCGAGATTGCAGAATATGTCCGGGACAACCTCACGCGATTCGACGATACCGTCGCGCGGTTCCGGAAGGCGCTGTATCGCTCCTCACTGCCCCCATCGCTTATCGACGCTGCCTCATCCCAGATCTCAGTCGTGCGTTCGCCGACGTGTTTCCGCGCGAACGACGGGCGATTCTACGGATTCGAGGGATGCCTCGGCGCGAGCACGGAATATATGGGCGCGCGCGGAGGATGTTGTCCTCTCAATTGCACACATGTGTGGAACTATGCGATGACAGTATCGCGATTGTTTCCCCAGCTTGAGCGCTCGATGCGGGAAATCGAATGGCTGCATCAGCAGCACGAGACAGGATACCTGCCGCATCGCGTGGTTGTTCCGCTTTCCTTGCGCAGGCCATGGGACAGGTACATAGGCGGGCCACCCTATCCTGCGCTCGACGGCCTGCTCGGCGCGGTCTTGAAGAGTTATCGGGAGTTCCGGGCTTGTGGCGATGTTGCATGGCTTGCTTCATTGTGGGCGCATATTCGTCTGGCGCTCGAGCACGTCATCGAGAGATACGATCAGGGTGATGGAATAATTCATGGGCCGCAGCCGTGTACGTATGACGTAGAGATAGAAGGGCCGAACAGTTTTATCGAGTCTCTCTATTTGGCCGCGCTGCGGGCGGGCGAGGAAATGGCGCGCGTGGTCGGAGATGTCGCGTCGGTGAAAAGGTACCGCGGCCTTTTTCGCCGTGCTCGAAGAGCCGCTGATACCCTGCTCTGGGACGGCGAGTACTATGTCCACCGGTATGACCCCGAGACGGAGTCGGTTCAGGCGTATGGCAGGGGATGCCACGCCGACCAGTTGTTCGGGCAGTGGTGGGCGCATTCGTTGGGGCTTGGATACGTTCTTCCGCGCGCACATGTGAAGCGCGCGCTCTTATCAATCGTGAGATATAACTATAAGGAGCATATGGCCGACCACCAACAGTTCCCGCGGAAATACTTGCGCGATGATGAGGCCGGACTGTTGAACTGCACATGGCCCAGAGGCGGAAAACCGGAAGTGCCGCTCCTATACTCCGATGAGGTCTGGACAGGCATCGAGTATGAAGTGGCTGGCGCATTGCTCTTCGAGGACATGGTCGAAGAGGCAACCGCAATCATAACGAACGTTCGGAAGCGGCATGATGGCCGTCTCCGCAGTCCTTGGAACGAGGTGGAATGCGGCGACCATTATGTTCGCGCGATGAGCAGTTGGGAGTTGCTCGAGGCCACCGCCGGATATGAGCATAACGCCTCGAAGGGGCTTCTGAGCTTTGCGCCCCGCATTTCACGCGAGAACTTTTCCTGTTTCTTTGCGACTGCGACCGGGTGGGGACGTTATTCCCAGCGCCTGCAGGCACGGAAGTTGACAGCGAAGCTCGCGGTATATGGGGGTGAAGCGAAGGTGCGCGAGCTCCGGTTGTCCCATAGCAATGCGAGAAAAGCGACTGTTATGATAGGCTCCAGGAAGGTTCCGCTTTCTTTTACCCATCGGCGTGGTTGCCTGTCCATCAGGTTCAAAGAGATGCAAACAACAGGAAAAGACCAAACCCTCAGAGTGAGCGTCGAATGACCGCTCTGCCGGATACGGAGACTTCTAAGCTCAGCAGCAATGTGAGGGCTCTCGGATGGGTGAGCTTGCTCAGCGACGTCCACAGCGAGACTATTCTGCCTTTGCTTCCCCTGTTTGTGACGCAGGTGCTGGGCCTGAACAAGAGCTTTCTCGGGCTCATCGAGGGAGTCGCCGACAGCACGGCGAGCCTGCTCAAGGTCGTCTCCGGGTGGTATTCCGACAGAATCCGCCACCGAAAAAAGCCCACTGCCGCGGGATACATCCTCTCCACAGTGACAAAGCCGCTGCTTGCCCTTAGCGCAACAGGGTTTCACGTGCTGGCCATCAGATTCGTTGACCGCGTGGGCAAAGGGATTCGGACTGCGCCGCGCGATGCGCTCATCGCCGATTCCGCTTCGACAGGTTCTCTCGGGCGCGCTTACGGATTCCATCGGATGATGGATACTCTCGGGGCCGTGGCAGGCACGTTGCTCGCGTATGTCATGTTCAGGATGCTCGGCGGGAGCGAGGGAGACCGGATGCGCATCATCTTCCTCATCGCAACAGTCTTCGGCATAGCCGCAGTTGTCATCCTGCTGACGCGAGTTCGTGAGCCGGAACAGCCCATAACGGTTGATATAGAGACCGATGACCCCGGCAGCGATTCCCGGCAGAAACGATTGGCGGCGTTTGTGGGAGTGAATGCTATTTTCCACCTTGGGATGTTCAGCTACGCATTCTTCTTGCTCCGGGCACAGAGCATCGGTCTCCACAGCACGAACATTCCGCTCATATATCTGTTGTACAACATCGTTTACGCCGTGACATCGCTTCCACTGGGAAGATTGTCCGATGCAATCGGACGGAAACCACTGATCCTGCTGGCATACTGCTCATACGCGGTCCTGTGCCTGGGGCTCGCTTTTGCCGCGCACGTGTGGCAGGCATGGCTCTTGTTCGCCCTATACGGCATTCACTCGGCAACCGTGAATACGGCTTCGCGCGCGCTTGTCGCACAGCTCTCCGAAGTCCGGTCGCGCGCAACGGCGCTCGGTATCTACCATACGTCGGTCGGCATTGCTGTTCTGCCGGCAAGTTTGATTGCTGGGGTGTTGTGGGACAGATACGGAGCCCGCGCGCCATTTCTCTTTGCGGGAATTCTGGCGCTCCTGGCTTCCGCCGCGATGGCGAGCCTGTCGCTCGACTCACACATGGAAAGGTGAAGTCGCCGCTGTCCACAACAGACTGTTTCAGCGCAAAGACGCAGAGGGCGCAAAGGAAATTTTAGGCGAGAGGAGCAAGACGAAAGAGAAGCCAAAAATGGGGACGCTGAGAAATGCGCAACGACTCGAAACCCTTGTAGAATGCAACAGGAGCAAGAAACGTCATGAACGTGAATCCCAACAGCGTTGACGCTTTGTGGTCGGTGCGACGGATGGAACTCAAGTCGAAATCGGCGTTCTGCGGCGGATTTTACCACGAGACGGACATGGCAGTCCTCGGTGGCACTGATTTGGTCCCCGACCCGCACTTCAACCGAATTTCGGTGCTCCATCCGGAGAAACTGGACGGCGAACTGCTAGCTGAATGCTCGGACCGAATGGTTAAAGGTGTGCCCACGTTCCTCGATGTCCCGCACCCGGTTTCGGATGCACTCCGAGAACTGCTCACAACGTCTGGCTATCATCCCACCGGAGAGTCGAGGTCGAGCATGCTCCTGACAGATTCGGTTGCGATACCCGGCGCAGCTAAAGAGCTGGACATAAGGCTCGTTGAACCTGAGACCTTAGACGTGTTCCTTGAGCTTTTCTTGCGAGGCTTCCAGACACCCGAGCACTTGGTTCCCCTCGCGACAGCGCTTTTCCACGACCTCGTCCCGCAAAACCTTCATCCCGGCAACTCACGGCTTTACCTTGGGATTTTCCGGGGAGAGCCGGCGTGCACCCTGTACCTTTTCTTTGAACGAGGCGAGGGAGGCATCAATATGGTGTCAACGAAGGAGTCACTGCGGGGAAAAGGGCTGGCAACTGCAATGATGCTGCGGACAATGGAAGACGCCCGTAAGCTGGGACTTCACCTGCTGGGTCTGGAAGCGAGGTGGAACGGCGCGCCCGAGCGCCTCTATAAGAAGCTTGGCTTCACCACCATCTGCCGCCACGAAGTCTTCACGAACGTGTCCGATTTGAAATACGGGCTGTGAGGATGGACAAAGGTGACGGCCCCGGAATAGACAAGCCCTGTTTCAGGAGTGTCACTTCTCATACACCACTCTCCCACCGACGATGGTCATCTTGATGTCTGCATCTGCTATTTCTCGCGGAGGTATGGCCGTGATGTCACGGTCGAGGACAACGAAGTCGGCGTACTTGCCCGGCTCGATTGTGCCCGCGCGGTTCTCATCGAATGAGAAATAAGCTGCCTCGGATGTGTACAGTTGGACTGCTTCCGACACCGAGAGCCTTTCTTCCGGCCCAATCTCTGCGCCCGAGCCGGTCAGCCGCATAACGGCATCGCGGATGCCCAATAGCGGGTCTGCCGGCGCCACGGGCGAATCGGACGCGCCCGCGAGGCGAATGCCGTGATTGATGAACGACCGGTACGGATACAGCCGGTGGCCGCGCTCAGGGCCGAAGGCATCGAGGAAGCCGTCGCCCAAATGCGAGAGAAACATCGGCTGGCTCGAGACGAGGAGATTCATGTCGGCGGCTCGCTGGATTTGCTTCTCCGTGATATTGCCGCAGTGTTCGATGCGGTGACGAAGTGGATTCTTGCTTGTCCGGCCGAGCACGTTCTCGAAGGCGTCGAGCACGGCGCCGATGGCGGCATCGCCCTGCGCATGGATGGCAATTTGATATCCGGCGGCGTGAAACCGCTCGAACTTGGCGAATGTGTCCTCCCGCGTGCTCAGGAATATGCCGGTTTCGTTGCTGTTGCGGTACGGCTGTGAAACGGCCGCCGTGCGATTGCTCATTCCTCCGTCCATGAACATTTTGATTGGCCCGACTCTGACCATGTCAGTGCCGTATCCAAACGTGATGCCCGCATCCAGCAATGCCGGAGCGGCATAATCGATGTTCATGGTGTATATGCGCAGGTTGAGCCTGCCCAGTCGCTCCATTTCCTGGTAGAGATGCAGCGCTTGCGGAACCACGTATGCTTCATGCAGAGCCGTGATGCCGCGCCGGTTGTAATGGCTTATGGCTGTCTCAATCATGTGCACCCGTTTCTCAAGGGGCCACGCCATGAAATGCTGGAAGAAAACCGCCTGCAGTTGGTTCAGAAGAGCTGATTCCTCGAGGATACCGTTCGGCCTGTTTGTCGCAGGGTCACGGCGGATGACACCGCCGGGCGGGTCCGGCGTCTCGCCCGCAAATCCGAATACTTCGAGTGCCTTCGAATTTGCGACGCCCGCATGGCCTGACACTTGAATGAGAAGGATCGGGTGTTTGACGCTTGCCCGGTCCAAATCCTCTCGAGTAATCGGACGGTTGTCTTTCAAATGATAATGAGCATAACCCCAGCCCATGACCCACTCGCCGGGCGGAGTCTTATCCGCCTGAGCGCGCAGCCGGTCGGTTACGTCGTTAATTCTCTCCACTCCCGAAACCGCCCTGCAGTCCACCGAGCTGACCAGGTAGCCGTAAAATGAGAGGTGATTGTGCGTGTCGATGAAGCCGGGCAGGACGGTCTTTCCGCCGAGGTCAACAATGCGCGTGCCCGAGCCGGCGAGTGGCGCGATTTGGCTGTCCTTGCCAACTGCGAATATCTTCCCCCACTTGGTCGCTACAGCGGAAGCGCGCTTGTTGTTGGTGTCCATCGTGATGACGTTGGCGTTCTTGAGAATCAGGTCCACTATCATCCTCCTTGTCATGAGGTATTGCCCTTATGTGAGCCGAAGTCGATTTTGCACTAAGCAATCGCTCTCCAATCCTTCGGCAGCTCACTCGAACGCTCCTTGAAATGGCCGAACGCAATGCCCTTTGTCCCAGCAAGAATATGAACTCAATATTCTGATCGCGGGACAGATTCTGTTGGGGCATTTGTTACCTCCCCTGGCCTTTGCGCCGCTGTCCGTAAGCATCCTCGTCGAATGTTCCGGAGCGCCATGCGCCAACCTCGTCTGTCTTGAGGTTGAGAGACTGCTCGTGCTCCGTCGGGCGTTGACGGCGCGGGTACACCAGCCAAATGAAAAGCAGGAGCACGATAGGCGTAATGGCCAAGGCCCACAGGACGGAATAGCTGCGAAAATATTTTCGCGTTGTTGCTTTGATCCAGGCCCAATGCAAATAGATGTGTATGACGAGGACGACCAAGAAGATGAGCGCAAGATACAGATGAATGTCGCCCCAATCGTGACGGTGCAATTGAAGAAGGTATTTCTGCTGGGGCGGCACTTCGCCCGTTGGAATCACCAGCCCCAACAGTAGCCCAATGGTGATAAGAGCAGCAATGAGAATGAACATTATCATATCAATGATGAAGTTCAGCGCATTTCGGTCCATGGCAGTCCAGCTCCAATCTACCGTGGCGGAGTTTCGGTTTCTTGCGGGCTTTTTTTGTCATGTACCATTCAATGAAATACAGACCGGCTGCGTCAAAGTTTCAGCCGTAGGGTGTTGACAGCCCACGAGAATGACATTGTATCAGCATAAGTTTATATCTTTCCGCTTGGCCGTTCAAGGAGAAGCCACGATAGGCGGGAATCACCCCAATATATAGATATCTGTTTGCATAAAGCCAAACATATGGTATAATGGCGACAGCCGATTGCCGACAATCAGCACAGGAACCACTGCGTCGAAATGGAACGAGAACAGGCCAGGCCACGGGCAATTTTTGTCTTTTGTTACTTCTTCATCGTCGTCACCCTTCTGTCTGCACTTGCTCCACAAGCCTATTGCGATGTCAAAAAATCAATCGAGCCGGGGCTGAAAGCAGAATTGGACGACGATAAGGAAATCTACGTCACCGCTTGTCCCCTTGATGACTGCGACGCGGTGGAATGGGCTGCCCGAGTGCTCGCGAATCCGGAGAAATATACGCGATTTATGAGTGGAGAATGCATGAGGGTTCCGCTTTCAGAACTCATCGGAGATTATCAACTGGAGGCCATAAAGACTCTTTTCAAGAATGACTCATACAATGAGTCCGGCTGGGTTCACAAGATTACCTATGTTTCTTCGCGTAGGCAGGGAGGCGAGACGCTTTGGAGCATCAGTAAATGGTTCACCGGCAATGCCCAGAACTATAAGAAGATAATGGCCCATAACCAGATGTCAGGGCGCACCAAACTCTACAAGGGCACAACGATAAAGATTCCCACCGAGCTGCTCTCACCTGCCTTCAAGCAGCCAATTCTGTTCGAGATAGCGGCCCGCCGTGCGGCAGCGGCTCCCACGGAAGAAGCAAGGCGGCTCAACGGGGAATTGATGCTCAAGGCTGACCCGAAGGGTCCATATGCCTCGTATCGATTGAAAAAGGGAGACACCATCTATTCCAAAGTGGTCATGAAATTTACGGATAGAGTCACCGCTGAGGATGTCATGGAGGCGGTGGATATCATCTGCAGCCGAAGCGGCATCAAGAATGCGAGAACGCTGAAGATGGGCGATGAAGTGAAGATTCCGCTCGAGTTGCTTTCGCCGATGTATTTGCCCCCGGACGACCCGAGGAGGCAGGAATATGAGCGGATACGGCGAGAAACGGAGCAATATTCGAATCCTGTTCAGACTGCCGACCTCGCTGGCATCATCGTGATTCTCGACCCCGGTCACGGGGGGAACGACCCCGGCGCTATCGGAAGAAAGGGGGTGTACGAAGACGAAATTGCTTATGACATCATGTGCCGGATAAAACGATTACTCGAACTAAGGACAACGGCTAAAGTAGTTTCAACGCTTGTTGATAAGAGCGATCAGTATGAGCCGAAGGATGAGACGTACTTCTTCAACGATTCAGATGAGTATGTGCTGACAAATCCGATCTATCGGAACCATAACGCTTCGGTTTCAGCCAATTTGAGATGGTACCTGGCAAATTCCGTATTCCGGAAAGAAACCGCACAGGGAGTCAGTCCCGACAGGGTGGTCTTTGTCAGCATCCACGCTGACTCATTGCATCCCGAGGCGAGGGGCACGATGGTCTATATTCCCGGCACGTTTTATTGCAAGGGAAACGGCGGTAAATCGGGCCATGAATATACTTCACGGGCCGAGGTAAAGGAAGGGCAGTTTGTTCAAATTTCTTACAAGGATAGGGTCAGGTCGGAAGGTCTCTCGGGCGATCTCGGGAAATGTGTAATTGACTCTCTCGCGCGCAACGACATCATGGTGGCTCCGGAAAAGCCCATCCGCAATCATGTGATCAGGCGGAGGCGTGAATGGGTGCCGGCGGTCATCCGTCATAACATCGTGCCAACAAAGATTCTGGTGGAAGTGGCAAACCTGAACAATCCGGTGGACTGCGAGCTCGTCACCGACCCGGCATTTCGCGAGCGATTCGCACACGCTTTTGTTGAGGCTCTGAAGCAGTATTACAGCGGCCAGGGAACGCCACAGACACTATCGAAGAAGTAGCCAGTGTTTCAGGCCAACATCATTCAGAGGAGCTTTCACGCAGCGAGTCATCAATGTGAGAGAGGAGAGAGCTGATAACGACTTCACACGCCTCGGTGATTGCCCGAACTGAGGCATCTACGTTCTGTTCTGTCGCACGTTCCGTGTGACCTACGATACCGCTCCAGACTACAGTTCCGTCTTTCTGCGCCAACTCGGCCCACATCTCGACTTTCCCGAACCATCCATCGTGCGTGTCAAGCTCTTCAAATGAAGTGATCCTGCCCCGCAGGATCAGGTCTGCGTTGTCGGCATCCACGCCGAGGCTCACGTGGCGGAACATATTGGAGCCGTACGCGCGTTCATGCAGTCTATATGAGAACATCTCTTCGGGCAGCGAAGCCCATTTCTCACGTGGGTAATATCCCAGACGGTTTGAACCCGCACGCCACACGATTCGTCTACTGTCATATGGTTGTTCAGCCCCGAAGCGAGCGATGACGAGTGTATAAGGAAGCGGGGTCTCACGAATGGCCGGTTCGGCGTCTGTCGACGGTTCCAGGGTATAGTAATTCGGCGCCGGCGTGCTCGCACACGACGCAACAACAGCGCAGAATGCCAGCATCAGCGCCAATCGCACGGCGCCTGCGGCGCTACTGTGCATGCTCTGTAACATCAGGGTCCTCGATGGGCTTCTTTTCCGGCTGACGAGTCCGCCAAATGAGCCGCCAGGGCTCATCGGAGATTGTTTCGCTGAAGTCACGGGCGTTCTCGGAGGTAATCCTGAGGTTTTGAACTGTGGTGGTGATTCCATCCGCATTCTCGGCGACCAATCGGTCGATTTCTTCCGCGGCCGATTGCATTTGACCGGCCATCGTTTGGATTTCGTGTATCAAGGACTCGATATCCTCGCGATTCTCGCCGACGATTGAATCGAGCGATGCCGCAAGGGACTGCATCCGCTCGGAGGCCGTCCGCAGGTTGGCCACTGTCGCATGCACGTCCTCTCGGTTTTCCTGAACGAGCATCCTGACCTGCAGCAACGTCTGACGGATGTTTTCGCGATTCTCTTGGTCGAAAACGGTATCGACGTCCGCGAGAAGCTGCGCCATCTTTTCGGTGACCACCTGTATTCGCTCTCGAAGAGCGGCAACGTCTTCGGTCAGTACCTTATCATTCAGTATTACCAACGTAGCGTCCACCTTCTCGATGGCGGATTGAGCGCGGGCGATCATGTCGTACAAGCTCGGCAATTCGCGTCCTTTGATTTCGCTTCCCGGAGGGAGCAGGGGTTTGTCCTGCGAGCCGGTGGAGATTTCCAAATAATAATCTCCAAGAAAGCCGATGGTATTAATGAAGACTTCGGAGTCGGCCTTGACGGGTGTGTCCTTGTCAATGCTCATGGTGAGCTGAATGCGGGTGTTGTCGGTCTCCAGCACGTTCACCGCCGCCACCCTGCCCACCTGCATGCCACCAAACCTCACGGGAGTGCCGGGCTCGATACCCCCCGCAAATCGGAGCGCAGTTGTGTAACTATCGGTGGGCCGTCCTATCTGCAGGCCGAGAATCGAGACAATAAATCCTGCCAAAATCAGCAGACTCACGACAATCACGAGACCCACCTTCACTTCGTCGGCCTTGTATGCCATTCCACCACGCTCCTTCAGCGGAGTATTTCCTCGAGGTAGTCGCCCAGACCCTCGCCCTCGGGATGCGGCTCGCCCCGGAGAAATTGTTTCACCAGTTCATTGTCGCTCTGTCGGATCTCAGCAGGTGTGCCTGAAAAGAGAGCTTTTCCCTCATGAAGCATCGTTATGCGGTCCGAGATGGCGAACGTGCTCCTAAGCTCGTGTGTCACCGCCACCATGGTGATGTGAAAAGCGCTTTTCAGCTTGAGAATAAGCGCGTCTATGTCGGCGGATACGCGCGGGTCAAGTCCCGCAGACGGCTCATCAAAGAAAAGAATCTCCGGGTCCATCGCCAACGCGCGGGCCAGTCCGGCGCGCTTCTTCATCCCGCCGCTAAGCTGGGACGGCAGAAGATGTTCTGCGCCCGTAAGTCCGACCAGCTCGAGCTTTATTCTCACCATGATTTCAATTACTGATTCTTCAAGTTCCGTATGTTCCCTCAAAGGCAGCGCCACGTTATCAGCAACCGTCATCGAATTGAACAGGGCCGCGCTCTGGAAAAGGACCCCGAATTTCTTCCGGATTGCATTAAAATCACTTGCCGTGGTTCGGGTGATATCTGCGCCATCAATGAGAATCTCGCCCGCGGTCGGCTTGTGGAGCCCGATGAGACATCGCAGGAACGTGCTCTTCCCGCATCCGCTCCCGCCCAATATCACCATGGTTTCGCCCGGCATGACATCAAGCGATATGCCGTCGAGGACCAAGACGTCACCGTAATGGGCGACAAGGTTCCGGACGGAGACCTTGGGCACACCGGCGTCAGACCGAATTCCCCCTGGTTGCCGTAAAACACCCGACTCGGGTTCCCGCATACGTTTCTCTCAGAAGGCGAAGTAGAAAAGGGCCGTAAACACGCAATCCGCAACGATGACCAGGAATATCGAAGTCACCACAGCCCGCGTCGTTGCCTTTCCCACACCTTCAGCTCCGCCGCTGGCGGCGAACCCATAGTGGCATCCGACCAGGGCGATAATCGTTCCGAAAGCGACACTCTTGACGAGGCCTGTGATGATGTCCTTGATGACGAGGTAATCAATGGTATAGGCCAAATAGAGATTCGGAGCCATCTCCAGGCTTGTGATTGCGACGAGGAATCCGCCGAACATGCCGACAAGGTCGGCAATCATCGTGAGGCACGGTTGCATTACCATCATAGCGATGAATTTTGGAACCACCAGAAACTTTACCGGCTCGAGCACCATCGTCTTGAGCGCATCCACCTCTTCCGAAACCACCATTGTCCCGATTTCCGCGGTGAATGCCGACCCACTCCTGCCGGCCATGATGATGGCAGCAATCAGTGGTCCAAGCTCGCGGGTCATTCCCACCCCCACGAGCGGCGGTATGTATCGTACGGCCCCGAAGTGTTTCAGTTGATAGGCTGATTGCATGGCGATGATCGCCCCAACCAGCACGCAGATAAAACAGATGATGGGTATGGAATCGAACCCCACGATGACCATGTGACGCAGCACGCTCTTCCACTTTATGCCCCTGCCGGTCAACGGGGCGATAAAGCTCCAGTCGAACGCATCAGCCGTCAATCGGCCGAGACGCTTTGCCTCGTTCGCGATGCTCTGGGTTCTGTTCCCGATGAAGCCCAGCAACGATGTCACCATTGCTCTCAATCCTCGAGCGCTTCCGCTTCAGTGCCGCGGATTTCAAACACCCGCTGCAGCCTTGCCAGATGGAGCACTTCGGACACGCGGTCATTCAGGCTGACCAAACGCAGCTTCCCACCATACTCCCTGCTGAGTTGCAGTCCCTCTACCAGCGTCGCTATTCCGGAACTGTCGATATAGGTAACACCGGCAAGATTGACGACAATCGGGGTGAGTCTCTTCTTGACGGAATCAAGGATCGCCTCGCGCAATCTTGGCGATGAGTACAGGTCGACATCACCGGATACTTTAATGACCGCTCCATTGCCTGACCGCTTAGCGCTTACTTCCATTACGAGTCTCCCGGAGTGATAGATATTTGGTCAGGTGTATCTCGGTCCCCACTTCATGCGAGCAGTCGTATTCCACCGTATCCATGATGCTCTTCATCATTTGAATTCCCAGTCCGCCCGGCCTTGGCGTTGCTCCATCGGGAGGCTGTAATTTGTCGGGGTCGAACTTCTCGCCGAAATCCCTGATGCTGATTTTCAACTTGTCGGCTTCGAGTGCACACCTGATGATGATTTGTCCGTCAGTGCGCCCTTTGTAACTGTGACGTATGATGTTGGAGCAGGCTTCGTCCACGGCAAGGCATATCCGCTCGCTGTCTTTCCCGGAGAGACCCGATAATTCGGCAAGCTCCGCCATCATACACCGAATTGCGCGCAGGAGTTTCGGGTCTGAAGGCAGCGACAGGCTAATGTCTTGCATAGGGTTCTTTTTCGGTATCGACGGTTCGAATCACCGCGAGTTCCCTACCCACGGAGCGCCTTGATGGCCTCGGCATAGTCTGATGCGGAAAAGACCGACGAGCCGGCCACCAGGATGTTCGCGCCAGCCCCAGTCACTCGAGACGCGTTCTCACGCGTTATGCCGCCGTCCACCTGAATATCCTTTTTCGAACCCACTAGCTCGCGAACGCTCGCGATTTTCCTGAGCGCTTGCGGAATGAATTTCTGGCCGCTGAATCCCGGATTGACCGACATCACCAGGACCATATCAACATCGTCGGCCATGTACTGAATGCTTTCCACCGGCGTTGATGGATTAAGCGAGACGGCCGCTTTAATGCCCATATCCTTTATCTTGTGGATAATCCTATGCAGATGGTTACATGCCTCGACGTGTACGGTGAGGATGTCGGCCCCCACAGATGCGAAATCATCGATGAATTTCTCGGGATTTTCTATCATGAGGTGAACATCGAGAGGAACCGTGGCGACGGACTTGATGGCGCCTACAACGGCCGGGCCGAACGTTATGTTCGGCACGAAATGGCCGTCCATGATGTCAAGGTGCAGCAAATCCGCGCCGGCTTCCTGGACCGCGACCACCTCCTCGGCCAATCTGCAGAAATCGGCGGAGAGAATTGATGGGGCAATGAGAACTTTCACCGGAATATCCTTTCTGCTTCCAACACACCGTCAACGTAAACCTTCACGGTGCAATTACCCGAATAGGCAAAACCCACCGCGACGGAGCTGCCGGCTTCGCTAACCCCTTCATGGATGGTCCTCTTACCGTCTGTGTCGGAAAGGTCCACCCGGACGGCTTTCGGCCGGAATCCGTACGGCACTTTATACAGGAACACCCCGAATTTTCGTTCCATCCGATACCGTTGACCGGAGAGAGCGTTTGCAACGAGTGAAACCGACGAGCCCTCCGCAATAAACGAGCCAGGCGCGGGACTCTGCTCGAGAATGACGCCCTGCGGACGTGAATGGTCGGTTTTCCTCTGAATTTTGCCGAGGCTAACGTTCATCGATTTGAGCAGTGCGCTCGCCTTCTCCAGAGACAGGCCGACAAAATTCGGGGTTTTGTACTCGCGAGGCCGATGGCCGAGGCTGACCAGCATGCTTACAGGAGTCTCGCGCGGCACCTGCTGCTTTGATGGGGGAGACTGCGCGAGCACGGTCTCGCGCTCGCTCGCGTTGTATATCCGCGAGAAGCGGCCGACCCTTAGTCCGGCGGTCGTCAGATCGACCCGTGCTTCACGGAGTGACTTGCCGACAAGATTGGGAACCTCGGCTGTCTTGCTCCCCATGCTGATGACGACGGAGACCGCTGTGCCCTCTTTTACAACGCTTCCGGATCGCGGTTCCTGCGAAACCACATAATCTTCAGGGATGCTGCTACTGTTCCGTGCCCCTGTCTTTCTCATTTCCAGGCCGTACTTGCTGAGGGCGTCGAGCGCCTCTACCACATCCATGTTGACCACATTGGGAACGGTCACCTTCTCGCCATGCTTGATAGCGACGTTGAGGGCCACAAACCCGAAGAAGCCAGCCGATGCCAGAAAGACGAGCGTTCCCGCCATCACCTTGACTGCGGGCACTTCCAGAAGTGATCTCCGTTCGCTCTGTTCCCGTGATTTCTGCACGGCATCTATTATATTACAATCGCCTGAGGCGAGCAATGAAGAACCCGTCCATGTTTTCGTCGCCCGGCAATATCTGTACAAAACCTTCACTCCCCGCATACCGCCGGAGTTGCGGGGGCCACTCGGGTGATGGCACGAATTCCGGATGGCGCTTGAGGAAGGCAGCGACCACGTCCGCGTTCTCTCTTCGCGTGACCGTGCAGGTGCAGTAGAGCAGGATGCCCCCTTCACCGACGCATTCGGCAGCGCGTTCCAGCAAATTGGCCTGCAGCCCGGTGAGGCTGTCAATCCGCTGTGGACGAAGACGCCATTTCAAGTCGATTCTCCGCCGTATCACCCCAAGCCCCGAACACGGCACATCGGCAATGACACGATCCATGCCGCCGTAGTCCGCCGCGAGGTTCCCGGTTGCATCCTGCTTGCGCGCTTCTATGATGGTGATGCCCAGCCTCTTTGCATTTTCGTTTATGAGAGCGATGCGATGGCCATGGACATCGAGAGCGAACAGTCTCCCTCTATTCTCCATCAGGGCGGCGATGTGGGCCGTCTTTCCGCCCGGGCCCGCGCACACATCGAGAACTTTGTGGCCCGGCTTCGGTTCGAGACAGCGCGCAGCAAGCATCGAGCTCACATCCTGCAGATAGAACAGGCCGCGCTTGTGGGCCGGGAGCGCCGCGGGATTGGCTCCCGAGAGCAGTTCGATGGCCTCGTCGGAACTCGGCACGGGCACGGCGCGTACCCCCTCGCGTTCAAGCTCTTTGAGGAGTTCTTCGCGCGTGGTCTTCAGCGTGTTGACTCGAGCCGTGAGAGGCGGTGCGGCATTATTGTTCTTGAGTATCCGGATGACTGTTTCCTTGCTGAAATCATCCAAGAGAAGCTCAACAAGCCACTGCGGATGAGAATATTTGGCCGCGATGTTCTCCACGCAATCTTCGGCGAGCGAGTCAATGTCGGTGAGCAGCGCTTCCCGTTTCGCGTTCCTTAAGACCGCATTGACGAGTCCGGCCGTGCCTGCGTGGCCATACTTCTTCGCCAGCTTCACGGATTCATCAACGGCGGCGGATTGCGGCACCCTGTCGAGAAAGAGTATCTGAAAGAGCCCCATCCTTAAAATGTTCCGAATCCACGGGGTCAGGTCGTCGAGCGAATGGTCATACAGGCGGCCGAGCGCCCAGTCGATTGTTCCGCGATGCCTGAGCGTTCCCATTACGAGCTGATAGGTGAACGCACGGTCGCGCACGGCTTCGTCGGTTCTCTCGTCGGGGCACTCAAGGAGCAGCTTGGGGAAAGAGAGAGAGGTCTCCGTGCGCCGAAGAATCTTCAGCGCCTGTTCGCGCGATGGGTCAACCTTTTGCCGTGGCATAATCAGAAACCAAGAGTCGTGCCCACTGTAATCGTGTGCCCGCGAAGGAACTCTTCGGCTGACATTCTCTTCTTGCCAGGCGCCTGCAATTCGGCAATCCGAACAGCGCCGTCGCCCGCCTGCACGACAAGGTCCCGGCCTTCGGCAATCAGCACCTCGCCGGGTGTACCTGTTTGTGCCTGTATCTTGTATGGCTCGATTCTCCATATTTTCAGAATGTCGCCTTCATATGTGGTCTGGCATCCAGGCCATGGGTCGAGTGCGCGTGCGAGATTGCGAATGCTTTCCACAGACTTGCTCCAATCGAGAATACCGTCTTTCTTTTCGAGTTTGCGGGTGATCGTTGCCTGCGCGTCATTCTGAGGACGCGGCGTCAGAGAGTGTTCCTCCATTGCATCAAGCGTCTCAACCATGAGGTCCCCACCCGCATCGGCAAGCTTATCATGCAGGGTGCCCGCGGTGTCGCCATCGGTTATCTCCACTTCTCGTTGCAGTAATATCGGGCCGGTATCCATCCCCTCGTCGAGCAGCATGGTGGTGACGCCCGTTGTTTTTTCGCCCGCGAGAATGGCCGATTGAATCGGCGTTGGCCCTCGGTAACGCGGCAGCAGTGATGGATGGAGATTGATACATCCTAAGGGCGGCAGTCCGAGGAAATCGCGCTTGAGAATCTGGCCATATGCGACAACAACGGCCGAATCGGGGCTGAGTCGCCGAATCTCCTCCAGCGATGCGGGAGACGACGCCTTTTCCGGCTGCATCACGCGCAGGCCAAGCTCGTGCGCCACTGTCTTGACCGGAGACGGCGCAAGCTGCATACCACGGCCTTGCGGCTGGTCAGGCTGAGTGAGGACGGCGGCAATCTCGTGATGGGTTTTAGCCAATCTTCTAAGGGTAGGAATTGCGAAGGCGGGTGTTCCAAGGAATATGAGTCTCACATTTGCACTCTCACCTGGGCATAGAGCGCGCATCTTCTAATGTAGGCTCTGCCGTCATCCCAGAAGAAGATGAAGTCTCTTCATTATTTGCACGAAACGCTTTGAGTCGCCCACTCATAGAGTCCGGGAAAAGTAGTTTTAACCACAAAGGCACCAAGACACCAAGGAATGATAGAAGAAAGATTTGTCTTTGTCTTAGTGCCTTTGTGGTTAAAATTCTCTTTTGTTCTGTCAGGGTGAATCTGTCCCCAAATGATTACATGAGCCCGGGAATCTTCAGATTAATTCCGCCTGCGACCTTTGCCATCTCGGCGGTGGCGAGTTCTTCTGCTTTCCGAAGCGCTTCATTGATGGCGGCCAGCGTCAGGTCTTGCAGCATCTCGATGTCATCGGGGTTAACGACTTCAGGAGATATTTCAATCGACTGAATCTCCCGTTTTCCGCTGGCGACCACCTTCACCATGCCTCCGCCCGTCGAGGCCTCGACCGTCTTTGTCGCCAACTCCTCTTGCATTTTCGCCATTTTTTCCTGAAGCTGTCGCGCCTGCTTCATGAGCTTGTTCATATCAACCATTCTGCGTTTCTCCTTCCCGTCCGTGTGAATATCGCTGGTCCCACCGCGGTTTTTCACTCCGGCAGTCCAAAGAGCGAAGAGTGAGTTTCTTCTCCTCAGCGCCCTCCGCATCATCCGCTTACATATACGATTTTCCCGTTGAAGAGGTCAATCACCTTTTTCACAACCGGATTTTCGAGCGCCTTTTCCATGCGGCGCTCTTTGCTCTCTTCGATTTCCGTCAAGCTTGTCGGCGGTGTCACCTGCTTGGGTTGCGAAACCGCGGGCGCGTCCTCACGCTCGAGAACCAGCTTCAGTTTCATCTGACCGCCGGCAACCTCCTTCAGCGTTTCTTCGAGAAGCATCTTGATGTTCTTCTGCTCAAGGTGTTTCTTGTGGTAGCCGTTCACGGCGTCAAATGCGATTATCATCTGTCCGTTTTCTATGCCGCAGAAGCGTCCGCGGCCTAAGAAGGAATACGTGGACATGCTGTGTTCCTGAACTTTATCGAGGAATCGGCGGAATAGATTGAGCTGAGGCTCCTCTTCCTCCGGAGGGGGTGAGGATTCGGGCTCGGCTGCCGGTTCTTCGGGTTCCGCTTCTTCGGCCGGCTCGTCCGAGCTTGGCCGGTATGTGTTGCGTGGTTTCTCCTTGACCGCCGGCCCTTGCGGGTCGAGGGCAAGTTGTCGGCCAGTATCGAGTGCGGGCGGCGAACCGCCGCCTCCGGGCTTGAGACGCTTTTCGAGAGAGGTTAGCTTCGAAATCAGACTATCTATCGAAACCTCGGCTCCCACTTGCGCGATTCTCATGAGGAGCATTTCGAGGGCGATCCGGGCCGAGGGAAGCTGGCGGAATCGGGCCTCAAGCTCCGAGAACTCTTGCACCATCCTGATGAGGTCGGATGGCTTGAAGCGGCCGCCAAGTTCCTTGAGCGCCGAGATATCTTCTTCGGGAAGGTCCACGAGCTGTTCGCCGCCGCTAAAGGAGACCATGAAGATATTTCTGAAGAAAAGGGTGAGTTCCCTGAGGAATTGCGCAAGGTCTTTGCCGCGTTCGACCAGATCGTCAATCGTCTTCAGTATGAGGAAAGAGTCTCCCTCGCAGAAGGCAATCGCCACCTGGCGGTACACATCGAATCCGACGGTCCCGAGCATTGCGTGCACGTCGGACACTGATATTTCCGCTTCACTGAACGAGACCAGTTGGTCCAATATGCTCTGCGCGTCTCGCATGCTGCCCTCGCTCGCGCGAGCAACCGCAAAGAGCGCACGCTCGTCAACACGGATTCCCTCTGAATCAACGATATCCTTCAGTCGCTTGAAAATCTGGCGAGAGGTGAGTCGCCGGAAGTCGAACCGCTGGCACCGCGAAAGGACGGTAGCCGGGATTTTCTGGGCCTCCGTCGTGGCGAAAATGAACTTTACGTGAGCAGGCGGTTCTTCGAGTGTTTTCAGGAAGGCGTTGAATGCGGCTGCCGAGAGCATATGGACTTCATCAATGATATACACCTTGAACTTGAGGCTCGCCGGCCCAATCTTGACGTTTTCCCTTAACACACGAACGTCTTCGACGCTGTTATTCGATGCGCCGTCTATCTCGATGACATCAATCGAGCGACCATCGGCTATCTCGCGGCAGGCGCTGCATTCGCCGCATGGCTCTCCGTCGTTTGCCTCGGGACACGTGAGCGCTTTGGCGAAAATACGGGCCGTACTCGTCTTGCCGATGCCACGCGGGCCTACGAAGAGGTACGCATGCGCCGTGCGACCAGAGCGGATGGAGTTGAGGAGCGTCGTGGTTATGTGTTCCTGTCCCACAACATCTTCAAACCGTTTCGGCCGCCATTTCCGGGCGAGGACAACGTAGGACACTCGGCGTCTCTCCTCCTGCAGGTCATTCGAGGGAAATAAATTAACAAATCAATCCGCGTGCCTTATTTGCTCCTGAAGCCTTACTAAACTAATCCCCCCTGTGAATCTGTCCCGCAAATGCGATTTTACGGACGCGGCATGCTGCGCCCCTAACAGAAAACGGGGATTTTTGAGAATTTACGGGCACGGCGCGCTGTGCCCCTACATTGTGTCTCCAATTGCGCGCCAGCCTCCTGTCCCCCCTTTGGCAAAGGGAGGTAGGGAGGATTTCCGCCAGAATTTCAAAGGCTCGTGCACCCGCCCTCGATTTCCTTCGCAGGCCGCTTGCCGGACCGCCGGCTCAGGCCAGGTGACTCTCCGGCACACCGGATGGTTGCTTACCGCTGCTCCCTTCCGGGCCTGACGGGGTTGGGCAATATCCGGTTGCGGAGGACCCAACCATCAACGTCGGCAAATCCGGGGCTGCACCTGTTCCGCGAAACCTCAAGCGGGAATTCGACCTCGCTAAAGCGGGTTGCGAGTACAGGGCACCGCTAACTCCCCATCTAGCACGAGCCAAAAACCATTTTGGATTTTGGATTTCCGACCACTGCTGTCCAAGACTTTTCTTCACCGCAAAGGCGCAAAGACCGCAAAGATAAACGAAGAAAATCTGCGCTAATCTGCGAAATCTGCGGATCCCGCCTTTTTCTTTGTAATCCGTCACATCCGTGGCTTCAGTCTTGCGGAGAGGGAGGGATTTGAACCCCCGAGGCGGGTTTTAGCCCACCTAGCCGATTTCGAGTCGGCCGCTTTCAACCAGGCTCAGCCACCTCTCCTGTGGTCACACACTCATGGCTGCCCGCTTGGCCGTCTCATTATAACATCTTTCGTTGCAGTTTCAAGTGCTCTGGAGGGAATCGGTGAGATAATTCGTCTATTCGGGGCGAGCCCCGTCCCTCTTTTGTCTTTAAGATAGCGCTCAGCTAATCGGAAACAGTATCGCGTACTGCCAGGCCATGATCATTGCGTGGAACAAGGCCGTCAAGAAGTAGTTTCGGCTGAGGCGATACACATATATCGAGAAGAGTTGGAAAATGATGTTATAAATCATCATCGGGATGATGATCAGCATAACGAAGTCGTCGGTCAACCGAAGCCCTACGCCGAGTCTGATCATTCCCAGTACGATAAGAATCCCGATTAAGGAACCAACCAGCGCTACGAGCGTGCTCCCTCGCTTGAACGAGGCCTCGAACCCGATAAAAAAGGGCAAGAGCAGCGGCAACAACACCAGAGCCCAGAGGAGCCGTTGGCCGGTAAACAACTGGCGATACCAGACATCCGTCGTAATCGTTCCAAACGTTAGGTAAACAAGCAGAAAAAGCACGAATGCGGCAAATATTGTCTTGCCCGGACTGGGGAAAAAGTCAACAAGATCAATGTTCCCCCGGCGTGACGCAACAAGACAGTATATGATCCCGACAACGAAAAAATAGGAGACGAGGTAATCTCCCACGGGCATCGGCAGGAACGACAGAGGCGGCGCAAGCCTGATCACGAACAGCGTGATAAAGCAGACAATCGCCAGGAAAACCAGATTGAGCATAATCTCTCGGCCAGTTCGCTTGGGGATTGTGGGAAAGTACCACGCCATGCCGTAACAGCAACAGAAGAAAAGCAGGAGCGAGACAATGTACATCTGCCCCATCCGGGCTAGCCTGGGGTCGGACACTTCGCCAGTTCTCGGCGGCAATCCCCACACCTGATGCAGCCAATCGAGCATTTGCCGGTGGGCATCCATCGAGAACAGAATTGTGAGGTGGTCGGTCCCTTTGACCATGCTCAGCCGCCGCGCCGAACCATCCGCAAACGAGCCGTACGTCGTGTTCGGCGCCAGGTTCTCCACTTCGCCGGCAGAGGCCTTCAGCATCTGTTGCGCCGCCTGATGAAGGTCGGCCGGGTCTTTCTCGGCATAGATGATGAACAAATTCCTCGGAAGGTCTTCCGTCACTCGTGCGCTGACGCCGGAAATGGGCACGGTCGCATCGATGTCCGGGTCATGAGCACCGTAGGTCACCACCGCTCCGCCACCCATCGAGTGGCCCATCAGCGCAATTCGTGTCGTGTCCACCTGCTTGAAGCTTCCGAAAAACGTTGCAGGCATCTTCTCGTTCAGGTTCTTGGCAAAGTCGACGACTTCCTTCATGTCCTCCTGAAGCCGGTTATGGTCGAAGTTTGTTGTGTTTTGCCCGTGCCCGCGAAAATCAAAGGTTACCACCGCCAATCCATCACGAACGAGGCTGTATGCGAGTGACTGCATCATCTCCTTATCGGCGGTGAATCCGTGGGCGACGATGACTATCGGGGCTCCCTGTGCCTCCGGCAGATAGACTTGTGCGGGCATCGAGCCCGCGATCATGACCTCCCTTCGGTCAAAGGAATCCCGATACGCGGCCGACCTCAGATAAGAAACGAAAAGCAGAACAAGAAGCAACACGGTGACACCGAGAGCTATGAGCTTCTTTATCCGGGACATTTTCAGGGCTCCTTTCGCTCAACCACGCCGCTCCGCTCATACGACTGAGGCATTATCTTCCAGCCCATGGCTGCGCCTTCGCATTCCGTATACCCAGGCTAGCCTGCATTGACCGGAAATCATGAACACTATAGTGGGAACAAGTGAGAGAGTCAATTGCTGCCGAAACGACCAGCGTGCGACATGGAAAGTGTCTGGGTCTTGAAGCAGTTTTGTGCCTTTGTCTGGTACGGGAATGTATAGGGGGGCGTTCGCGAACGCCCCCTACACATATGGTGATTCACGCGTTCGGTAACCAGATGCCTTTTGTGTTGTCCCTAACATACGATGGATACTGTCCGTTGACACCCATTGTGCATACCTTGATGAGGCGAAATGATATGCTGTATACTCTCGGCAGGAAGTCGAGTTGATAGAAGGGTAAGGAGAACCTCCCATGAATACACGTTTGGGAAGAATACAAACCGTCCTGGGCCTGATTAATCCAGCCGAGTTGGGATTCACGCAAACACATGAACACCTGCTTGTCGCGTTGATACCGGAAGCGCTGCGCGCTGACTGCGGAGGCGAGCCGATGACGTTGGAAAATATCGGTTATTTCCGCCGCAATTGGCTCAGCAATCCGGACAACCTCATTCTCGACAATGAGTTCGTTGCCATTCAGGAGCTCAAGCGCTTCAAAGATTCGGGTGGGAATGCGATTGTCGAGCTCACGCCCATTCGCGCCGGTCGAGAGCCGGAGGGATTGGCACGGATATCGCGCGCGACAGGCGTGCATATCATCATGGGCGCCAGTTTCTACACCGCGGCGTTTCATCCTCCGGAGATAGAGACCCTTTCGGAAGGGACCATTGCAGAGACGTTTGCGAGCGATATAACGACCGGCGCGGACGGCACGACTGTCAAAGCCGGGATCATCGGCGAAATCGGATTGGATTGGCCGCTGCATGAGAACGAGGCCAAGGCCCTCCGAGCGGCTGCGATGGCCCAGAGCGAAACGGGCGCCGCCCTCAATATTCATCCCGGCCGCGACCCGCAAGCGCCTTTTGACGCCATTCGCATCATAAAAGAGGCCGGTGGCAATCCTGAACGAACCGTCATGAGCCACGTCGAGCGCACGCTGTTCAGCCTTGATGATATGCTCAGGCTGGCGGAAACCGGCTGTTATCTCGAGTTCGACCTGTTCGGTCAGGAAGCGAGCTATTATCCGATTGCCGACATTGACATGCCGAACGACGCCACGAGGGTGGACTATCTCATCGGTCTCATCAAGCGAGGCCATCGGGATAAGCTTCTTCTGTCGCTGGATATTTGCCACAAGACGCAGCTTGCTCGCTACGGCGGCGACGGATACAACCACATCCTCGACAATGTATTGCCCATTATGCGGCGGAAGGGAATGAGCGACCACGACATCGAGGCGCTGACGGTTCGCAACCCGGCAAGGATGCTGGCGTTTGTGTGAAATGATTCGGGAACGCATTTTAACCACCAAGACGAAGGCACTAAGGAGGGGGGTGTCCAATGCGCCGTCATTGCGAGCGCAGGGCTGAAGGCCCGAGCGAAGCAATCTCTGTGTATATGTTCAAAGGAGATTGCTTCGGTCGCTCTGCTCCCTCGCAATGACTATCTTGGGCTGCGGTTGCGCGGCTCTGTGCATGGAGTTATCATGCGAAGGACCACAGGAAAAATCATCCTGGGAGTTGCGCTTTTCATTCTCCTGCTCATAGGGTTTGCTGCATACTATCTGTTTGTCAAGATTGCGCCTATCGGGGCGGGCTACAAAGCCAAGATGCTGTGCTCCTATCTCTTTGTGTCAAACCGAGAGCTTGCGCCCATCCTCGAGAATGACCTCGAACCTTTCAATCCATTGATGCCACTTGTTGACACTGAGGTCGATTATGAGAATAAGTCAGTCACGGCAACCGCGTTTGGATTAGTCACGAGACGCGCTGTCTTCAATGACTGTCTCGGATGCACACTTATCCCGCCCTCTCTCAAGTCGGACCAACTGAAGTTTGCTACGGCATGCGTTGACCCAGAACCCGCCAATCCTGAAGACGTGCCATGGCCGACCGGCGACCTCAATTCGATCCAGGCTTTCCCTACAGAAATCGACGAAAACAAACTTCAAGCCGCATTGGACAAAGAATTCTCGGAGCCGAATTCCGAAAAGCCGCGCAGAGCACGGGCGGTGGTCGTGCTCTATCAGGGTCATATCGTCGCGGAACGCTATGCGCCCGGATTCGGCGTGAACACACGCATGCACGGATGGTCGATGAGCAAGAGCATCACGAGCGCGCTCATTGGCATATTGGTCGGCCAGGGAAAGTTCAGTGTCAACGACCCTGCCCCCATACCTGAATGGAAGAATCCCGATGACCCGCATAGCAGGATTACCATTGACCATCTGCTTCACATGAGCGGCGGATTCGATTTTCATCACGACCTGAGTCCCGCCGGCCAACGACAGCAAGCACTGTTTGGCGCCATCGATTCCGTGGCGTACGCCATTTCGTGTCCGCTCGATGTCGCGCCGGGCAGCAGGTGGGAGTACGCCAACGCAAATCCCCATGCGCTTTGGAGAATCATTCGCGATGCGGTCGGCGCCGATGAAAATTATCTGCAATTCCCGCGCCGCGCACTATTCAATAGAATCGGGATGCGCAACGCCATCATAGAGCCTGACCCGTACGGGAATTTCATCGGCACCTCATTCGGTTGGGCCACCGCCAGAGACTGGGCGCGATTCGGGCTTCTGTATTTGAATGACGGAGTCTGGGAAGGAGAACGAATCCTACCGGAAGGCTGGGTGGAATATACGCGGACACCTGCTCCGAAGGCGCCGCTCAAGCAATATGGCGCGCTGTTCTGGCTGAATGCAGGCGCGAAGGAGTTCGCGAACATCTCACCGGAAGAAAAAGGCGGGCGCAACGCGCCTCCGTTCCCGCGACTGCCCGAGGATGCCTATTTCGCCATGGGTCACGACGGCCAGGTCGTTGCCGTCATTCCATCCCACCAACTCGTCGTCGTCCGTCTCGGCCTCAGCCGCTCAGACGAAACCTGGGACTACGAAGGCTTCCTCGCCGATATCCTCGCGGCTGTGAAAGAGTAACGGTCGTGGGCTCGATAGCAACCTTTCGGCGAGTCACTTCAGGATGCTTACCGTGCCCGTGTTGCCGTCCACTCGAACGGTCTGGCCGGTCTTGATGATTTTTGTGGCCGGGCCGACGTTGACAACCGCCGGGATGCCGTACTCGCGCGCGATGATGCTGCCGTGGCTGAGGATTCCGCCCTGGTCCATTACAATGCCGGCGGCGGAGACGAAATAAGGGGTCCAGCCCGGGTCGGTGAACGGCGCAACAAGAATCTCACCCGGCAATACTTGCTCCTGCGTGTCTGTCCTCAGAATCACGCGTGCCGGACCGACGGCCACTCCCGCGCTCACGGCCACGCCGATCATGTATTCCGCCGTTTCGTCAACGGCATCATGAACAGAATCGCGCGGGTCAAACCGATTGCCCACAATCACCTTCGGCGGGGTGATGGTGAGGTTCCTGTCATACTCTTTCCGGCGTACAGTTACGGCTTCCCGCACGTTGAACTGCGCTTCGCCCAAAGCCACCAGTTCTACTTCCTCCATGGAGAGGTAAAAGATATCGTCGCGGTTTTCGAGAATGCCTCGTGAAGCGAGCCTATCGCCCAGGGCGAGAAGCACGAGACGTACGGCAGCGAGGTAGCGCACCGCCACGTTCTTAAGGTTCTCGCGTATCAAAACACCTTGCTGGGCCTGTCTCAAGAAGAAATTGAAGGCGAACCGCTTGATGGGGTTTCGCAGGCGGCTGCGACACTCACGCTCAAGCTGCTGGCGTTCTGCAGCACGGTTTCGGTGGTTTTCGACCGGTGCGGCTCCGCCAAATCCCTGCAAATAGCCGCGCACTGCCGCCAGGATATAATCAGGGCTCTCCCACCAGCGCGCGTTCGCAAGTTCGAGCTCGCCACGGGCATGATGCCCGTGCTCTTCCATGAATTCGTCCCAACGCGATAGAAAGGCTGCACCCTCGGAAGTTTTCTCAAGCCGCATTCGGGTAGTAAGCCAGTCGTCGCCTGAGAGGATGGCTGTTGCCACCTCCTGATGCTCGTGAACTCTTGCAGCCAGGCTCCATAATTCCAGTCCGGACTCGGCGCTTTGAAGACCGCCGACGCCGACGAGTAGGCGATTACCAATCGTTCCGTTATGGTCGTCGAGCCATCTTCGGCACACCTTATCGAGGAGCGTGAGGAAGAGTATCCCTATCCCCGCGAAGGGAACGGCAAGGGCCACGTAGCCAATGTCGTTCATCGCGGTCCGAAGGTTTTGCAGCAGCGAGTCTTCGGAAATCGAACTGGTATCCAGCCTTGCCAGTTTATCCGCCCTCCTTCTCACCTCGGCCAACAGTTTTCCGGCCCTCTTGTAAGGGAACAGCAGGACGCGGAATATGAAGCCCGGCATCCCAATCAAAGCCCTCGGGAGGCTGAAGTTAAGCTTCGCGATGTCTTCATCGGCGAAGTGAATATGCCCCAATTCGGCCAGGCGCTCCTGCTCGCCGCCGAACACTTGGGTTATGTCTTTCTTGCTGAGTCCCGGGAAATAGCGCATTATCGCCGTCACCGTATGGAGGTTGAAGTAGGCTCTGCCGGCAAATTGGCGAATTAAAGGGTTATCACCGATGTCGAGACCCATTCCATTCAAGATTGAGTTGAATATATCGGGAACCATTCGTGTCACGATTGACCATGTCATCGGGGTGGCCACATCGGGCAAGACTTCGCCCGCATTGAGGTTCGTCCAAATCTGCCGGTCCTCATAAGAATCGGCCCCGGGCAACGCGCCGATTGGTCGCGATTGAAGGAAGAATATCTCTCCGTCCTTCAGCGCCCACTCCATATCCTGCGGACAACCAAATGCGGACTCTGCATTCTTCGCAAGCTTACCAATCCGCTTTGCAGTAGCCTCACTGATACAGGAAAAGGGCGGTGACTCCGAGCGAACCGTTTCCTCTGTCTCAGCCTGAATATGCAGGTCGCTATCGGACAGGATGAAACGGTCCGGATTGACTCTTCCCGAAACCAGCATTTCGCCTAATCCACGGCATGCCTCGATGACAAGCCTGTCCGACTTGCCGGACACCGGGTCAACTGTGAAGACGACGCCCGCAGCTTCGGCCGGAACAAGTTCCTGAACGATTACGGCCATAGCTGCGCTTCGGTGGTCGAACGAGTTCTGCTCGCGATAGTCATACGCGCGGTCGTTCCAGAGCGATGCCCAACATTTCTTGATGGATTCGAGACAATCGTGGATGCCCGCCAAATTCAGGTAGGTGTCGTACTGACCTGCGAACGAATGTCCTGGCAAATCCTCTGCTGTGGCTGAAGAGCGGACTGCCACCCGATCTGCAGCCAGTTGCCGAAAACAGTTTTCGATGTCTCGGCGAAGTGATTCGGACAGGGGCTTCCTGATGATTTCACGCCGGACGCGCGCAAGGATGTCCCGCTTCTCGCTATGGGAAGCGCGGCGAAGCTGCTCAAGAGCAGACGCAATGAGCGGCGCGAGGTCATTACTGCTCACGTGTTCTTGATATGCAGGGGCGGGAATACAGAAGCCGGCTGGAACCTGAAGGCCTATCCACTTCATGCGCACCAGGCACGTGGCCTTGGCGCCGACTGCGGCTTCGTCGGTGTCGCGAATCGCGTCAAGGTTAAGTACTGTGCGCTTGTCTGTCATTGGTTCGCAGGGGATTAACCATGCCTATGGGAAGCGGCATTTGAAAGATGGTTTCTCGTGCAGACTCCTCTCCACGTCGCATCTGCACAAACCTGCGGAAACGACCACGGGAAAGTACACAGCCTCAAGAAGCATTTTAACCACCAAGGCACCAAGACACGAAGATAATCCTTTTTTCTATTCTTCTTTGGTGTCTTGGTGCCTTGGTGGTTAAAATGCAATTTCTCCGCATCGAACTTCGGAGTCTGCTACGCGTATGAGTGCAAGCCGCTCAGGATAAAATTGACGCCGAAATAGGTGAATATCACCGCGAAAAAGCCGACAATCGAGCAAATCGCGTTGAATGTATTGATGTCCTTGACTCCAAATCTGCCGGATACATATTTGAAGTGAATCATGATGGCATAGATAATCCACGTAATGAGCGACCATGTCTCTTTCGGGTCCCAGCTCCAGTAGGTGCCCCATGCCTCGTTCGCCCAGACGGCTCCCGTGATGATTCCGACTCCGAGGAACAGGAATCCGAACCGCACGGCCTCATAGTTGAATGATTGAAGCACTTTTACGAGTTCCGTTGGACTTTCGGCCTTCTCCCCCGCCTTCGCTTTCTGAGATGCCTGCACTTTGCCACGTCCCTTGAGTATCAGGTAGACGATGCTTGCCGCCGCCGATACCGCAAAGGCCGCATAGCCGACAAAGCAGGTGAGCACGTGATAGAGCAGCCAGTTGCTCTGGAGCGCGGGCACGAGAGCCTCGATAGACTTGTCGAAGAACGAGGCGGCAGCAATCGCAATCACGGCGAGAATCGCTGCGAACGCACCCGCAATCCTGATTCCATAGACGAGCTCAAGAACAAGATAGATGAGCGCAATCGACCAGGCGAACAGAATGAGCGATTCATACATATTGCTGAACGGCGGCCGCTGCGCTTGCTGCCAGCGAATAAGGATTGCGGCCGTCATGAGGATAAGCCCGATGAGAAGTGACAGCGAGCCCAGGTATCCGAAGGTTTTCTTCAACTCTTCCTTCTTCGCCAGGTTATTGACTGCATACACGAACGAGGCGACTATGAAGGTGAGAAACGAATAGTTAATTAAGGCGCCGCTCATGATTCATGCTCCTCTGATTCTTGCCTTGAGTGTTTCCGAATCAGCGTTTCCCTGAAGGTCACGCCTGCGATTTTCTTGCTTTCCGCACCAAGGGGTTTATATAGAATATTACAATCATTCCCAGTATCTGAAACGAGAAACCGGCATACACAAGAGGCACTCCGGGGTCCTTCTTCACCTGGAGTCCGCTCCATCTCAGCGCTTCCGAATCATAGGAGGATTGGTAGAAGGAATATCCTCCATATCGCAGGGGGTCATTCACCTCGATTTTCTTTTCGGCCACCATCTTGCCGCCGTCAATTATCTGGAGGATACTATAAAAATCGCGTATCCTTTCCTCCTGGTGGTACATCATCCTGTAGCCATTCACGTCCGTAGGGTTCCCTGCCCAGAGATAATGGGATTTTGGGGAGCCGCCATGGTCGAGAGTAATCTCGATGGCGGGATGGCCGGGACCGTCGGTACGATTGACCATTTCCGGCTTCATATTGGCGTTTTCAAAGAACTTGTCCGCGACGATGCGGTAACCGGTATCCCCTATCTCGAAAGGCTTACCCGGCTCAAGCTTGGCTGTCTTTGCAGGCTTGCCTTCTGCGATATGCGCGAACACGGGGTCCCCATCGGCAGGACTCAGCACCAGAACGTAATCCTCGATGCCCGCCATGGATTCGTTCCTCAGAAACTTGAGTTGGAGAGGAATGTCGCCGGCAGTATGAACTGCGGGGAACTTCGAGAAAATCCACTGCTCCTTTGCGCCGGCGGGGCCGGTTACCCTCACCTGAATCGCAGGATTATTAGGGAATTGCGACCGTGAAGTGACCTGGCGCGTTGTGGTATCTATCACGAAGTCGGGCACATATCGGAGCACCTCGATGGAGTAGTCGGTGCCTGCAACTTCGAACTTCGAGCCGACATCCGCAGAATACACCGTCGGGGCTGTTTTCTCCGGGACCGTGACCTCGAGGCGATTTGTTGCTTGAGCGAATGTAGCAGCAGCCTTCCGAATTTGTTCGTCCACGGTGTTCGCACTTGCGATCTTCGCGTAGCCGACGCCGATCTTCGCCGGCGCGAAAACATAGGGATGCTGCATTTGTGACACCGCAAATGCCGACTCCTCGACATTGTTCCCGAGTATGCGGAACTCGACGGCGGCAATGCCTGTCTTCTCCGGTCCTTCAGTGAGGGAGGTGACCATAGTCGCGTGGGGAAACACCGTGGTTATCTCGACGGTTCCGGTTGGATTAAAGTTCAGACCCAAAAGCGAAACGGGCTTGACCCAGCCTGGCTGCGGGAGCGGATAGCTCTTTCCCTGTTCAATTTTGTATTTCGATTCCCGTTTCGCCTTCACGTCAAAAACGATGAGCTCTTCCGCGGGCTCTTCGTGCGTGTCCAGGATGAAATCAACCAACTTCACCTCGAAAGGAAGCGTTTCCACGCCGTGCGATACCTGACCAATGCTCATCTCATCGGTCGTCTCGCCTTCGTGGATGACCATGAATCCCTTTACTCCGGCGATGGCGCCTATGAGTCCACCTGTCAGGATCAGGAGGAGCCCGAAATGGGTCATCATCATGCCCAGCATCCTCCACTGGAGCTTGAGGCGGTTCAGCGTGCACGCAAACGTATTCAATCCGAGAAGAACGAGCAGGATGATGAACCGCAGGTCATGATAGATATCGTAGAATCCGAGGAATCGGAACACACCGTCCCATGCCGGCCCATAGATTTCGACGTACTTCGTCGGGTCAGGCGCGTTCTGCTGGATGATGGTGCCGATGGTGGACGGTATCAAGATAAGGACGAACAGTACTATCGTCAATTTCACCGAACAAAAGAATTTCCACACCTTTCGCGCCATATGGTCTCCTCTATCGAAATTAATCCATTATAGCATAGGGGTTGATAATCGGAAAATATGCTCTTTGGGGCAGAGCCCTATCTCTGCCTGTAATTGCCTATTTCTCACATTGCTCTCTCATAAACAGGGCCCTGCAAATGCATCTCACGGTTCTGTAGGCGCGAATTTATTCGCATTCGCACGGTGAAACCAGGCCGGAAAAACTATGCGAATGAATTCGCACCTACAGGCGGCGGGATATTACCAATTGTCAACGGTGAGACAGATTCTCTGTTCCTTCGTTGCACACCCCCCGCTGTCGTGTGTTATGGCAAAACTCTTGCCATGAGCTGACCGAACACGCGCCCGCATTTCACGGCTTAGCGCTAAGTCTCATGCCGCAAGAAGCTAACAAACCTCAAGGATGAGCATGTCGCCGAGTTCCGTGCCCGCGGCTTCTCGGAAACTGTGTGTTTTCCATCCCTGTACAGTTGGATTATAGGCACCCCCAATAGGGTGGTGAGATGGCGAAAATGCCACAACGCCACTGCTTTCGGCTGAGTGCAGCGTGGTGGAGAGAAGGAGAGAAAGGGGGTACGTTCGTTTTGATATATGTTCTATTTGTCCCGCGCCACGATGTAATCGCAGAGTTCGGTCAGTGACTTCCTATACTCTGAATCTGGCACCACATCGAGAGCCTGTTTTGCACGCGAGACAAAATCGCGGGCGATATCGAGGCAGTAATCATCAGCACCGTGTGTGCGAACGCTTTGGCAGAGCCATATTTTATCTTTTTCATCAAGATGCCGTTCCCGCAGGATTTTCCGTATTCTCTCGGCATCTCCTTTTCCCATCCTGCTCAGCAGACATATGGTGGGCAGGGTGGCCTTCCCATCCTTGATATCGCAGAGTATCGGTTTGCCCAAGTGATTCTCGTCGGCGATGAAATCCAGTAGATCATCAATAACCTGGAAGGCCATGCCGAAGTTGTGCCCGAACACACCCATCGCTTTAACGATTTCCGGTGAGCCTCCGAGCACCTGAACAGGCATCTTGCACACTGCCTCCATGAGGGAGCTTGTCTTGCGCTGGATGACACTATAGTAGTCGCTCTCGCTCACGATGCCGTCCGTGCTCGCGATGATCTGGTGGAGTTCCCCCTCGGACATGCTCTTGACGGCTGTCATTATCGTCTGTATCACGTCAGGGCTGCGATATTCACTGAGAAGATGTAGCGCCTGCGAAATGATATAGTCGCCGAGCAGCACTGCGACCTTATCATGCCAGCGGGCGTTCACCGACTCGGTTCCGCGACGCATTTTCGCCCCGTCAACCACGTCATCATGGATAAGGCTTGCAAAATGCGTCATCTCGCTCGCCGCGGCGACGTTTATCAATTCCGCCCCTCTATCAGGCTGGAACGACAACCCTGAGAGGAGTGCCAGCGCAGGGCGGATTTGCTTGCCCTCGACAATCGTCTCTTCGAACCCAATTCCTCTGATGAGACCGAATGCATCGCGCAGGTGATCGAGTAACCGTTTCTTTACCTGCTCAAGGTTTCCCGCAATCGGCTGATAGATGGTCGAAAGATTCAGACTTTGTGAGAAATGCATTATGTGTCCCCGCTTCTCTTTGGAAGCCGGTGCCATTGCATGAGTTCGAGATGAAACGTTCTTCAAGTTCACTGCATGCTCCGTGCGCGCAAATCTTAGCACATGTTACAGGGCCGGGGCAATGAGAGCGGCATCAACTACCTGCTAATCATATGTATGGCCCGCTTGTGGATTCCCTCGACGGCCTCATGGATGCTCTCGGAAAGCGTGGGGTGAGCATGAATCATTTCGGCAATCTGATTCACCGTCACGCCGGAATGGATCGCGAGCACCATCTCGTGGATGAGGTCGGTGACTTCGGGTCCTACCATGCTTACCCCGAGTACTTTCTCAGTCTTCTTGTCAGCCACTATTTTTACGAAGCCGGTCGTTTCCCCGATTATCATCGCCTTGCCAAGGGCGGTGAACTGAAACTTGCTGGTGGCTACCTCGTACCCCGCCTCGGCGGCCTCAGCCTCCTTCAGTCCCACGCTCGCGATCTCGGGACGAGTGTATACGCAGTTAGGCACGGCGGAATACGAGAACGTGCGCGAGCCGCCGAGCGCATTTGCCGCAGCCACGGTACCCTGGGTGCTGGCTACGTGAGCGAGCATGACGGTTCCGAGCACATCGCCAATAGCATAGATACCGGGTGCATTGGTCTCCATCTTTTCATTGACCTTAATAGCGCCCTTCTCGCCGCGCTCGACGCCCGCCTCGCCCAATCCGACACCATCCGAGAAAGCCGCGCGTCCGACGGCTATGAGCGCCTTCTCCGCCTGCACTGTTTCGCCCGCTTCGGTCTTCGCTGTCACGTTGCCGTCGGAGACATCCATTGCGGCAATCTTTGTGCCCGTCATCACTTTGATGCCGCGCGCTTTGAACTGACTCCGGAGCGTCTGGCCGACTTCCTTCTCTTCCGTCGGCACCAACTGAGGCAGCATCTCCACGAGAGTCACTTCCGACCCGAAATCACGATAGAGGCTTGCGAACTCGCAACCGATATAGGCTCCGCCGATAATGAGGATGGACTTAGGGATTTCCTTGAGGTCGAGCGCTTCATCGCTTGTGACGACGTTCACGCCGTCAACCTTGAACATGTCCGGCCGCATCGGCACGGAGCCGGTCGCGACGATTATCTTTTCACATTCGCCCTTTGCCTGACCCTGAGGCAGTGTCACACCGATTCGGCCTTCGCCGAGCAGTTTCCCCTCTCCGTGAACGTATTCAATCTTGTGCGCTTTTAGGAGGCTGTGAACCCCTCTGACGAGCCGCTGCACAATCGCGTTTTTTCGTTCGAACGTTTTGAGATAGTTGAGCTTCGCTCCGCTCACCTCGATGCCCATTTGCTCGGCTTCCCGTATCTTCGCGAGCAGGCTTGCGGTTGCAAGCAGAGCCTTTGTCGGGATACATCCCCTCAACAGGCATGTGCCGCCGACCTCGTCTTTCTCTATAATGGCAACACGCGCACCGAGTTGGGCAGCCCGGATGCCAGCGACATACCCGCCGGGACCGCCGCCGATTATGCCGACATCGAATTTCTCCACTGTCCTTGTTTCTCCCGGATGCTGGGGCTGGGATGAATTCTTGAGGACAACGATGAGACAAGACTAACACAAAAAGCGGCGTTAATCTAGCACAAATGGCCTTTGAAGTCAAGGTGCGAGAGCCGGGCTTCAAACGCTGGAGGCAGGTTTGAGGGGACAGGGACGGCTCTCCGGACTACGTTGAATTTCTGTCGCGACTTCCAATGCGCAGTCATTGCGAGCGAAGGGGCGCAGGCCCGAGCGAAGCAATCTCAATATAGAGAGATTGCTTCGTCGCTACGCTCCTCGCAATGACGATTTTGGGTTGCGGCTACGCTGCACCGGGTTCTCCGCGCAGTAGGCGTGGTAAATATCTCAAATGGCATGTAAGGGCGCACAGTTGTGCGCCCCTACATACAGTAATGCAATACATCATCAACTTTGGAAATTCGCGTTCTACGGCTTATAGAACGTCCACACTTCGGCGCTCGTAATGATGTTCAACGGCTCGACATCAAGGTCGGCTCCGCGCACTCTCCAGTAATACCACCTTCCAGAAGCAAGCCTATCCCACGTCGAGTTCGGCACCGTCCAGCTACTTCCCGTGATTTGCAGGTGCAGCGTTCCATACGTGGACCAAAACTTGGAGAAAGTCTGGCTGGTACTTACTTCCACGGAGAAGACCTTATTTGTTCCGCCCGGGCCGCTCCAGGTGAAGGTGGGAGGAGAAGATGCGGTGGCGCCGTCAGCCGGTGACACCAGATTGATCTTGGTAAACGCCTTGAGCCACCCCGGCCCCCCTACATCAACGATCACGCCGTTTGCTGTGATATCGTCGTCGCCTCTTTTGCCATCAACAAGATGCAACGTGATGATGTTTCCATTTATTTCCGCCCCGGTCAGCCTTCCGACGACATAGAGAAACTCGTACCAGTGGTCAACATGGTCGGTGAGTGTCGGGCCGTACTTGTAATATGTCGTGGGTGGAGTTCCGGAGAAATACAGCATAACGTCGGCGGCGTCACCGGGATTCGCGACCTCGACGGTGAACTCGAAAAACCTGTTGTTCCACGCGTAATCCGGGGGGTCATCCGTCGGCGAAGGATTAGCAACGGCCTGCACGCCCGTCAGAATGGTCCCATCGGGCGAGGCCAGCGTGACATAACTCTGTCCATTGTACGTGAGCAGGGACGCGACGTTGTCCTGCTCGCTGTCGGGTGTGCCGTCGCTGTTGCCATCATATAACGGGTCGTCGCCGGTCGGGCCCATCTCCTCGGCATCCGGCACACCGTCCTCATCACTGTCCTGCATCTGGATGAGTGCAAGAACGGCATCCCGATAGTTATAAGTTTCGTCATAAGCGCCGGCAGTAGCCGGAAAGTCAGTGGAATTTGTTCGGCCGCCGACATATGCGTTACAAGCAGGAGTCACTGCGAGCGCATAAAAATAATCTTCGTCGGCGCTTGTTCCGTCATAGCCGCTGCCGCCGATAAACGTCGAATAATCAATGTTCGAGAGGTCACCCGTAAACTTTGTGACAAAACCGTCGCGGTCACCGGTCATGGTCGGAGCGAACGCGGCCGGCGTCGTCGGGAAACTCGTGGACGTCGTGAATCCGGCGACGACGATATTGCCATTATCGTCATGACCGATATCGTGCAGGAAATCATCGCCCGAGCCGCCAAGGAGCGTCGCATCCTGAATGGCGGCAAGGTCGTTTGTGAGAACCGCAACGAAACCGTCATATCCTCCATTGTATGTGGTGTCGAATGCGTCGGCAGTCACAGGAAACGCTCCGGTTGCGCGACCCGCCACGTAGATATCGCCTATTGTCGCACATCCCAGAGCAGTGACATAGCCGAGCAGCGTGGAAGTCGTAAGGGTCGACAGGTCGTTGCTCATCCGTGCGACAAAGCCGCCGCTGCCAAGGGTATTATCAACGGGGAAATCCGCCGAAGTGGTGCTGCCGCCCAAGATGAGGTCCCCATTGGACGGGTCCATGCCGAAAGCATAAATAGTGTCAGACCCCGTACCTCCCAGGAGTGTGCATGCGGCGTTATCGCCCGTCAGGTCGCCATTCAGTTTCAATACGAAGCAGTCATACGAACCGGCATGAGTCTCCTGGTAAGCTCCGCTTGTGGTTGGCATATCGAAGTGGCCGGGGACAGGGGAAGCGTCACTTGTGCTGCCTGCCACATACACGTTGCCCTCCGAGTCAAGAGCTATACCGTAAAGCCATTCGCCTGCGGTGCCGCCCAGGAACGTGCCCAGATTGAAAACCAGATTGACTGGCGAGAGTTGCACGATAAACCCATTGTAATTGTAGAAATTCGAAGCGTAGGCGTTCCTGTCCGTATCATAAGCGCCAAAGCTTACCGGGAAATTGTATGAGTTTGTAATGCCCGTTACATAGAGATGTGCATCGCCGAACAGGGCCATGCGCTTGCCATGGTCATCTCGCTCGCCACCCATGAAGGTTGCGGCTTGAAGCGTCGAAAGGTCAGCGCTCAGTTTTGCAATAAAGGCGTCATTGTTACCTCCGGCCCAGGCACGTGCGGGAGACGAAAAGAGATTCGAAGAGCTCGTCAAGCCTGTCACAAAAACCGCGCCGTCGGAGCCGAGAATTATATCTTCTATCACTTCACCATTGATCCCGCTGCCTCCAATAAATGTGGCGGCGAGAAGAGGGTCTATGACGAGTTCTCTTTCTTTATCGTAGTTCCCGGTTGCAAAAGAGTACTCCGTTCCCGAAACTGCATAGGAGACATGCACGTGCTCTCTTTTTCCGTCGGCCATCTGATAAGCTACAGGTCTTGAAAACTTCACTGTGCCCGGTGCCGTTGTTACTTCGAGCTCTCCGGAGTCGCTCACGCTCAGCGTTTCCGCTCCTGCAAGGCTCATTCTTATGCGTGCGGGGTCGGCGTCGGGCTTTACGTGAAAGAGCTTCTCCACGTTGTTTGCGTAAGCCTTCAGGCTTACCTCGATTCCTTCATAGACCTCGCCGAGAGTGACAGCGTTATAGGTCGGAAGGTTTGTCTTCCACTGTGACGGGTCATTGCCTATATAAGAATTGACTATAGTGGCGGATTTCTCTTCCCCCCTCACGGCTTTAACTTTCCCGCCAACGCACTTCTCAGTGAGCGTCATTCCCGCCGCCGGAAACGAATAAAATACCTCGCCACTGCCGGTCACGAATATGGCGCCGCCAAAGAACCTAGCATAGTACCTGACGAACTCGTTGCTTATTTGACCTTCGTTCTCAATGAATGGAAGTTGGAGTGAATGGACCTTCTCCACAACTTTATTCTTATCAAATTGTTCCGGAGATGCTCCATACGCCAATGAGTTGAGATTGGTCACAACAAAGAAGAACACCAGTCCTGCCAACCACGTTTTGCTAAAATGCCCGCGTGCCATGACGTTACCCGCCTTTCTTGCTAATAATCGGCCTTACCGGCCCACTCTAAAACCTCCCACGCTTCTCCTACCCGAAACAAAGCTCCCTTCACTCGCGGAACCTCCTCAGCGAGACACTACACCTGACAAGCGTTCTTGAAATTGCCGTGTGAAATCAAGTGCCTCCCGAATTTTATCTTTGGAGTGAATCCGGGCAGGGAGTGAGGCACTGAGCTAACTTATATCACACGGCCTGCACACAGTCAAGTGCCTTGGGAAGGATCTTTCGATTTTTCAGGTCGGTGCTCTCCGGAATCGCCGGCGGTGTAAGCATTCTCTGGGCGCTTCACCTGAGCAATCTACCGGGTTTCGACAGAAGTGGCGCTCGCAGCGGGCAGATAGAATCGCTCGGCGTAGTCCTTGACCATGCGGTCGGCATTGAAACGCCAGCCGAGGCTGCGCATGGCCGCTTTCATCCGCACCACCCAGCGATGAGGGATGCCGGTGGCATTTCTCTCATAGTAGAGGGGAATTATTTCCTTTTCGAGCGTTTCGTAGAGATAATCGGCGTCTCTCTGATATTGCACGTTCGGGTCGTTATGCATCCCGCCGTGGCCGATTGCGAATCCGTTGGCGCCGTCATAGCCCTCATTCCACCAGCCGTCGAGAACGGAAAAATTCAGCCCGCCGTTGAGCACGACTTTCTGCCCGCTTGTGCCGCACGCCTCGAGGGGACGGCGGGGATTATTCAGCCATACGTCGACGCCCTGGAGGAGGTGGCGCGCCACGTTGTAGTCGTAGTTTTCGACGAACACGATGCGCTTCCTGAAGGCCGGATTGGTGAAAGACTGCGCGATGCGTTGCAGCATGCGCTTCCCTTCGTCATCGCGCGGGTGCGCTTTTCCGGCAAAGATAATTTGGATCGGGCGGTTGGCGTCGCTGATCAGCTTCGCCAGGCGTTCCGGCTGTGACAATATCAGGTCGGCTCGTTTGTACGTTGCGAAACGCCGCGCGCAGCCGATGGTGAGGATATCCGGGTCGAGTATCTGGTCTATCTGTTGGGCCGCTTCCTGATCGCCCAGCCGCTGCGCTGTCTGAAGCAGACGCCGTCGCACGAAACGGATAAGCCGCATCTTTAAATTCTGGTGTGTTTCCCACAGCTCGCCGTCATCGATATCAAGAATTTTGTCCCATACGTCCGGGTGCACCATACGCGTTGGCCAATCGTATGCGAGGCGGGTCTCGAACAACTGGTGCATCTGCGGCGCCAGCCATGAGAGCACATGGACACCGTTTGTAATATGACCGATAGGCACCTCCCACTCCGGTCTTCCCGGCCAGAGCGGGTGCCACATGAGCCGGCTCACATCCGCATGAATTGCCGAGACTCCGTTGGCGTGGCGCGAGTTCTTCAATGCCAGAACCGTCATGCAGAAAAGCTCGCCCTTGTCACCCGGATTGACGCGTCCCAACGCCATGAAGTCGTCGTGAGAAAGCCCGAGTTTCTCACGGAACGGCCCGAGATGTTCTTCGATGAGGCCGGCCGGGAAACGGTCGTGGCCCGCGGGCACGGGGGTGTGCGTCGTAAAAACCGTATAGAGCGCCACTCTGCGGCGTGCTCGATGAAACGGAATTTGGTCATATTCCATGACTCGGCGGATTTCTTCGAGTATCGCGAACGCGCTGTGGCCCTCGTTCAGATGCAGCACACCGGGAAAAATGTTCAGCGCCTGCAGCACGCGCGCTCCGCCGATGCCAAGGAGCAGCTCCTGGCGAATACGCACGCGCTCGTTGCCCCCATAGAGGCGCGATGTCAATTCGCGGTCTTCCCCCGAATTCCCCTCGACATTGGAGTCGAGCAACAACAAGGGGACACGTCCCACCTGCAGCTTCCAGACACGTGCCTGAAGAAAGCCCCCGCGGGTATCAGCCCGTACGATCAGCGGCTTCCCGCTCGCATCGCTCACCGGTTGCAAGGGAAGCTGACCGATGTCAAAGTCAACGTATTCTTCGCCCTGCCAGCCGTCCCTGTTGAGGAGTTGGGTGAAATAACCCTGGTCGTAGAGCAGGCCGATTCCGATGAGCGGAATCCCGAGGTCGCTGGAACTTTTCAGGTGGTCGCCTGCCAGGATTCCGAGTCCGCCAGAATAGATGGGAAGCGACTCATGCAAGCCAAACTCTGCCGAGAAATACGCTATCGGCCGGTTGCACAGATTTCCGCAATGAATATTCCCCCATGTCTGAGTCTTCTCGAGGTATTCGTTCAACCGGCGGAAGGCGTAGTTGATCCTGCTATGGAGCACCAGCTCGGCCGCTCGCTCCTCGACCTGCTCCGGCGTGATACGATTGAGAAACGCTGTCGGGTTGTGGTCTACTTGCCGCCACAGGAGCGGGTCCAGGTCGGTGAAAAGGTGGATGACTTCCGGATGCCAGGTCCACCAGAGATTCTGCGCGAGTGCGCGAAGGCGTTCATGAAGGCTGTTGCTCGGTTTCGTCATGTGCAGGTCTCCTCACCCATTGCTCCCAATCCATGCGCTTGTATCCCCGACATCCTGCGTAGAAATTGTGCGAATATATGTCCTTGTACAATGGCGCAATCAATTGCGCCCCTACGGCCAATGTAGGAACGCGATTCATCGTGTCCAATCTGCACTTGGTAGCCGCCGTGCGTTTATGAGTTAATCCATGTGTGCTGCTTACCCCTCACGATTCAGCATGCTTCTGCATGAGTTCGACGGTGACGCCGTCGGGGTCGCGCATATACACAACGAGTCCTCCGCCGAGATCGTACGGCTTACTGTTGAATTTCACGCCACGTTCCTTTAGCTTCTCGTATAGCTCCATGAGGTTATCGACAATGAGGGCCACATGGATGATTCCGCCGTTGCACTGCCGGTAGTCGCTCGGAAAGGTGCTTGTCGTCGGCGCGTTGTATTGGAAGAGCTCCAATTCCTGGCCTTCGCAACATTTGAGGTTTACAATTCTGACGTTGGCACCTTTGAGTCCTGTAATGTCATCGACGATAGGACCCTCGGCTTCAAGCTCACCGATCACATCGAGTCCCAGCATGTCGCGGTAGAACGTGAGCGACCTCTCCATGTCGCGCACCCCGATGCCAGCATGCGAAATACCCTTGATCATCCACTCCTCCTGGTGTGATGTGAATGCGTGAGACCGCCGTTCACGTTTCCCACAGACGCCATTTACCTGCCTCTCAGCCATGCCTGTATCTCGGATTCCGTCGGCTCGACGGCGTCAGGCTTTAGACCCGGTATATAACGACAGGCCTCATAGAGTGCAGACGCGAATTGGCCATAGATTGCTGCCACATGATGCACGTAGGGTCCTCGAATAATGCGTTCTTCCCACAGCGGCCAGTCGCCGACCTCAACCCATACGTAGGTGCCTCGGCTCAAAGGACCCGCAACCGTCTTTGCCTCGCCCATCAGGAGCGAGTACTCGCCATGGTCGCCGTCCATGCGCGCAATCGTGACCGGACCTTCCTTCAGCCTGAACTCACCGCAGCCGGGATAGTTGCCCTCCATGATGTAATGGCACGCGAGCGTCGGACTCTTTGCATCTTTCAGTGCGAGCGGGAAATTCCCGCAGTGCCAGAGCAGTTCCGCATTATCTCTTTTTGGATGCCGAATGGTCAAGTCGGCGAAGAAAATCGGTCGCTCGTCGAGCGCGAGCGCCTGAAGCAGGATGGCCGTTGCCGCTCCATGGACGTCGGTCTCGCAGGTAACCGGCAGCCCTTCCGAAGTGAGGAGGCCGTTGATGAAGCAGGGGACGACGCCCAGTGCGTCCTGCATCGCAGTCCAACATTGGAGCGCAATCGCCCTCAATCCTTCTTCCTCGGCCCATTCTTGCAGCACGAGTTTGAGGCCGACCATCGCTTGCAGCGACTCCTCGGAGCAATCGGTTGTGTCCACTGCCGTCTTGAGCGACCGGACCTTGCTCACGATCGCTTTCCTGCTGTTTGCCACCTTGGCTTTAACGCGTTCCACGATTTCCGAGAGCGTGATGGGAACCACTTCGAGGCCGAATCGCTCGAGCAGCTCGCCCTCATTGCACATCATCGTCCAGAATGCCTTTGGCCGCGGCGCCACCTGACCGATGCGCATGTTCTTGAATGCGTTCGCGGCTGATGCGGCGGCCACGAAATTCTTGAAGCCGCGCTCGAAAACGGGTTCGTCAAGCCGTGAGTTCACGATGTACGTAAATGGCACGTTCATTCGGCGAAGAACCTTGCTCGTCGCAAACAGGCCGCACTGCGTATCGCGCAGACGAAGGCCGTCCGGGCCGGGGGCGTCATCGCGCGGCCCCCACAAGAGCAGCGGGAGTCCGAGCTTTTTGCCCAAGCGGCCGACTGCTTCCTCAGTGCCGAAGTTGCAGTGAGGCACGAAAACGGCGTCGACGAATTCATGCCGAAACCGTTTCGCCACTTCATCCGCCTGGCGGATGTCAAAGAGCAAGCCTTCATCATTCAGCCAGTTGATATCAACGACCTCGACACCGAAGCCCTTTATCGCCTTCAGGATAAGCTTTCGGTAGCGGCCCGCCTCCTCTTTGCTGAACGTAACCCTCCGTGTAGGAGCATAACCGAGCCTGAATTTGCGCTTGCGCATGGCTTCCACCTCTCATTTCCCATTTTTTGCATTCTGTTGCAAGGATGAGGAAGAATTCGCTAGTAGAAAGTCCCGGGTGCCAATGAGGCAAAATCCAAATCCTCGCTGATATTCCTCTCAGATACCAGTTTATTCGCATAAAGTCAAGTTTTCCCCTTTGTCCGGGCCTGTGCCGCAAAGAGTAGGATAGCAGAATTATTTCTTCTCTCATTTTTCCTTCTGATAGATGTTGTTGGGAATACATGTCTTTACGCTTAAATAATGCCTTTGAATCCATCCCAACGGTCGAGCTTCGAATCCATGCCGGCGATGCGGCATTCTTGATATAGGGGTCGTTCGTGAACGACTCTACATGATTCCCACAAAGAAAGCCCCAAGCAAGACCCGCTCTCATTCCGCAGACATTCTTTATGCTATAATGAGGCCATCATTCTCGTGCCTGTGCAAACCGAACGCGGCTCCCGGAGTTGCAGTCCTTACGAAGGTGCGCAAACGTAGTATTCGCAGGAGAAGACCTCATGCCTGAAGTGAAAATCAATGAATTGGCCATCCACTATGAACTCGACGATTTTACTGATCCATGGGTCAAGGCTGAAAGTATCTGGATTCAGCACGGTTTCGGGAGGAGCGGGAAGTTCTGGTACCACTGGGTGCCGCCGCTGTCCCGAAAATATCGCGTGCTCCGGGTGGACATGCGAGGACACGGCCGATCTGCAGACCCGCCCATCGACCATGCATGGAGCGTGGACGAGTTGCTCTCGGACATCCGAGGTGTTATCGAGGCGCTCAAGCTCGGCTCGGTGCATTACGTGGGCGAGTCCGTCGGCGGAATCCTCGGGATTGCATTGGCAGCCCGTTGGCCTGAGCTCCTGAAAAGCCTCACGCTCGTGGCGGCCCCCCTCTCGATTCGTCCCGAGATACAGGACATCTTCGCCGTGGGCGAAAAGGATTGGCCTACGGCAATGGAAAAATTGGGCGGCGACGGCTGGGTGCGTGGGCTGATGGGATACGGCGCCACGCACAGCGACACGACGCGCGCAAAGGAAGAGTGGATTCTCTCGGAATGGGCGAAGAACCGGCCGAAGATGCTGGCCAATCTCGCGAGGCTGGCTGCAACGGTCAATGTGGAGTCTCTGCTGCCGGAGGTGAATGTTCCGACCTTGATACTCGCGCCCGCGAAGAGTCCCATTTCACCGCTCGAGGAGCAGCTCAAGATGCGGAGAGCCATTCCTAACGCGCGCATCGTGACTATCGAAGGAGCATGGCACGAGATATACTTTGACGACCCGGAAGCGTGCGTATCAGCACTCTTGAATTTCCTCAGTTCGCTCTCGCATGCTCATGGATGAGCGAACCAATCTTTTGCGCGAGAAGGTCTCAAGAGGCCAAGATCATTTCGTAAGGTTTGTCACACTGACGAATACTGGGCCTGCAATTCGCCCGCTGTACTATTACCTTTCAAGATGAGGCAGTCTTGTCGTGATCTTGCGATATCACATGCAAAGATATAGAAAGAAACGATTCCTAACCACAAAGGCACCAAGATACATAGACAATCCTTTTCCCCAGCTTTCCTTTGTATCTTGGTGCCTTTGTGGTCAAAATCCCCTTCCGTCTTTGGTTGCGGCTATGCCGCGCAGGGAAACCTGCTGCATTCGGAGGAAACCATGACCACGAAGCGTGAATTCGACTTCATCCTGAGGAACGGCCGCGTGTATGACGGAGCCGGCAATCCGTGGCGAAACGCCGATGTCGGCCTGAAAGGCAAGCGCATCTCACGCATCGGCCCGCTGAGCGCGTCGTCGGCAAACCGCGTGATCGACTGCACCGGTCTTGTAGTCTGCCCCGGATTCATTGATATGCACAGTCACTCGGACCTCATGATTTTCAGCGAGCCCGAGGCCTCGGCAAAGGTGATGCAGGGGGTCACGACCGAGGTGCTCGGGCAGGACGGCCAGTCTGTCGCGCCCATCAAGGACAAGGACAAATCCAACTGGCGACGGCATCTTTCGGGTCTGCTCGGCGACCCGGAAGTCGAATGGACATGGAACGCGTTCGATGAATACCTCTCCGCTTTGGAGAAGGCGAGGCCGACGACAAATCTCGTCTCGCTCGTGCCACACGGCTCGCTCCGCCTGTGGGTCATGGGAATGGAAAACCGCAAGCCGACCGACGGCGAAATGAAGAAGATGGCGCGGCTGCTGCGCGAAAGCCTCGAAGCGGGCGCAGCGGGGATGTCAACGGGTCTCATCTATCCGCCATGTCCCTATGCCGACGTGAACGAGCTCGCCGAATTCTGCAAAGTCCTTCGAAAACACGGCAAGTTCTTCGTCGTTCACATCCGAAGCGAAGACGCCGAACTCATGGAATCGCTTGATGAAATGGTTGAGGTCGCGCGCCTCTCCGGAGCACCCGTGCACATCTCACATCTCAAGGTCGCTGGCAAACCTCAATACGGCAGGGCCGGTGAGCTTCTCGAAAGAATTGATGCGGCCCGCGCGGAAGGCCTCGAAATCACATTCGACCAGCATCCATACACAGCGGGCAGCACGATGCTGTTCGCGCTCCTCCCGCAATGGCTTCAAGAAGGCGGCTCGGACAAGATGCTCGAGCGGCTCACGAGCGCCGAAATCCGGCAGCAAATCATGGAAGAGATGGCATCGCGCACGAGCACGAGCGGCATCGGTCTCACGGACATCATTGTCTCCTCTGTCAAGAGCGAAAAGAACAAGTATCTTGAAGGGAAAAACCTGTTCGAGGTAGCCGAGGCAATGGACAGGCCGTTCGTTGACGCCGTTTGCGACCTCCTCGTGGAAGAAGACCTCAATGTGTCCATGATTATCTTCCTGTCCGACGAGGCCGATGTGAAAACGATCCTCAAGCATCCGGCCGGGACTATTTGCACCGACGGACTCCTTGGCGGCAAGCCGCATCCCCGCGCTTACGGAACCTTCCCGCGAGTGCTCGGAAGATATTGCAGAGACGAAAACGTGCTCGACCTTGCCGAGGCAATCAGGAAGATTACCTCGGCAGGCGCGCAACGGCTCGGGCTTGCCGACCGTGGCCTCCTCAAAGAAGGATTCTGCGCCGATGTGGTGGCATTCAATCCGAAGACAATCATTGACACATCAACCTACGAGAATCCGCGCCTGTTCCCGACGGGCATCGAGCACGTCTTCATCAACGGCAAACACGTCGCGTCTTCAGGCAAGCAAATCGGCGCCAAGACCGGAAAAATCCTGCGCATCCCTTGACTCTACGGCCACCATAAGAAGGATTAATATGACGCTCTGGCGCATGCCAGCACACTTGATTTTTCCCGCTGCGTCAACCACAGTAAAGAATGGTAAGCCTCCAAATAAGTCCTAGGGCCCCGCAAACACGAGGACGATAGAGCATGCGCCGCACATTGATTAACCGAAAGGCTGTTGAGGAATTTTGTCTCAAACATTATATCAAGAGATTTTCTGTCTTTGGCTCGGCGTTAAGGGAAGATTTTGGTCCCGCAAGCGATGTGGATGTTCTTGTGGAATTCGAGGCCGGACACGTGCCCGGACTCGCTTTTTTTGAGATGGAAACAGAGCTGTCGGCACTCATCGGTCGTAAAGTTGACTTGCACGCCCCGCAATTCCTGAGCCGCTATTTCCGGGATGAGGTGCTCGCAGAAGCCGAAGTCCAATATGACAAAGCATGCTGATCTCATACGATACCGCCATATGCTCGATAATGCCAAGGAGGCGGTTTCAATGGCTCGCGGCAGAAAGCGAAACGACCTCGATGTGGATCGCTTTCTGAGCCTTTCTCTGACCCGCCTTCTCGGAGTAGTAGGTGAAGCAGCGAGTCGCGTCAGCAAGTAAGAATGCGCACGACATCCTGAAATCCCGTGGGCTCAGATAGTTAGCCTGCGAAATCGGTTGATTCATGGATATGATTCAGTAGACCTCGATATTTTGTGGCAGATTGTGACCGTTGACCTGCCGCCACTCATAGCCGCTCTGCAATCGATCGTTGCTTTCAAAGAACAGGAATAATCCCTTCCTTCATCTGTCTTATCGGGTCCGCACATCATACACATCGCCGTTCATCTCGCGCATTGTCGGGTTTTTCCTCAATGTCGGAAAACTGGAACCTACGCACAGGACTTTTGTCACGTTTTGCATAGTTTTCGACTCTTCCTTTCCGCCCCGCGCCCAATTGCGAAGTCTGCAAAAGCTGGTATAGTTAACTAAAAAGGGGCTTTTTGCACACGGAAAGCGCAGAAGCGTTCCGTGAGGGTTGGGAGAATATCCGTGCAGTATGCCTGACGAGAAGAAAGGAGAAACTGCCATGAAGAAAGTGCTTTCGATTTTTTTGTGCTTTGCGGTTATTCTCGCCGTTCCTGCCTGCAGCTCGATACCTGAGGAACACAAGGGAGCCGCAGTCGGCGCCGGAGTGGGCGCCGGGGCCGGCGCGATCGCAGGAGGTCTCATCGGCGACGACATCGAGGGGGCAGTGATTGGCGGTCTCGTGGGTGCATTGGTTGGCGGTGTCATCGGACATTACGCTTACGACCAACGGAGAACCGGGGAACAGACGGCCGATTACTATGACTATGATCCCGCGAGAGGGGCTGTCTTAACCATTGAAGATGCGTCGGCCGTTCCTCAAACATTGCGCCCCGGCGAGACGGTTGACCTCAAGATGACCTACGCCGTGCTCAATCCCGTCGCCAATACGCGAACGGAAATAACCGAGATGAGGGAAATCACGTATAACGGCCAGCTCGTCGGCAGGCCTGAAGTGCGTGTTACCCGCACTGACGGCACGTACACATCTTCCGTTCCATTGCGGCTGCCATCGAACGCGGGCCGGGGACTGTACATTGTAAGAACAACAGTACGGTCGCAGTACGGACAAGACACCCTCGAAACAGGCTTCACGGTTCTGTAACTACATGAGAGGGGGCAGACCCCCTCGCGCCTGCCCCCTCATCGGTTCGATCACAGGAACGCTCGTGAACGGAAGCTGTCTTTCCCCGTTCGTTGGGCTTGAGAACGCCGATCATGCGTGAGAAGAATGTGGGGTGTTCAGACTGTCCCGCAATTGCAGGGGCGCCCCTATGTGGGCGCCCGGGCGGCCACGCAGGGCCGTCCCTACAAGATATCATCCATGATTTCGAATTACGGGGCAGATTCGTGTTGCATCAGTTACCATTACCGCATGGGTCGTTTGACATCCGAAATATCCGCACATATGTTTGCCCTCGAGAAGCAAGAGCCGGTCAAAGGATAAACTGCCGGGAACACAGAGCGCCGCCGCCGCAACCAAACAACATACATTGGGCGCCATGAATCGCGCCCCTACGGCGTTTCTTGATTCATGGCCGTAAGGGCGCAATTCATTGCGCCCGTGTGACTTCCGTACAGATGTTGCATGAAATCCTGACAGAAATTTAAAATTTCGAGAGTGAGTAGTCTGGGGGGAGAGGGCGAATCTCGTGTGATTTGCACATGCACAATTGGGGGGACAGTCTTTCGAGGGGGATGCCGGGCTCAAAAAGATATGACGCGAATTCGTGCAAGGGGTCGCGAGAACAGGAAAAGTGATTCGGATAAAATAAAATCGGGAGTTCGTGCGTCAAAAAAGTGGCTGTGGTATGATAGTGTCGGCTTTCTGAAGACAAGCCGAAGTATTTCGTGAGAAAGGAGAACCGACCATGGAAGCGCTGGTGAAATTGAGCAGCGTGATGGGCCTGTCCATGACCTCCGGCATCAACCTCTATGCCACCGTAGCCGTCGTGGGACTTGTGACGAAATTCGACATGATTAAGGGCCTGCCGCCCGAATTCAAGGCGTTCGATAACAACGCAGTCATCCTCATTGCCATTGCGCTCTATCTCTGCGAGTTTGCCGCCGATAAGATTCCGGGCTTTGACAGCCTCTGGGACAGCATCCACACGATAATCCGGCCGTTCGGCGCCGCACTGATCTCGCTAACGGTTATCGGCGAGGCAGACCCATCGGTTGAGGTCCTCGCCGCACTGCTCGGCGCTTCTCTGGCTCTCGCAACGCATACGGCAAAGGCAGGAACCCGATTGATTGTCAACACCAGTCCGGAGCCCTTCAGTAACGTGGCGGTCAGCCTTGCCGAGGACGTCGGCGTGGTGGGATTCTCCGTGCTCGTGATGTCGCATCCGTACATTTCTCTTGTGGTTAGCGTGGTTCTGCTCGTTCTCCTCATCTGGTTCGGACCCGGCCTGTGGCGGGGTGCGCTGCTTATTCTCAAAGCTATTCCGGTAGGGCTGTTCTCATTGTTCTCCGGGGCACGAGAACCCGAACTCAGGGATTCCCTGCCAGACAGTCTAGAGGAAGCAGTAGACGCAGAGACTGCGAAGGACGAGCAGATTCGGGCAGCTCTGAAATGCTACGCACGCAAGGTGAAGGGATGCGGAAGGAACCGAAAGGGATATCTGATCCTCAGCGATCGCCGATTGCTTTTTGCGTTTCGCAAGTTCTTCAGGACGAACCTCAAGCAGTGGCAATTTTCCGAGCTTGAGAAGGCAGGACTCCAGAAGAGGTTTCTCGTGGATGTGCTCCGAATCAAAGTCGAGCACAAGTTCGTCCAGTTTATCTTTCTGAAGAACAAATCCGGCGCGGCCAGAAAACTGTCGGAAATCCTCGGGGAATCTGCGGGCGGTGAGGGCGAGAAGATCGTGCGCCGGGAGCCGGTGCCTGAAACTGGGCTTTCTGAAAGCTAGGGTCAAGGAAATCTTACGACAGGGAGATGCGGTTCTTGCCCGCTCTCTTCGCCTGATACATGGCCGAATCCGCTCTTTCCAGGAAGACGTCCATGCTTATCGGCTTCATCTTCGGCTCCCATGCTGTTACTCCGATGCTCGCTGTCAGATGCATCTTCTCACTTCCCTCGGTGAGAACAAAAGGCGTTTCGGCTATGCATTGGCGGACACGTTCCGCAGCGAGCATGGCATCCGAACCGCCTGTCTCGACGAGCGCGATGACAAATTCGTCTCCGCCATAACGCGCCACGAGATCACTGGCCCGGACCTGTCTTTTCAAGATTTCCGCGCAGTGTCTCAGCGAGTTGCTTCCTTCAAGATGGCCATAGCGGTCGTTTATTGACTTAAGATTGTCGAGGTCAAGAAAAAGCAATGCGATGGAATGGTTGTACCGGAAGGAGCGATTGAGTTCTCGGTGGAGAAAATCCTCGAAATGTTGCCGGTTTGCCAGGCCGGTGAGAGAATCCATGCGGACCTCTTTGAGCAGGAGTCTGTTGGCCGTTCTCAATTGTTCGGCAAGCTTTTGAGCCTCTATCTTGGAGGCCTCAAGCTCGCGCAGCAGACGTTCCTGGTCGGTGACGATATCACCGAGTGTGGCTTGCACCTTCTCCAACAGACCCGAATATGTATTCGGTCTTTCCACGTTCAGTTCAAAGAGACCGGCAATCTCCTCCATCCTCATATCGACACGGTATAAGAGCGCTTCGAGTTCTTTCGGGGAAATGGTAAGGTAGCGGCATGCGATGTCTTTCAACTCTTCCAGGGAACTCCCATGAGATTTTGATAGATACAACCACGCACCGATATGCCCCGCAACATTCTGAATCCGAATCGAAAGGAGTGTCTCTTCATCGCTTCTCTCGGCTTTCTCGGGAGCGTGATGATAAAGAATCGGAACACAGAGCTGCGGCGGCAGGTTCCATTTCTCGAAGAGCAGCCGTGCTACCTCGACGTGGTCCACGCCCAGATGTTCCCTCTCTACATCAATGAGCGATACGTCACCTTCGGCTGAAAGCTCAATGATCTCCTGGTACACCGCAGGCGCGCACTGACCCAACACCATTATGCCGATGTCCTGCAACAGGCCGGCGAGAAAGGCCTCCTCATCGGTTCGGAAACCCGTGACCAGCGCGAGCTCGCGCGCAGCCACCGCGGTATTCAACGACCGGGTCCAGAATGAGGAGTAATCGAACCGGCCTGCCTTGCCCCGTGATGACATCCCCGCCAGGCAGAAACTTAAGGTGAGCGAGCGAGTTGCGCGGAGCCCAAGCACTACCAACGCCTGCGAGAGTGTGCTTATCTTGTGGGGGAGTGCATAGAAGGCTGAATTGACGGTTCGGAGTATCTTTGATGAAAGAGAGATGTCTTTGTTTATGATTCCTGCGACGACCTTGAGGTCAATATCGTCCCACTCCGATAGAGAAATAAGTTGCTTGGCTACCGCCGGCATCGTCGGAAGATGCTCAGATTCAGCAAGCACTTTCCGGATATCCAACTTCTTTGTCTCTGTTCTCATGCGGCCTTGGCTTCCGTCAATGTCATCAAGTAAAATTTTACTAGTGATATATCAATCCGGTAAACAAGCTCTAAGACATAATCCCCCGGCTCCCTGATTTGCAGGCACGTTCTATCATGCATGTTCTGTGCCGAAGTCTGAACTATTACATGTCTTCGGCAAGAAAGATTCATAAGTATCGGCAAAACAAAGCGTTAACACTTATGACCGCGGATAGGTGCGACTCGCCTGATGAATATTGTTCGCACGTCATCCGCCGCGTTTGTTCAATAATGGTCTTATATGAGGATGGTTTTTCGGTAGTTAACAGGTCATAGATGTGGTGGGGCGAAGCCGTATTTCCGGATACGATGGCTTATTTGCCTTATGCGGTTTCAGGAATAGGTCGCTGTCCCTTCTCGTGTATCGCAGACCCTCGGAAGAAGCGTGTTTGACAACAGTGTCCTCGGAACATATACTTGCCTTGCGGTATTCGTAATAGAATGGAATGTACTGACCATGTTTGTAATTCAAGGGGTGAAACAATGATATTTCTGAATCCTAAAGAGCACGCGCGCGAGTATCCGGACAAGAAATCGCGGGAAATTATGCTCCGAACCATCGAGTTCTTCGAGAAAAAGGGGAAAAAGCAGATCAAAGAGGACGACCACAAGAAAGTGTGGTACGCGGACTTCCTTGATTTCGTCAAGAAAGATAAGGTTTTCGCTACGCTGCTCACCCCTTCAGGCTACGGCGACGCCGAGGCTCGCTGGGACACGTGGCGAAATTGCGAGTTCAATGAGATTCTCGGTTTCTATGGGCTCTGTTACTGGTACACGTGGCAGGTCTCGATTCTCGGCCTCGGCCCCATCTGGATGAGTGACAACGAGGAACTCAAGCTCAAAGCGGCGCATCTCCTCAAGCAGGGCGCGGTCTTTGCGTTCGGGCTCTCCGAGAAGCAGCACGGAGCAGATGTGTACTCGACTGAAATGACGCTCACGCCCCTGCCCGACGGCACATACAAGGCGAACGGCGAGAAGTATTACATCGGCAATGCGAACGAATCGCCGATGGTTTCCGTCTTCGGCAAGATGGCCGACACGGGCGAATACGTTTTTTTCTCGGTCGATTCAAAGCATGAGAAATTCGAGCTGAAGAAGAATGTGGTCGATTCCCAGAATTACGTCGCGAACTTCGCGCTCCACGACTATCCCATCACGAAGGCCGACATCCTGCTTAAAGGTCGCGACGCATGGGACGCCGCTCTGAATACCGTGAACATCGGCAAGTACAACCTCGGCTGGGCATCAATCGGCATCTGCACGCACGCAATGTACGAGGCCGTCAACCATGCCGCGAACCGAAAGCTTTACAACATGTACGTGACCGATTTCCCGCATGTGAAGCAGATGTTCACGGAGGCATACGTACGCCTTATGGCGATGAAGCTCTTTGCGCTCAGGGCGGCGGATTACATGCGGACAGCATCGCGCGAGGACCGGCGCTACCTGCTGTACAACCCGGTCGTCAAGATGAAGGTGACCACTCAGGGTGAGGACGTGATAACGCTTTTGTGGGATGTCATCGCCGCGAAGGGTTTCGAGAAGGACATGTATTTCGAGATGGCAGCGCGTGATATCCGGGCGTTGCCGAGGCTCGAAGGCACCGTCCACGTCAATATCGCCCTGATTCTCAAATTCATGCCGAATTACTTCCTCAATCCCGCAGAGCTGCCCGAAATCTCCAAACAGCTTGACCCCCGCAACGACGATTTCCTGTTCAAGCAGGGGCCGACGAAGGGGCTCGGAAGCATCTTGTTCCACGATTACCGCATCGCATACGACAGCTACGACCTGCCGAACGTGAATATATTCAAGGAGCAAATAGAGGTCTTTAAGGAATTCCTCATGAATTCGCCGCCCGATGCCGACCAGCAAAAGGACACGGATTTCATCATGAGCCTCGGCGAGCTGTTCACCCTGATTGTTTACGGCCAGCTCATCCTCGAGAATGCGAAGATATATCGAATCGAGAATGACCTCGTCGACCAGATATTCGATTTCATGGTGCGCGATTTCTCACGGTTTGCCCTTCAGCTTCACGGCAAGCAGAGTAGCACACCCGAGCAGGCCGAACTCTGCATGAAAATGCTCCGGAAACCTGCCGTGGACAAGGCGCGCTACGAAAACGTCTGGCGGCATCACGTCCTCGCCCTCAAGGACCTCTACCAAATGAACGAGTAAGGCGGAGTGTGCGATGCATTCATCCGAGAAAAAGCCAAAGTGCTGGGAGATCAGGGCTTGTTCTCCATTGCTTTACCGGAACTGTTCTGCTTATCAAAGCGATCTACCATGCTGGGAACACTCAGACACCCAGTGTTGCAAGCTAGCGGGAACTCCGAAGACCTGTGATTTCTGCGAGGTTTTTCTCAAGTGGAAGTCACGGAAGAATTCTTTTGAGAGTTCTCCGCAAGAGTAAGAGGTCGTTCGCAGAAAGGATGGTTTTCACAGAATCGCAAACAGAAGGTCAGTTACACTCTTGTCCAAGATAAAGGTCAACCGCCCGCAAACGCATCTTGGGCGCGATGAATCGCGCCCCTACAAGGGTCTCCGTTAGGTCTGTAGGGGCGCAATTCATTGCGCTCTTACAGCAGCGGATATTCACGGCAGCAAGCAAACCTCACCGACAACAGGGTCCG
>QZKI01000142.1 GCA_003598055.1 Candidatus Abyssobacteria bacterium SURF_17 | reverse complement strand
AAGCAATCTCATTGGTAGCATTGAACATACACACAGAGATTGCTTCGCTCGGGCCTGCGGCCCTTCGCTCGCAATGACAAAGTGAGCGTTTCTTTCACACATAACCCCGCCGCAGGTGGGGTCGAATGCTCGCAATGACTGCGTCGGAAAAATCACGACAAGAATTCAAGAAATTGAACGTTAGTAGCACAGTCTCTCTATGGCACATCGAGCACGGCGGATTGAACAAAGTCCTTCGCCCTCCAGCGTGGAGGAATTCCCGCAGGATAATTCGCGACAAAGTATGGGACCTTCGCGTACGGGTTCGTACGGTCGAAATGTGCATAGAATCTGTTGATGACGACATAGCAGTCCTTGAGTTCCTCAGGTGAGCCAATCTCATACAAATTGCGGAACCGGTCGGAGGTAAGCTCGAAACGTGAGGTAATCATCATCATGGCCTGGGTTCGCAAATCAGCATAAATAGGTTTCGGGGGCATTGTCTCTAAATACGCTACCACATTGCGGATGTTGCTGCCGCTCGCCTCGGGGGTACCGTTGGCGGAATACACGTACGGGCGGAGGAAATACAGAGATGAGGCTGCCAGGAATGCTACCACTGTCCAGCGATATCGTCCCCTCAATTTCATGAGGGTCCAAGCACCGAGCAGAATTAACGGAACGGTCGCAAAATTGAGGAACTTGCGCACCTTCACGATGGGAATGAGCGGATGTATGCCCACAACGCCGAACTGGAGAATGAGGAGAATGCTTCCCGCCCACGCAAGAAGTATCAGAGGCCCACGCTCTCGTTTGATTCCGGCAACGACCATCGCGGAAACGAACAGAAAGAAATATGCGCCGAAAACATTCACGTTGCGAAAGATGACGATGGGATAATACGCAAGACTTGTGGAACATTCGCCGGCAGTGTTCACTGCGATGGCCGCTCGTGCGTTCAGCCGGATGTTATGGAGCGGGCTGAGTCCGTTGGCTGCGTAGTAAAGACCCTCTGCAGCCGTCACCGCCAGAAATCCGAGCACAAAAAGCAGATACGACGGCTTCATCTTTTTTTCGAAAACAGCCGCATACAGCAAGAGAAACGGCAGCAAGATGACCGCCATGGACCTGCACGAATAGGCGACCGCGAGCAGCAACCCTGACACGAAGAAAAGGACCGGGCCGTACTTCTCGCTCTGGCACCCCGTAATGAAAGCGAGCACGGACGCAGCCATCAGGAATGAGAGCGGAATGTCGGGCAGTATCAATCCTGAATAGTGAATGTCGAGGGGATAGAACGCAAGGAGCAGCGCAGCCAACAATCCTGTCCGCGCGTCGAGGAGAGATTTGCCGAGAAAATAGCAGACCATTACCGCGCCGGCCGAGCACAACATCGGCCAACCCGCCGCTGCGAACTCATTCGTGCCGAACGCCTCGTAGAACGCGAAGATCGGGAGAATCATGCCAAACCGATTCTTCCAGTAGTTGTTGGACGGATGATAGATACCTTGATACATCTCGTGGGCAGCAAGGTAGTAGTCGTGGTCGTCGCTCCCGATGGGTCCGGTATAGCAAGCGAAGCGCAGCCCGAGTGCAAGCAGGATAATCAGGGACAGTAAAACCGCGGTAGCGAAGCGTGGCCGCCTCACGTGGCGCTCCTTCATGTGCCCGTGGCTTTACGGGTGACTTTGATAGCGCAGAATTCGCCGCACATAGTGCAGACGTCGCTGTCGGCGGGACGGCTGCTCTCGCGAAGCGTTCGCGCGCGCTCCGGGTCTATGGCGAGGGATATCTGGCCCTCCCAGTCGAGCTTCTTTCGGCATCTGGCCATCGCGTTGTCGCGTTCCATTGCGCCAGGAATGCCGCGGGCGATGTCGGCGGCATGCGCTGCTATGCGTGAAGCGATGACGCCTTCTCTGACATCCTGTATGCTGGGCAGCCGCAAGTGCTCTGATGGAGTGACGTAACAGAGGAAGTCAGCCCCTGCAACCGCAGCCAGCGCGCCGCCAATGGCCCCCGTGATGTGGTCGTAGCCCGGAGCAATATCCGTGACAAGCGGCCCGAGCACGTAGAAGGGTGCGCCGCGGCAGAGCCGTTTCTGAAGAATCATGTTGGCCGCCACTTGGTCGAGCGGAACGTGACCGGGACCTTCGCACATCACCTGGACGCCTGCCTCCCAGCATCGTTCCACCAGTTCTCCCTGCAAGATAAGCTCTTGTATCTGCCCCCTGTCGGTCGCGTCCGCCAGGCATCCCGGGCGCATGCCGTCTCCGAGGCTGAGCGACATATCGTATTTCTTGGCAATCGAGAGCAATCGGTCGAAATGCTCGTAGAGCGGATTTTCTTTCTTGTTGAAGGCCATCCACTCGAACATGAGCGCGCCGCCTCGGCTCACAATGTCGAGGATACGCCTGTGCTTCTTCAGGCGTGCGACCGATTCTTGCGTGACTGTGCAATGCACCGTGACGAAGTCCACACCATCGTGCGCGTGCTGCTCGATGGTCTCAAATATCTCGCTGGCATTGAGTTCGACGAAAGACTTGCCCCGATGCCGTGCAGAGAGAGCAGCCTGGTAAATCGGGACTGTGCCGACGGGAATGCTCGAGCGCGCGAGCACCTCCCTGCGCACTTCATTCACCGGGCCCCCGACGCTCAGGTCCATTACCGTGTCGGCCCCGGCTGCGATTGCGACCTCCAGCTTTTGCAGCTCTTCCTCGATGTCCGCATGGTCGCCCGATGTGCCGATATTCGCGTTGACTTTGGTCGTGAGACCCTTGCCGATTCCGAGAGGCTTGGCGCTTGTATGCCGGATATTCTGCGTGATTATGATGTTTCCCTCTGCAATACCGGCGCGAATGAATTCAGGCGTCTGCCGCTCCGTGCCCGACACGCGTTCCATCTCGGGCGTTATGACGCCTTGTTTTGCTTTGAGAAGCTGGGTCATTCTGATCAACCTTCCTTCTTTGCCTGTTTCGGGAAAGAGGTATCTTGACGGAGGCGGCTCACGAACTCCGAAGTGGCGTGCGCAACGTCGGGAGCAGCGAGGACGGCGGATATCATGGCCACTCCGGCTGCGCCCGCCGAGAGGACTTCATCAAGATTAGAGGTCTTCACGCCTCCAAGGGCGAAGACCGGAAGCCCCATTTCCGCGCAAGCCGCTCTCAACGCCTCGATGCCGACCGGCCGTCCATACTTCGCCTTTGAAGGCGTCTCATATACCGGGCCGAACGTTATGAAGTCCGCGCCCATTCTTTGGGCCTCCCTGGCTTCCGAAAGACTGTGTGTGGATACCCCGAGCAGCATCTCCGGCTTGAGTAATCTGCGGCATACATCAGCAGGCATTCCGTCCTGAGGCAAATGAAGACCGTCAGCCCCCAGCGCCAACGCGAGAGCGGCGTCACCGTTAACGAGAAGCGCGGCATGAAACGTATCCGTAAGATGCCGCAATTCCTCGCCCAATTCAAACCGTTCGCGCGTGGAAAGGTCCTTTTCGCGAAGCTGGACGGCGCGCACGCCTCCCGCGAGGGCCTGTTCTATGCATGCGAGCAGGTCTCTGCATCCGCACTGATGCCGGTCGGTGATGAGATACACATTGAATTCAACTTGCGGCAACGGTTCCCTCCAGCGGGCTGCTGGCCGTCGCGTAAAGTTTTCGCGCGATTCTGCCGGCGAGAAAAGCTTTGCGTCCGGCCTCGACCGCCTGTCGCATGGCCTCCGCCATCAAGACGGGATTCTTCGCTCCGGCAACGCCCGTATTCATGAGAACGCCATCCGCTCCGAGCTCCATCGCAATCGCGGCGTCGGAGGCGGTGCCCACGCCCGCATCGACAATGACGGGCACCTTCGCCTGTTCCACAATGATGCGGATGTTGTATGGATTCCTTATGCCCAAGCCTGAGCCGATGGGGGCGGCCAGCGGCATGACTGCCGCGCACCCGATTTCCTCCAGCTTCTTGCACACAATCGGGTCGTCGTTGGTGTAGGGCATGACGATAAAGCCTTCCTTGATAAGCACCTTTGCAGCCTCGATGAGCCCTTGATTGTCCGGGAACAGGGTCTTTTCGTCCCCAATGACCTCGAGCTTCACCAATTCCGACAGGCCCGCTTCCCTTCCGAGGCGAGCTGTCCTGATTGCGTCCTCGGCGGTATAGCATCCTGCCGTGTTCGGCAGAAGCGTATACTTCTTCGGGTCAAGATAGTCGAGCAGGGACTCCTTCGACCTGTCCGAAATATTGATCCGGCGAACGGCAACCGTAACGATTTCTGCGCCGGACTTCTCGATTGCCTCGCGCATCAGTTGAAACGTTGCGTATTTGCCGGTCCCGATGAGCAAGCGCGAGCGGAACTCTCGGCCGGCGATTACCAGTTCATCTGCCATTGGTAGTTCCCCCAAATTCTAACCGTGGTTTCCTCCGCCAACAAAGTGGACAATTTCGAGTTGGTCGCCCTCCCTGAGCAATTTCGTTGCGTACTCCTCCTTCGGGAGAATGTCCGCGTTGAGCTCGACGGCTACACGCACCCCCTCGATACCGAGCCGCTTCAATAGTTCCGCAACGGTTATCGTATCGGGGCTCTCATATGGTTCTCCGTTGAGTCGTATTCGCATTGCCCGTCAAGCAATCCAAAAAAAATGCCCCATTCCCGTAAGGAATGCGGCACAGGGTCAACTACATCTGAGACAGGCACTTCGGTTATCCGCTTCCCTACGCTGGTATTATCCAGATCAGGTTCGAAGGGTTGTCGTCAAGACTCTCAGTGTCTCAGCACACCCCTAGCTGACTTTAATTTTAGCACGAGAGCGTGGGGGTGTCAATATGAGGAAGGCATACGAGGAAGGCTGTGCTTCAGCCGTCAAGAATGAGGGAAGGAGTTGGACTGGGAGGGCGCTTTCATGCTGGCGATTTCTTGCGCAAGAAGACCTATTCGTCAGGACTGTGGTTTCGCACGGAATCTGTTGCGGGTGTCGACCAAAATACAGTATAATATGCTGCAGCTTCCCGATATGATTATCCAACCGAGGAACAGTGTACAGGTAACCGGATTATCCTGATGCATATGCCGGGGAAGTTGAAAGCAATCATCGCTGCAGGCGACAGAGGGAAGAGCCATCCGGTATTCGGGAAGAACAAGGCCATGCTGGACATGGATGGCTTGCCTATCATCTTACGTGTGATCTCGGCGGTAGGCAAAGCGGAGAGCGTCTCCGAGATATTCGTCGTCGGCCCAAAACAGAGAATCGAGGAGCTCCTTAGGCCAAACCCCGCCTATTGGACAGCGGGCAAGCCCATTCACGTATTCGAGCAAGGGTCCAACCTCTATGAAAATATCTGGAATGCGTTCCTCGAGACACTCCCGCCTGAGCGGCGTCAAGAGGCGCTCGCCGACGCTCCGCCCGATGGAAGCGGAGACGAAGAAGTCGTACTCATTATGGCTGGCGATATGCCCCTGCTTACCCCGACAGAGGTGGATGAGTTTGTCGCACAATGTGACATGGAGCAATTTGATTATGTCGTCGGAGTGACACGCGAAGAAAGTCTCAGACACTATTATCCCAGCAAAGGACAAGCGGGAGTTCGCCTGGCTTACATGCACTTCAGCGACGGGAATTTCAGACAGAACAACATGCATATGGTCCGTCCTCTTCGGCTTCACAATCGCCATTATGTTCAAACCATGTATGACTTGCGGTATCAAAAGCAGTTCGGGAATATCCTCCGCCTTGCATGGGAAATTCTGAAAAGAGAAGAGGGGGGCTGGGGAGCAGTCGGGTATTATCTCTTGCTCCAGCTCTCCCTTTTGTTTGCCCGGCTTCGGTTAGGATTTTTGAGAGACTGGGTTCGCAAGAAGACACATGCTGATTCGGTTGCGAGATGTATCTCAAAGCTTATGAAGACTCGCTTTGGATATGCATACACCTCTCTTGGCGGGGCCGCGCTCGATGTCGATAAGGAGCATGAGTACGAGGCCATCAAATCTCGATTCCGGGAGTGGATGAACTATCAGCACGAAAGAGCCGGAGACGTATTGCGCCGCATCGACACCCACTAACGTGAGAGCATGGACTATGCCTCCGCAGCTACGCCCCGTTAGCTTCCGGAGATGACGATACGTCACTGAGTCAGAAAGTCCTTGGCCTGGCCGATTTCCTCAAGAGGAGACCCAACGTGTTCACTGTCGTCCGGGTTGCAGTGACAGCAGCGATGCTGGTATTTGTGGTGTCGCCTGCATCGGTGGCGCAGAAAGAGGCGGCGGCGCGGGGAGAGGGTTGTCTCGGCTGTCACAAAAGTATCGAGGTAATCAACTACAAAATGGCCTTGGCGTGGGGCGCGGATAAGAAATGTGAGGTGTGTCATTACGGGCAACCCTCCGCTGCGACCGAGCTTGAAGCCCATGTCGGGCTCATAGCGAATCCGGGCGACCTCAGAGTCATCGAGCGCACGTGCGGCAAGTGCCACAGCGATTACGGAGAGATTCAAAAGCTCACGGTCGAAGGCGTAGACAATCATGTCGGAAAAGTTGTGCGCTCGCTCATGGCAACGGCGGCGGGTGAGATAGCAGGCACCCGCTACCTATGGAATCAGCAGTCAACGCGGTCAGGCATCTTCGGCGTACGCGCCGTATCCGACCTTGACCGCAACCAGCCTGAAGGAGCGGTGGCCCGGCTGCAGGAGCTCCCGCCGGCTTCCAACTCGGACCCCGACAGCCTGCTCCGCGGAGCATGCCTCAGATGTCATCTGTGGACCGAGGACAAGCAGACTCCCGGCATCTACCGACCGGCCGGATGCTCCGCCTGCCATGTGCTCTATGAGAAAGACGGCCTGAGCCGCAGCGCCGACACAACCGTACCCAAAGACGAGCCCGGTCATCCGGCATACCATGTGATTACAACGAAGGTTCCGACCTCGCAGTGCCTATGGTGCCACAACGACGGCGGCGGTCGCGTGGGCCTCAGCTACGTCGGTCTGGCGGTGACGGCATCGGCCCTCAGCCCTCAGCAAGTACCTCAACCCGCCCCTCAGAACGCATACGGCGCTTCCCTCATGCATGTCAGGCCCGATATACATTACCGGCGCGGAATGGACTGTATAGACTGTCATGACACTCTTGACCTGCACGGTGACGGCAACATGTATTCGCATCAAGAGTATCAGGTGGGAATTCGGTGCGAAACGTGCCATGGCAGCTCGACGCGACCACCCTCATTCCGAACCGAGCGCGGCAACCTGCTCAGGAACGTGGAGGTCGAGCAGGGCCAACCACTGCTCAGGACGAAACTGTATCGCGAAAGACATCTGATTCCCCTTCTGTACGACGGTCAGAACGATTCCTCTGCGCTTCCGGACATCTGGCATAAGGGCCACGAAAGGCTGGAGTGTTACGCCTGCCACAGCGCGAGCGTTCCGCAATGCTATGTCTGCCATATGGTTCGGGATGATAGGCAGATGAGCCCCGTCGACTGGGGGGTGGGAATGGGAGAACAGCAAGCAGTTCGCCCCTCCACGGGCTCGTGGATAGGACGCAAGCTCTTCCAACTGTGGGATGACGCCGTTCTCGGGATCAACCGGAGAGGCCGCGTGGCCCCGTTCACGCCCGGGGGGCAGGCAGTCCTTGACCATATCGACCACGAAGGAGAGGAAGTGAAACGCAACCATACCTTCACCACGGCAGCGGGACTGTACGGATTCTCCATGAGCCCGGTTCAGCCCCACACGGTAGACACCGAATCTCGCACATGCTCATCCTGCCATTCCAGTCCCAAGGCGCTCGGGCTGGGAACCGAGGGTTTTGTTGACCCCAAACGGTTCGGGTTGCCATTCAGCTTTCCTCCGGACAAACTCATAGATGGGGAAGGGGCACGAATTCAGGATTCCGCTCGTGAAGGGGTACGCCCATTCACGAGCGAGGAACTGACCCTCGTGTTCAAGAGCGAGACATGCATTGATTGCCACCAAACTCCACCGGAACACACCGCCGTCGCGCCGGAGCCTTCCGCCTCACCCAGGGCAGCAGACCGCTTGCACCACAAAGCAATACAAGAAATGCTTCATGTGCAGGAAGAGGAATAAATGAAACTTGCCGTCATTTCCGACATACATTCCAACCTTCATGCACTCACGGTAGTGCTGGAAGAAATCGAAAAGCGAAAGGTCGAAAGCATCTTCGCCCTGGGCGACCTCGTGGGATACAACGCATTCCCCTCCGAAGTGGTGGACATCATGCTGAAGCGGGAGATTGCCTCCATCATGGGTAACCACGACATCGTATGCTGTGGACTCGAGAACCCCATATGGTTCAACACAGCAGCCCGAGAAGCGTCCCTGTGGACGCGGAAGGTGCTGTCGGACGAGTCCAAGCGGTTCCTCAGCGGCCTCCCGAATGAAATGATGGTCCGTGAGCGACTCTATGCAGTCCACGGGAGCCCGCAGTCGCGAGATGACTACCTCATGGATTTGATGGACGCGCTCAACAACTTCCGGCATCTGCCGGACAAAACGATCAACATCTGCCTTTACGGCCATACGCACATTCCAGCAATCTTCAGCGAACACGGCCCTTCGCATGATTCCATCCATTCAGGCAAGCACATGCTCGATGTTCGTACCCGCTATTTCATCAATCCCGGATCCGTTGGGCAGCCACGTGACGGCGACCCGCGCGCCTCATTCGGCATATTGGACACCGAAGAGGTATCGATAGAAATCATCCGCGTTGAATACGATATTCAGGCCGCAATGCAGGCGGTCGTGAAAGCCGGGTTGCCGCAGTTCCTCGCAGACCGGCTCCAGGTCGGCGCGTAGCAGTGGCCGAACCTGTTGATGAATGAAGATTTACCGGATGTGTCGTGCCTTGTTGAATGCCGGAATTATTCATGCTATAATTAAGACACAGTTCCTTCTTGGCGCGGCAAGAAGAGCGGGGGGATGAGGGTTTGATGCGCCCGCCTAAGTTCAGATTCGGGCTTCGTCTCAAGATCACCGCCTATATATCGCTCGTTGTCATCCTAACCGCCGCGGTCCTCGGCTGGTTCCTCGTTCGACAGCAGATTCAAGAGATCGCACTACATCTCCAGGAGAAAGGAAAAGTCCTGGCACGCAACGTCGCGTCGGCCAGCGAGTACGGCGTGTTGACGGGTAACAACACGATATTCGAGGGCATCATCTCGGGACTTACGAGAGAAAAGGACGTCGCCTACTGCATCATATACAATGACCGCGGCGAAATCCTTGCGCGCACGCAGGTACTCCCGCGCCATATCGAGGGGATTTCTCAGACCTCGGCATATGAGGTCACCGAGCGCGCGCTCAAGACAAATGAGCTGCTCATTCAGCCGTTCACGAAGGACGAGACGAAAACACCCGTCTATGATATCGCCGTCCCGATTATGACTCAGAAAGCCCCGTCCTTATCCGGCGAGGAAGTGATCTTCGGGATGGGCGACGAATCACGCTCCGAGGGTATCCCGGAGAAAATCGGCGTGGCCCGCATCGGCATCTCGCTTGACACCATGAACGAAGAAATCAGTCAAGGAAGACGCACCATCAGAAACGTCACCGTCATGGTCGTCCTGCTTGCCATTGCCGCGACCGTGTTCCTGGTTCGACTTATCGTCAATCCCGTGCAACAACTGGTAGCCGCGACGGAGCGGGTGGCCAGCGGAGACCTCGATAAACCCGTCAGCATCCATACCAACGATGAGATAGGCGAGCTCGGCGCTTCCTTCAACAAGATGACCGACGACCTGAAGCGTTATCGAACCGAGCTCGAGGCATATAGCCACACGCTCGAGCAAAAGGTTGAGGAGCGAACCAAGGCGCTCCGATTGATTAACGAGGAGCTTTACCGCACGAACCAGCAACTGGAGGCCGTGAGCAAACTCAAATCCGAGTTCCTCGCCAACATGAGCCATGAGCTGCGCACTCCATTGAATGCGATTATCGGATTCTCGGAGATATTGTCCGACCAATCGTACGGTATGCTCAATGAGAAACAGCTCAAGTACGCGCAGAACGTGGTGACGAGCGGAAGACATTTGCTCCAGCTCATCAACGAGATACTCGACCTCGCCAAGGTAGAGTCCGGCAAGATGGACCTCCATCTGGAGACCTTCTCTGTCGCGGGAGCCCTGGCTGAGATCGCCAACTTCGCGCGTGGGCTCGCGGCGAAGAAGGAAATCATGATCCGACAGTGTCTTTCATCCAAGCTCATCACGGTGACTGCAGACCAGAAGAAACTCAAACAAATCTTTTATAACCTTCTGAGCAATGCAATCAAGTTCACCCCGAACAAGGGATGGGTCGAAATCTCCACAGACGTGGTAGGTGACTTCGAGCTTTCAGAAGGCGACCGGTTTGTGCTCAGGCGTTACGCCGAATTCTGTGTGAGGGACAATGGAATCGGTATCGACAAGGCGGACCAGGAGCGAATTTTCCACGAGTTCCAGCAGGTGGACGGCTCCCATTCCCGCCAATACGAGGGAACGGGGCTCGGCTTGGCGCTCACCAAGAAGCTCATTGAACTCCACGGCGGCTCCATCTGGGTGGAGAGCGAGAAGGGAAAAGGCAGCGCGTTCTACTTTACACTTCCCGTAACCGACACGGATGTCATCGAACCGCTCGGCACTCCGGCTGATGCGACGATGAAGGTGACAGCGGCGAAAGGCGCCTCTGCAGTCAGTCACGAGCAGGATGTCGTACTCGTCGTCGAGGACGACCCGCATTCGTTCGAGTTGCTCTCGACATATCTGGGAGAGGCGGGTTACCGGGTCGTGCATGCCGCAAACGGCGTCGACTCGCTGGAGGCTGCACGCTCGATCCACCCGGCGGTCATCACGCTTGACATTATTCTGCCCGATAAGGACGGCTGGAAGGTGCTCGAAGAACTGAAGGCATCCCAGGAAACGAGCGACATTCCCGTAGTCATCACCTCGGTTGTGCAGGACGAATTAAAAGGCTTCAGCATGGGGGCTGCCGACTACATCGTGAAGCCGATTGGCGGCAGGGAACTACTCGAGCGGCTGGAGAGGCTGCGGGGCGCGGCGGCCAGCGCACGCATCTCCAAAGTACTGGTCGTGGACGATGATGCGAAGTTTGTTGACCTTGTGGCCGATATGCTCGAGGGACAGGCCTTTTCGGTTTCAAAAGCGTACACCGGCCTCCAGGGTATCGAGTACGCTTCCAAGCATAAGCCCGACTTGATATTTCTCGACCTCATGTTGCCGGACATCAGCGGATTCGAGGTGATCGAGTTCCTCAAGATGGAAGAGAACACGAAGGACATTCCCATCATCATCGTGACTGCCAAGGACCTTACCGACGAGGAAGCCCGGATGCTCAACGGGAAAATCGAGGCCACGGCCAGGAAAGGCCAGCACGGCAAGCAAGAGTTCCTCGACGAGATCAGGCGAGCGGAGCGTCTTGCCAGAACGAGGAAAGGAGAAGCATAATGACGGAACCTGCGCGTGTGCTTGTGGTCGAAGATAACGTAATGAACCTGGAGCTGGCTGTTGACCTGCTCAAGCTGAAGGGCTATGACGTCTTGACGGCGAAGACAGGGCCGGAAGCGCTCGAGATATCGGACCGGGAGCGACTGGACCTTATCCTTATGGACGTCCAGCTTCCCGGCATGGACGGCCTTGCCGTGACAAAAAAGCTCAAGGAAAACCCGAAGACGCGGAATATCCCCGTCGTCGCTCTGACCGCCCACGCCATGAAGGGCGACGAAGAGCGTATCCTGCGCCATGGGTGCAGCGGTTACATCTCCAAGCCGATCAACACCAGGGAATTTCCCAAGGCAGTCGAGCGATTCATCGAGCAAACCAGGAAAGGTTGACACTGCGCATGGCCAAAGAAAGCCCCGATGCCCGCCAACCGTACATCTTGATCGTTGAGGATGACCCTGTCAACATCGATCTGATGAAGGCGCAACTAAGCACCGAAGGGTACTCCATAGGGTGCGCGCATGACGGGGAAGAAGCCTTGAATCAGCTGGCATATAATAAGCCCGACCTTGTCCTGCTGGACATCATGATTCCGAAGAAGAGCGGCTATGAGGTCTGCAAACACATCAAGAGCATGGCGGAGACGCGGCATATACCCGTCATCATGGTGACGGCCCTCAACGACATGGAGAGCCGCGTGAAGGGAATCGCGGCGGGCGCGGACGACTTCCTGAGCCGGCCCGTCGACAGGTCGGAGCTCCTCGCTCGCGTACGGTCTATGCTACGGGTGAAGCACCTTCATGACGAGCTCACCAAAGAATCGCGCAGCGCCCGCGAATCTAACCAGAAAATCGAGCTCCAAAAACGCGTCCTGAAATCGATGTCCGCTCAGCTTATGCACGCCAGTCATTTGAAATACGAGTTCATCGTGGATATGAGTCATGCGCTCCGAACGCCACTCAACGTAATCATCGGGTTCTCCGAGATGCTGCAGGACGAGCTCGTTGGCACACTGAATGATAAACAGGCAAGATACGTGGCCAATGTCCTCGAGAGCGGCCGCGAGTTGCAGGGCCTCATCGCCGACATCGTCGACCTGTTCAAAATAGATACCGGCAAGCTCGCCCTGGAGATGACCGAGTTCTCGTTGAAGGACGCCATTGATTCGGCAATCGCCGCATTCGACGAAACAGCGCGGGCGAAGCAGATAGAGATTTCCGTCCACGTAGCCCCGAACGTCACACGGGTCTTCGCTGACCCGCAAAGATTCACGGCCATTATGAATAACCTTCTATCGAATGCTTTCAAATTCACGCCGGGCAAGGCTGGCGTGGAAGTAACCGCCGAGCGGGTCGAAAACACGGTTCGCGTATGCGTCGCCGACTCCGGCCCCGGGCTCCTGCCCGAAGACTGTGAGAAAGTATTCTCAGAGTTCTATCGGGTTTCCGACCCTGCCATTGCGTCTTGCGCCGGCAGCGGTCTGGGGCTCGCCATCGCGAGAAAACTGGTGTACATGCACGGCGGTCAGATATGGGCCGAGAGCACCAAGGGTTCCGGTGCCAGATTCTTCTTCACCTTGCCCTATCGGCAGAAAACGGAGGGGTAAGCCGGCAGGTTTGACCCTATGAGAATCGCAAGGAACAGGACGATGGCCGACCAGGCGAAATCGAAAAAGAAGGCGTCACCTCGGCGGAAAAGTACCACCCCCCTGCCCGCACAGGAATGGTTCGAACCCATGTTCATGGAATTTCTGGACTCAATCGACGTGGGCGTATACGTGCTCGACCTCAAAGGCGTCATCACACGGGTCAACCGTTATATCCTCGACCACTATCAGTGGGAGATGAAGGAGCTCGCCGGTCAGAATATTTTCGAGCTCATGCCCGACCTTATCGATATGGGCGTGGAAGAAAAGTTCAGGCAGATCATCCGCGAACGGCGCACGACGGAGCTGACCAATCTGGAGCGCAAGGACCGAATCGGCCGCACCGTGGTATTCAATCTCAAGGGTGTCCCGATCCTTGAGGGGAATGAAGTCAAGGGAGTCTTTGCGGTCATGAGTGACATCACGGAGAAGCGTGCGCTCGAGCATCAGATGGCCGAAACCGAGAATTACCTGCAGAGCTTGATTGATAATGCGAACGATATCATCTATACGCTCGATTGCGAGGGCCGCATCACCTTCCTCAACAAGATGGGACAGGAAATAACGGGCTATAGGTTCGACCCCGACGAGAAAGCGCATTACACCGCGTACGTCGTCAAGAGGGACCTTGAAAAGAACGAACGGTATTTCCGCAAAGCGCTCAAGGGACATCCGCAACGCTACGAGTCCACCATCGTGGGTATCGATGGCAGGCTGATCAACGTGCTCATCAACATCACTCCCATCTGGCGGCTCGGCAAGGTCGTCGGGATGCTCGGCATAGCACGAGACATCACCGAGAGAAAACAGATGGAGGCTCAGCTGCTGCAAGCGAGCAAGATGGCCGCAATCGGAGAGCTTGCCGCAGGGGTGGCTCACGAGATCAACAATCCCGTCGGCGTCATCATCGGCTCCGCGGAGCAGTTGCAGTTCCTCATGGAGCACTACCGTGACCGGCCGGAAGAAGTGCCGGCGAGGCTCTCGAAGCACGTCGAGACAATCAGCGAGCAGGCCGCCCGATGCAAGAAGATCACGCAGAGCTTGCTCAACTTCGGCCGCAAGGTCGAGATGCGGACAGCCGAGGTGAACATCCCCCGCTTGCTGGAGGAGACCACCGCGCTTGTGGCAAGTCGCGCGGCCTCCGAAGGCAAGAGGGTGGAGATACGCATGCCACCCGATTTCCCTATGCTCAACACCGACCCCAATCAGCTCGAGCAAGTGTTCCTAAACCTTGTCACCAACGCGCTCGACGCCGTGGGCAGCGGCGGCACTGTCACCATCGCGGCGCGCATCCAGGACGATTCGGCCGTGATTGACGTGGCGGATAACGGAGTCGGCATATCGGAAGAGAATCTCAAAAAGGTGTTCGACCCGTTTTTTACAACAAAACCGCTGGGGAAGGGAACCGGTTTGGGACTTTCGGTATGCTTCGGCATCGTGCAGCGGATGAACGGGACGATCTCGGTCAGGAGCACACCCGGCGGCGGAACTACCTTCTCGGTTCGGCTACCGCTCAACGAGAAGAGGCAACGGCAATCTAAATGATGAAGAAGAAACCCATACGACTCCTCATCGTGGACGATGAAGAGGCATATCGGAACCTGCTGAGCGAGCGCTTCAGCCTTATCGGCGCCACGGTAATCCTCGCGGCCACCGGCGAAGAGGCACTTGAAAAGATTCGAAGCGAACCGTTCGACGTCGGCATCCTCGACCTTCGCATGCCAGGCATGGACGGCATCGAACTGTTCAGGAGAATCAGGGAATACCAGCCGCTTAATGAAATCGTGTTTCTCACCGGACAGGCAACCGTTGACGTGGCCATCGAGGCCATGAAGCTCGGCGCCTACGACTTCCTCACCAAGCCGTGCCAACTCTCCGAACTCCAACTTGTCGTCCAGAGGGCGTACGAGAAAAAGCAGCTCGCCGAACGCGTCAACAAGCACCATGAGCTTCAGCTCCGGGCGGGAACGGTCAGCCTCGTCGGCGAAAGCCCCGGAATGCAGCAGGTCAAGGATCTCATTGCCCGCGTGGCGCCGACTGAATCCACGGTTCTCATCGAAGGGGAAAGCGGAACCGGCAAGGAGATCGTCGCCAACGCGATCCATCAGAACAGCAACCGGAGCAAAAATTCCTTTGTCCCCATCAATTGTGGAGCCGTCCCCGAAACCCTGCTGGAGACCGAACTGTTCGGACATGAGAAGGGTGCATTCACCGGAGCCGTCAGACGGAAGAGCGGGCTGTTCGAGATTGCAGACTCCGGCACACTCTTCATTGATGAAGTCAGCGAAATGAGCCCCGGCATGCAGGTGAAACTGCTTCGTGTGCTCGAAACGGGCCGCTTCCGCCGCGTCGGCGACATTAAAGAGATAGAAGCTGACGTGCGCGTCATATGCGCCACGAATAAGAAACTGCGGGAAGAAACCGCCGAGGGCAGGTTCCGCGAAGACCTCTATTACCGGATCAACGTGATGACCGTCTCGCTTCCACCGCTGCGGGAACGGAAAGAAGATATTCCACTGCTCGTCGAGCACTTCATCCGAACCTCGCGGTACTCAAACACCGAGAAGATCCGCGTCACACGAGAGGTCCTCGACGCCTTCGAGCGATATGACTGGCCGGGAAATGTGCGCGAACTCTCCAATGTCATCGAGCGGGCAATCATCCTCGCGAACAATAATCTCATCACACTCCGGGAAATACCATCACTCGACCAGCAGGATTCGCCGTTTCCCCGCCAATCGGCTGCTTCGCTCTCACTCAATGAAATCGAGAAAATCCATATCCAGTTCGTGCTCGAAGCTCAGGGAGGTAATAAGACAAGCACTGCCCGCATCCTCGGAATCAGCCGCCCGAAACTCTACCGCAAAATGCTCAAATATGGTATTCCCGAGAAAGCTGTCCCCGTAAAACGCAAGCCTCAGGGATAACTGTATCAAATCTTTCCTATCACTCCATCCTGCTGTAATATTTCGTGACCTGGCCTGTCTTGTTTCATAACTACTTGATAAAACAATGGTTATATTAATTTAGGACAAGTTGTTGTAACAATATGTGTCAAATCCTAGGCCCGCGTCTGCCAAACAGAGAGAGCCACAGACACATGAAACCGACATGGGAATACTACTCTATCCTTAATCATATGAAAGAGTTAGAATATAATCCACGCTTGTCCTTAAGATTAATGGCATGGAGATTGCTCAATTCAGGCAATGAATGTCGTTAAGCATCCCAAGTATCAGCCTGAATGAGGGAGAAAAGTTGAAAGTCTGTGGGTAAGTGGTTGCCCATTTGAAAACACTTGCTGGGAGACAAGCGTTTTGAGAGGGCAATTAACGAAATGGGAGATGGGTGACCACTTGCCCAAGTTTAAATCTGTCCTAATCCCCTCCTAAGGCAAAGGGTGAATCTGCCCCGCTTTTTATAAAGAAGAACGGAAGCGGAACACGAAAGTTTCAGTGGGGCAGGTTCCCTTTTGCTTTTGTGGACTTGTTCGCTTTTTCGGTGCGCCTTTCCATCCCACTGTTCAAGTAATTCCTCCTCGGCCGGATCGTTTCCATGCCTCCGGGGTTGCAGCCTGCCTCGTTTGACAATCATTCATTGCTTGGATAGACTACACACTTACTCGATGCGGAATAAGAATCTATCGCGCAATTCGAAACATTGGGTGACATTTTTGCGAAGGGACTCCGCGTTTCGTCGGAGGGAGCCCTGACAGTCGTGGACAGTCTCCAAGTGCGTTTGCGGTAGCCGGGCTCCGGTGAGGCTGAAAGAGTTCAAGCGAAGAGATTCAGAACCGGCTGGCGTGTAGGAGCAGATGGCTGAGAAGTTGCAGGACCGCTTTGTGATGGTTCCGGCGGCTCCGGCTCGACCGTTTCAGGAACGGATGCCGAAGCTTCGAAGGCATGCTCCAAGCGAAACCGTCGGATGTCGCCTGCGACCATTTCGAGGTCATGCTGCAGACGAGCGCGCTCGAGCCGGGCGTCGATCTGAACCATGATCGACTCGGCTCGTTGCAAACGGGCGTTCACCGTACTGAGCCTGTGTTCAAGCTGATCATATCTGGCTTCGAGTTCACGCCCGCGAACAGATTCGGCCGCCATCAGAAAGCGGAAAGCTCGCACCCGTGCGGCGGGCTGGTTCAAAGCCTGTTGCAGACCATCGACTTTACCGTCCGCCTCTATGGCGGCCTCGAGCGGCTGCATCGGCATATCGCCTTGCTCCTGGGCCGGGGCAACCGCAGAGGTCACCCTCTGGCCACCAGCATTGTTCGGCGGAAAAGGTGCAACAAGACGGCCATTCAAGGGTTCTGCCGCCGTGAGGGAGGGCTGGGCGATTCCGCCGGTAGGCGACACGTTCGCGGGGAGCGTTTCTGCAGGCGGGCGCGATTGAACGCCTTCCATTCGAAGGGAGGGTAGCGCATTATTGAGGGCGTTGAAGCGAATGCCCATGGAGAAGCTCCTCGCTCATTTCCTTAGTTTGAGCAAACACCAAAAGATATAATTTTACTCAATCCACCATTATAAATTATACCACCGGATTAAGGATTTGTCAATTCTGAGCACGAGCCGATCTGGACAAAGAACAAGTCATCTAATACGCTGTCAAGACTTAAGTTGCGGACTGGTCGCACGCTGCCATAAGGGGGATCGACTTTCGTGCGCTACGTATTAGGAATAGATGCCGGAGGCACGCATACACGATGCCAGATGGCGGATGAAAAAGGCCATGTCGTGTCTTTTGGCAGAGGCGGTCCTGCCAACACGAATTTCATACGCGCGAGTTCTGCGAGGCGCGCACTCAGCCATGCAGTCGAGCGCGCACTCAGTTCCTTCGATACCAGGATCGAGACAGCGGTCATCTCAGGACCGCACCTGCCCGATACAACGGTCGGCGACGTCATTCGCGTGAGCGGTGCGCAAAACACAATCGTCACCGATGAATTCGAGTCGGCGCTGGCCGCCGGGCTGTACAGGACAAACGCCTCGGGAGTGGTGGTAGTTTCGGGAACGGGCTCGATCTGTAAGGGGCGGAACGCAGCGGGCGAGACTCGACTGGCGGGTGGATGGGGTCCGCTCGTCGGCGACGAGGGAAGCGGGTATGACCTTGCGAGAGAGGCGGTGAAAGCGGTCATCAAGGCTCACGACGGGAGAGGTGAATCGACAAAACTGAGCGAATTTGTTCTCTCACATTTCGGAATCACCGAGATACAAGACCTCAAACGGCGCTTATATCGGCCTCCCATAAAAAGGCATGCCTTTGCGATGCTGGCCGCGCACCTGACCACTGCCGCAAAAGACGGCGACAAGGTCGCGCTCGAAATTCTCAAGACGGGCGCCGCCCGTTTGCGACAGCTCGCGGCGCCGGTCGTCCGTGCGCTCTTCAGACCGGAGGAGAGCTTTCCCATTATCCTCAGCGGAGGGGTGTTGCGGCAGGGAAGCATTATCGCCGAGAGTCTCATATCCGAACTCACGGACCTGTGGCCGCACGCAACCGTGTTCGTGCCGCAGCTCCCGCCTGTGACGGGAACAATCATCATCGGGCTCGATTCGCTCGGGGTGCGAATCACTCAGGAAGTCGTTAACACCCTCCGCACGAGTGGCCATTCGCTCGGGGATTCAGCCAAACACAGCACGGCGTAGCCGCAACCCAAGAGCGGATTGGGCGCAATGAATTGCGCCCCTACAATTGCTGTAGGGATGGGATTCATCGCGCCCTTGCAAGCGCAACGATGACGAAAAGAACAGAGGAAGGCGCTGTAGGAGCGCGATTCATCGCGCCCTTGTACAGGAGAGCTTCTTCGCACAGTTCCTTTGCAGGATGGCGCGCGAAAAGCACAGAGAAATTCAAGAAATTGAACAGCGGCACCATAGAGGGAACAAGACATGATGAACGAATATTACGAGAAAATTACATCGCTTCTTGACGAGATTCATGCAACGCAGGCCGAAGCCATCGCCCATGCCGGAGCAATCGTGGGCGAAACGATTCGGTCCGGGGGAATCGTGCATACGTTCGGCAGCGGCCACTCCGGCGCGATTGCATATGAGGCGCACGGCCGCGCCGGCGGTCTCGCGGCAGTAGGCGCGATAACCGACCCGCTCAGGGGATTGGCGGAGAAGGTTGAGGGCTATGGCCGCGCTCTCATGGCTCCCTTGCGGCCTGGCGAGCGTGACTCGATGATTGTGATTTCCAATTCCGGCCGCAACTCGCTTCCCATCGAGGTTGCGATGGTCGCAAAGGAAAAGGGGTTAAAGGTAATCGCGATCACTTCGCTCGCGCATTCGCGTTCGGTCACCTCGAGGCACTCGAGCGGAAAGCGACTGTTCGAGCTGGCCGATGTCGTCATAGATAATAGGGGAGACCCCGGCGATGCCTCAGTCACTGTCGAAGGCCTCGAAACGCCGGTCGGCCCTACGTCCACTATCACAGGGGCTTACATCATGAACGAAATCACGATTGCCGCCGTGTGCTGGCTGCTTGACCACGGCATCGAGCCGCCCGTTTTTCGGAGCGCGAACCTCGACGGCTCAAAAGAGCATAACGACAACCTGCGCAGCCGCTACACGGCCCCGCGGTCAATGTGGTGAGGGCGCACATGCGGGCGCTTCTGTGTTTGAATTTCGATTTTAGCTTTTGGATTGACCCCAACTCTCAAACGGGGCGGGAAGACGAACGCGCTAAGACGTACAATCGCACAAAGCGCGTCCTGTTTGTCGTTGAGCTGGTGTATGCACTCGCGTTTCTTCTTATTCTGCTGGTCTCGGGTGCCTCGTCGGCGCTTGCTCGTAGCCTGGAAATCCTTGCGACCAATATTTGGCTGACGGTCCTATTGTACGTATTCATCGTCGGGGTCGCGTACGATGTGATTGCGGTCCCGCTCGAGTTCTATGGCGGATTTGTGCACGAACACCGGTATGGGCAATCGACGCAGACGTTTTCGGCTTGGGCGTGGGACCAGATCAAGAGCAAGGTGGTCGGATTCGCCATCGCGGCGCCGCTCATCGAGGCGCTCTACTGGCTGCTCAGGGCGTACCCCCACCGTTGGTGGCTCATCGCGAGCGTGCTGTTCATCGCATTTGCCGTGGTGATGGCGAATATCGCGCCGGTCCTGCTCATGCCTATCTTCTACAAATTCATTCCGTTGCGCGATGAAGAACTCAAGAAGCGCCTGCTTGCGCTCTGCGAGAAAGTGAACACGAAGGTGAGAGGCGTTTACGAGATGGACATGAGCCGGAAGACGCGGGCGGCGAATGCGGCTCTTGTTGGCCTCGGCAACACACGCCGAATTGTGCTCGGAGACACGCTCTTTGAGCGATATGAGCCGGACGAAATCGAAGCGATCCTCGCGCACGAGCTGGGACATCATATGAACTGGGACATGTGGAAGGGCCTGCTGTTCCAGTCTGCGATTTCGATGCTCGGCTTCTTCGTCGCCTCGGTGGTATTGAACGCATACGGAGCCTCGTTCGGGTCGCGTGGCCCCGCCGATATCACCTCCTTCCCGCTTCTGGTGCTCACGTGTGCCGGTGTCGCGCTTGTCTTCCTTCCCGTATCGAACGCATTCTCGCGGCGTCTCGAGCGGCGTGCTGACTCATTCGCCCTCACGATTACGGGCGACCCGGCCGCATTTGTCTCGATGATGCTCAAACTCGGCGAGCAGAACCTGTCGGAGTTCGAGCCCAACCCGATCGTGGAATTCATCCTCTATTCGCATCCTTCAGTCAAAAGGCGGATTGCGCATGCACGGAGAATGTTCCCGGCATTTGAAGGCAAGGCGGCGGAAGGTTGAAAAAGGACGCCGGTTTTGGATAGACTAGGGACAATGGGAATCGCGAGGACAAAAGAGCGGAGAGAGATGAATGTCTGACAGGATGACTTCGTTTCGGACGCAAGGTGCGATGCATCGAGCGGGGCCTGCATCGGTTCTCGGCGGTGTCGCTCTTGTGGTCACTGTTATCGGGATGCTTAGTGCATTCGCGGGCTGCTCGAACCTTACCGGATGGCGCATCCCGGGGACGGAGAAGGGCGCAGGCGCGACAACAAAGGTATACCTCGTGCTGGAAAATGTGGATGTGGTTCCCGAGGAAATCAGGACGGAGGGGGAAATATTTGTTGACGACGCCTTCTTCGGCAACACGAGCCGCCCCGCGTATTATCCGTTTGTCGGCAATGCGCTCGTCGTCGGAGAGGTCAATATCGAAAAAGAGAAGATTCACACGGTCAGAATAACGTTCCCCGGCTACGAGCCGTTTGAAGCAACCCGCTATTTCGGCACTCTTCCGGAATACTCCATCTCATTCCGTTTGAAACAGGTTCCAGGAGAACCCGCCGTTGCCACGGCGCCCGCGCCGGAGACGGAGGAGGGCGAAGAGAAGGAATGGTATCAGTTCTGGCGTTGGTTCGGTGACTAAGGCTGCAAAGCGTGCGGAAACACGCTGCTCGATTTGCCAGCCCCAGTTTCACCGCCTTCCCCTTTACGAGCTTACTGTGGCGGCGAACCTGGGTGAAGAACCGGCCACTGCGGCCGGACGGACAGGAATACCATGGGACGCTACTATCGCGGCGGTTCGGAGTACCACCTCTCGTTCCGCATCACTTACATGGTGAAATGGCTGCTCATCATCAATGTCGCGGTATTCTTTCTGCAGATACTGAGCCGCACGGCATTCGGGGCGGATTACCTCGTGTACTATTTCGGGCTGACTTCCCCGCTCGTTCTCCGCGGAATGATCTGGCAGCCGTTCACGTACATGTTTCTGCATGACGACCTGGGCCATATCTTCTGGAATATGTTCGGGCTGTGGATGTTCGGGCGGGACATCGAAGAAGCCTGGGGACCGCGCTCGTTTCTCACCTATTACTTGTTCACCGGCACGGGAGCCGGCATCCTTAGTTTTTTCGCAGGCCTCGGCAGCATTGTCCCCACCATTGGCGCCTCCGGCGCAATCTTCGCGATTCTGCTGGCATACGGCATGCTCTTCCCCAATAATATTGTGCTCCTGCTATTCGTGTTCCCGATGCGCGCCCGCAACGTCGTCATTTTGTTCGGCGCATTCGAGCTCTGGATGACGCTTGCCGCGGGCCCGCAAGCGGGCGGCGTGGCCAGACTGGCTCATCTCGGCGGCATGGGATTCGGATATCTGTATATCAAGTACGGCGATTGGATGCGACAGCGCCTCCCGCGCATCCGGATAAACTTGGGCTCGCGCCGGGGAAGCTCGGAGGAGGATTGGGAGCGCTTCATGCATGAAGAGGTGGACCCGATACTGGAGAAGATAGGCCGTGAGGGCATTCATTCGCTCACGTGGAAGGAGCGAAAAATCCTGAAGAAAGCTCGCGGCCGCCGGAAAGCGGGGAGATGAAGACGGACACCTGCGTAACGTATGACGTATTGAGACAGATTGCCTTCTCGATGGGCGCATCACTGTTCGGCGTGGCCGACCTCGACCGCATTCGTGAGGATACGGACCTGCTGAATCCGTGTTACGATGCGTACTCGCGCGGCATATCCGTCGGTGTGACACTGGATGAGGCTGCGCTCGCCGGGATCGTGGACGGCCCGACGCCTGAGTACTGCCGTGAATACATCAGGGTGAATGCGGTCCTCGACTCCATTGCCCGCGCGCTGGCCGAAGCCATCGAACGAATTGGCGCCAGCGCGGTCCGGATTCCGGCATCCGAGGTCGTCGACTGGGAACGCTTGCGGGGCCATCTCCCCCACAAGCTCATCGGCAGATATGCGGGCCATGGCTGGATAGGCCGAAACATATTGCTCGTTCATCCCCATTTCGGGGCGCGGGTGAGATATGTGACCGTGCTCACCGACCTGCCGCTCGAACCCGACTCGCCAACCGAGCGATCGTGCGGAACGTGTATGCGTTGCGTTGCGGTGTGTCCGGCGGGTGCGCCCAAGGAAGACCCGAAGCGATTTGACCTCCGGGCATGCTTCAACAAACTGGCCGAGTTCAACGAGCGCCTGGACGAGCCGCACTTTATCTGCGGCCTTTGCGTCAGCGCATGCCGCGGAAATAAGACCGGGGAAAAGGGGGGTGCGACATAAGAAATGCTGGCCTCACACCCTATGTCTCCAAATTCGACCGGTGCCTGTTCGCGGACTAATTGTAGGGGGCGTTCGCGAACGACCCTTACCAGGTGTTATTGTCTGAAACGCCTCTTGTGTCGCACATTTGGGGAGTGGACCGAATCATGGGGCAGATTAGCACACCGAGGCCCGTGAAGCTGTTCGCGGGAATGCTTGCGGGCCGAACGGACCTGTTTGAGATGGCGCAGAAGGAAATGACCGCCAGATTCGGCGCGATAGACGCGGCAAGCGATGTGATACCCTTCGATTTCACTGACTATTACACGGAGGAAATGGGGCCGAACCTGCTCAGAAAGTTCGTCGCATTCGACAGGCTCGTCAACCCGAAGGAGCTTGTGGCTGCAAAACTGTTTACGAATGAGCTGGAAGAAAGAATATCGGAACAGCTTGGAAGCGTGAGGCGTCTCGTAAACCTCGACCCCGGATACCTGTCTCTCTCGAAATTGGTGCTTGCCTCTACCAAAGATTACTCACATCGTATATACTTAGGTGACGGCATTTTCGCGGAGGTGACCCTGCATTTTTCAAACAGGAATTTCAACCCATGGCCATGGACGTATCCCGATTACAAGACGGAGGCATATCGTCGGTTTTTTGAGTCGCTCCGAGCACGATATATCGAATCGCTGAAAGAACAAGAACTTTCGCCGTAACCAAAGGAGGGGAACAGCGATGCGTACAGGTAGAATCGGGCTCGTCTGTTGTTTCGTGACAGTATGCGGCCTGTTGGTGACGAGTCGGGCGCGTGGAGACCTCATCAAGTTCAAACAAGGCCCGAAGAGAAAATGTGTTATCATGGAAGAAACTGAAGGGTGGGTGAGCTTCCGGACTTCAATGGGCCTAGCCAAGATGCCGCGCGCGCGAATCGAGTCCATCGAACGGGAATCCGAAGAGGTGAACAAGGAGCTTCTTAACCAGTGGAAACGGGATAAGAGCAGACCGCCGGAAGTGAAGCCGGAACCGGAGGAGTCGGAAGAAGAGAAGCCAGAAGTGCGCCGCACCTACAGCGTCGAGATCCGGAAAAGAAGAATAGCGCTGGGTGGAACCAGCTCCGGAGTGAGCCAGGCCCAGCCGATCGCTTCCTTCACAATCGAGGACCTCGGAATGGTGGAAGGGATTCGGTTGTTTCACGTCCAGGCTACCTCATACATGAGCAGCATGCGAACCATCAAGGCGCGTGACTTCTACGTGCTCTCCACGAACGAGATGCGTGTGGACCCCGAGGCGCTCGAGGGATACCCTGACCTGGACGTAAGACTGGGAACCAATCAGGCCGGGAAAGGCCACGTAGGATTTCCGACGAACGCGCCGCTGAAAACCATGATTGTTAGGTCGGAGCTCGCGGATTTTGAGCTCGACCTCGAGACGGGCGATTTCGCCACAAAACATGGATTCTTCTAGGGCCGACCGCGCGAACGGAGTCAGTGCCACGATTCTTCAACAAAGAGGCATCCTCATGAAGAAGCCAGGATTGATAGCCGGCTTGCTCCTCGCCCTCGTCGTGATGATGCTCACGCCGGACAATGCGCGGGCCGAGACGCGACTGTATCATCTGCGCGTCACGCTCCGCAGCGGCGAGCGTTATGAGACCATAAGCGCCTCCGACCCGATAAGTTACTGCCACACACACGGTGGTTCGGTGGTGTGGCTGCGTGATTATTCACTCATATACAGCGCTGAGATGAGGGTGCTCGTGCTGCGCACGTGGATGGAGCCGGGCGGCGGACTCGCCGCGCGATGGCAGAATATCCTTCGCGCCAACGGAATGCTCGCGAACAACAACCACAAGAAGCTTCCGCGAGTGCGGCCACTTTCTCTGGCCGACATGATCCGGCCGGAATAGGAAGAATTCTTCGGCGCCGAGAATCAGCCATCTCCAATCTGAGCTCGGAAGCCGGGCTTTTGCATCATTCGACAGACACAGCAGTGCTGAGGAGGGGATAGAATGGCAGAGACGAAGGAGTCTTCTGTTGTTGCCTCACGGGTCCTGCGAAAGGAACGAACACAGATGCCGAAAGGGAACACAGCGAGAAAGAAACACGTCACGCCACTCAAGATAACTGAGGTCGGTCACTCGACAATGCTCATTGAAATGGCCGGCGTGAAAATTCTCACCGACCCATGGTTCACCGACCCGATTCTCGGCATTGTGACCCATCCGCACAGCATTGGGATGCGCCTTGAGGACCTGCCGGAGCTCGATGCAATCCTCATATCCCACGGCCACTTTGACCACTGCGACCTCAAGGCCATGGCCCAAATGGATAAATCGACCGCCGTCATCGTTCCAGAGGAAAAGACGGCTGCGCGCATCAGAAAGCTCGGCTATTCGGAGATCACGGTGCTTACGAAATGGGAATCGAGGCTCGTGTCACGGGTGTGTGTCACGGCTCTGCCGGCCGGCCACCTTGCGCCTGAATGCACGTATGTGATTTCAAGCGGCGACTCGGCGGTATTTTTCGGGGGGGATACCCGCTACATCAAGGAGTTCCGGCGCATCGGCGAGACATTCGATTTGACCGTCGCCCTGCTGCCCGTGAACGGCCTCAGCTTTCCGCTGATCGGCAAAGTGGTTATGGACGCGGTGGATGCCGCCGAAGCCGCGGTCCAGCTCAAGACGCGCGTTGCGATTCCGATTCACTATAACATCTCTCTCACGGTCCCCTTCCTTAAGCGGCTCTTCGACGGACGCGTCACCGGAACGGCGGAACTGTTCGCCGCCGAGCTGAAGCGGCGCAATCGATACGTTAAGGTGGTTGTGCTCAATCCCGGCGAAAGCTGGGAGAACACGTGAGTGAAGATGACGCGTTATAGCGTGAAAGCGCGGGTGGCTCGGATACTGGAGGCGGGTGAGTGTCCGCTCGGCATCAAAGTCGGCGACGAATTCGACCTCAGCCGCAACTCGCCCCCGCTGTGCCACTGGGCATATAACGCGCTCTATCCTGTCATATGCATCTTCACGTACGGCGGAACCCTGCCGTGGGGCGACGACCCCGACCGCACCGAGTTCTGTTGTCCCGACCCGAACAATCCCGTGGTCTTTGAGATATGGCGCGAGCTGCAGGGTACATGAACGTCCCGCATGGGTGAGCCCGCAAGCGTCGACCTGCCCAGAGGCAAAGCACAAGCAAATGATGACTGCATCCGATGTAGTGGAGATTATTACTGTTCTGGACCGGGCGCGCGTGGACGTATGGCTGGATGGCGGATGGGGGGTTGATGCCTTGGTGAGAAGGCAAACGCGTTCCCATGACGACCTCGACGTTGTGGTGGCTCTCGTCAAGGCGGAGGAAATACAGAAGCAGCTCGAGAAACACCGTTTTGCAGTCATAGAGAACGAGCTTCCAACACGGTTTGTCCTCAAAGATGCAAGGAGCCGTCAAATAGATTTCCATACGGTCACATTTGACAAGGAAGGCGGCGGAGTGCAGCGGTTGCAAGACGACCGCTCCTATCGGTATCCTCCACAGGGGTTCGAGGGAATAGGCGCGGTAAATGGGCGAGAAATGAAATGTCTTACTGCCGAAGTGCAGGCGGAATGTCATTATGGGTATGAGCCGGATGAAAAAGATAGACACGATATGCAGCTTCTCCATGAGCACTTCGGCATAGAACTGTGGAAACCCTATCGATAGCAATTGGGCTGATAGTAAAGAATAAAGATTTGACCCCAAAGGGACTTTGTGGGATTTTGCGCTATGCCTCTGCGCCGAGGAGGAGAACGAACTCCGTGAAGAGTTCGCGGTCAAGGCCTTCGCCCATCTCGTCGCGCATGATCCGGAGCGCCGGGAACGAGCGCTCGGCCAGTTTGTAGGGCCGCCGGGTGGTGAGAGCGTCAAAGATATCCGCCAGCGATGCGATGCGGGCGTACATATGGATGGCATCGCCCCTCAGGCCTCGGGGATAGCCGGAGCCGTCGATTTTTTCGTGGTGGTCGCGGACGATGACGAGGGCTTCTTCGCCCACCTGACCCGAACCGCGCAGCAGCTTGACACCGTTATCCGGATGCTCCTTCATGACGGCCCACTCGTGCTTGTTGAGCGGGCCTCGTTTATTCAGAATCCGCTGGTCTATCAGGCTCTTGCCGACGTCGTGCACGATGAGGCCCGAGCCGATTGTTTTTATTTCCTCCTTGCTGTACTGGCCGAGCCGATGCGCGAGTGCGATGCCGAACACCGACACGTTCACCGAGTGCGTGTACGTGTAATAGTCGAACGACGTTGTCGCCATGAGGTTGAAGAATGCCCGTGATTCGCTGAGCAGGTAGGTCACAAGATTCGAGATGACTGCTTTCGAGCGCTTTACGTGCTCGCCGGAACGCGGATTCTCGAGTAGTTCTTCCACAATCCCGGTGGCGCAGCTATAGGCGATTTTCGATTTCTCTTCAATCGGCACCGCCTCGTCCGTGATGATGGCGTCGAGGTTGTCTTCAAGGTAAAGCTGATACTCCTTCTTATCCGAGACATCGATATAGAGTTCATCCGTTCCGTGGTCGATCAGATTGGAGCGAATACGTTCCGTAAACGGGACGTTCCGCTTGCGATAGAGGACAAAGCGCTCCTTGCCGCCGCGCTCGGAGAGCTTCTGGTACATGTCGAAATTAGTCACCGTATTGACGCGGAGGCTCTGGAGTGAGATGAGGAAGTAGCGCGGCGCCGTCCCTGCCGACTCTCTCTCAGCCATCACGACTTTTCCTCTGCCGCTCAGAATTTTTCATCGACATCCAGTGCACAGCGGAAACCGATAAAGCTGTAATTCTCGCCCTGCGGCTTGACGCCCGGAGGCCCCGGAAGGGCGCAAAAACGCATCGAGGTCCGCGCGAGAAAATCGTTGCCGCCGAAGTACGAGCCCCGTACCACTTTCTTGCTCGGGTCGAACTGGATTTCCTTCGAAGTGTTGCCGGGATAGGGCGCGAACGAGCTCGAAGTCCATTCCTGAACGTTCCCTGCCATGTCGCAAGCGCCGTACGGACTTCTATCGCCCGTGAAGCTGCCGACCGGCGCGGTGCCTGTGCCGAGATTGGCTCGCCCACGCTCGAACACGTTGCCCCACGGCCATTTCCTGCCGTCCGTGCCACGGGCCGCCTTCTCCCATTCCTGTTCCGTCGGAAGCCGCTTGCCGGCCCACGCGGCGTATGCATGAGCATCGTGCCAGCTAATGCCGGTAACGGGGTGGTTTTCCTTTCCTGATGGGAAGTCGTGGTCCGGCCTGAACTTCTTATAGCCCGCATTCGTGACCTCGTGCCGGTCTATGAGGAAGGGCTCGAGCCGGACGCTATGCTCCGGCTTTTCCGCCGCAAGGAGCAGGCGTCGCCTGATGCCCTCGCGTCGCGACGGGTCGGCGGGAATGTTGTCGGCATCGCTGTCATTGTCATTGCCCATGATAAATTCGCCGCCGGGAACATATACCATTTCGGGATGTTTCTTCAAAAGCGCCGCCGCTTGGCGAGGCGCTTGTATCGGCGTACTCGCAGGTTCACTCGCAGCGCGGCGAGTTGTCTGTTGCGGAGGACGCTTCGCCTTCTTCTCAGCTCCCTGCGGTGAGCCCAAAAGATTGCCGACGAGCTCCTCAACCTTCGCGGGAATTTCGTTCGCTTCTTCAGCCCAGACACGCTCTATCCGCACGTTCCCCGTGTCCGACAAACTCACCAGTTTCAGCGTGACACTCTGCTTCTGATTCCAGAGGAAGATTGTCGCCGCAAGGATGTGGGTGGCTCCAATCGATTTCGAGAGATTGGTCGCAACAGAGGCCGGGATGTTGTCCGCGTCGATGGGTGAGCTGAGTCGCGCCAGCTTGGCCGCCTCCGCCCCCGTAACGACGCGGACGTTCGGCGCGGCCTGCTTGACCGAATCAATGAGCCACTGCGTCATAATCTGCGAGGCATTCTCCACGCCGACGTCGTTCTCGATGCGAACATCGGGAATGACGACCTTCTTGGGAAGCGTCTCGGCTCGCGCCGTTCCCACGAGCATCAGCGCTCTCACGAGGGAGAGGCAGAGCATGAGAATGACACCAGAGGCGCGGGCGTTCGCATGTGGTCCGTGCATGTGCATTTCCGCTAGATTCTAGAAAAAATGCTGAAATCTGTCAATCCGAAGCGTCCAAGCCTGCGACACGGGATGCGGAAGGCTCGTGAATCTGCCCCATCATTGTGCAGGTACGAATTGTGTTCGCAGATGTATAGCGAAAAAGGCGCAGGGAACCATGCGGATGAATTCGCACTTACAGGAACCCATGCCAAATCAGTCAACCATGGGACAGTTTGTGGACCATTCTTCACACAGTACTACGCAGATAGAGCACTTCAACAAAAAGAAGAGGGAACTCTAGAAGCGTAAAGGGAAGAGCGCCATGACCCAAAATCGAACATGCAATGCGTATGCGTCAGTGGTCACGCCGGTCTTGCGCAAAGATTTGTCTATGATGCAGCCGGGCGCTTTGAGGGCGCCTCATCCTTGGTGCGTTCCGGCGCCTTCTCGGAAGGTTGCTTTGCCCCCTCCCCCTGACTCATCGTGCAGCCTCCATCAAAGATGCTGCCCTCGGAGACCACAAATTTTGCGGGCTTCGTGTAAACATTGCCGTACAAGCGGCCCGTGGAAACGAGCTCCACTTTCTCTCGCGCCGTGATGTCGCCCTTGACGGTGCCTCCGATGATAATATAGTCAGCCGTGATATCAGCCTTCACCGTGCCCTTCTCCCCGATGATGATCGAGCCGCCCGCCGTTATCTTGCCTTCCACCTGGCCGTCCACCCGAAGAGTGCCAAGCGATTGAATTTCTCCCCGCACGATAAGGTCTGACCCAATCACGCTCTCAACCCTGACAATTCCTGCCGTCTGCTGAGAATCTCTTTCCCTCGTCATCGCTTTTCCCAGAGTCATATCTTGTTGCCCTTTCCCTCAAACGGTTTCTCGCGACAGCCCAAGGGGACCTCTGTTGAATGAAGCTACCGCTTTCGTTGCAGATGGGGACCGCAAATCCCTCGCAAACATGCGCCCGGCACGATCTCATTCACTTGATTGCCCCGGCATCCGCCAGCAGTTTCATGATGTCCGCGTGATTATTCTTCGTGGCAAGCCAGAGCGCGGTTGCGCCGCTTATGGTCTTTGCGTTCACATCCGCGCCGCTGTTCAACAACGCTTTTACGGTGTCAAGATACCCGTGTTCCGCTGCCAGCATCAGCGCCGTCAAACCGGCTTCAGCTCTCGCGTTTGCGTCCGCGCCGTTCTCAAGCACAAGGCGCACAATGTCAATGTGGCCCTTCTCCGCCGCATGCATCAGGGCGGTGGTGCCGTATCTGGTTCGACTATCCGCATGAGCGCCATTATCCAGCAACAATCGTACGACGTCGGCATGCCCTCTCCTCGCCGCAATCACGAGTCCGGTCCTGCCCTCCTTGTCCTGCACATCCACATCCACGCCGGCGGACAGCGACTCCCGAATCACCTCGACGTTGCCCGACCATGCTGCATCGAGCAGAATCCTTGCCCCTTTATTGTCAGAAGCAGCACGCACGCTTCCCCCTCCTTGCCACGGGATCACGCATGCTCAGTATCGGCGTACCGAAATCATATCGCCCAAAATTAAAAAAGTCAACCACTTCTATGGATACATGTGGCGTTTCAACATGCGATCGTTCGTTCGCCACCACTCCACACCAAGCACAACCACAGAGACCCTTGCATCGCTCCCGGCAAGTCCACATTTCGTTTTCTATTCTTTCCAGGTAGCCGATTTTCTATAGTTTTGACAGAATATGAATACTTTACACAGAAATTCTGTCGGACAGGGGGCTCTTTGCAGGAGGGGATGACAATGAAGAAGACATTACCTTTGGTGATAGGGTTTCTTCTGTTATCAGCGTCAGTCTATTCTCATACAGAGGCCGTCGAGAAAAAGGCCGATCCACAAAATCAGACCCTGTGCCCCGACACAATTCTTGTGCTGAAGAAGTCCTTTGCGAGTGAAGCAGCATTACATCGACGCTATTTAGCCTTTGCAGAAAAGGCGCGTGCCGAAGGATATCCAAATGTCGCATACCTCTTTGTTGGGCTTGCATGTTCGGAGCAAATTCACGCCCGGAATTTCAAAAGGGTCCTGTCCGCTCTTGGCGTTGCTGTTAAGGAGCCGCCCGCGTCCGAGATCGATACTTCTGATACAAGAGAAAACCTGAAAACTGCCTGCACACTGGAGCTCATGGATATCGACTATATATATCCCAACTGCATAGAGAGAGCCAAGAAGGAAGGCAATGCCGATGCGATTAGAGATTTTAACTTTGCATGGGAGCCTGAGAAGCAACATCGCGATTTGATTGAGAAGATTCAATCAGGGACAGGCATATTCTTTGGGGTACTCACCAAGAAAATCGGGGAGAAACCTGTTGAATACTTCGTCTGTCAGACCTGTGGTTCCACGGTAATTGAGTTACCGAAGAGACAATGTCCGGTCTGTAAGGACCCGCCGAGTGCCTACAGCAAGATTGCAAAGAAATGAGAAGTCCATTCTCCAAATGATTCGCCACCGCCCAGTGAGTTCACGAAACAAGTCTCATTGTGGAGACTTGTACAATTATGAATGCCCAAGAAGTGAACAAATCGCCCCTCCGGTCGCTTAAAATATCCTTTATGACGAGCGCAGATAACGTTTTCAATTCTGTAGTTCTTGATACTCTCCGGTTCCAAAGCTCCTTAACCTCCTAATCCTTCGCTTCGAACAGACTCATCCGTCCTCATAAAACTTTTTTCCACTTCATTCGTTTAACCTGGTAGAGACACCGAAACGCTTGAGGGGCCGCATCCGATTCCCACGGGAATCAGAGGAGTTCTCGAGAAATGGCATGGTCAACTGAACAGGAGGACGAAATGAGAACGATTAGGAGAGTGACTGCTTTGCTGGCGCTGCTGGTTCTTGTGCTGCCGCTTTCCGTGTCTGCTCAGGGCAGCGAAGCGAACGACGACAGAACGCTGTCGCCCTATTTCTTTGTGCACAGTGACGACCCGTCGGTCGACCGGCTGCCGCTCCAGAGCACGCGCGCCGACGTCGAAATCGCGGGCGTGATCGCAAAGGTGCTCGTGACGCAGGTGTACAAGAATACCGGCACGCGCCCGATTGAGGCCACGTATGTGTTCCCAGGCTCGACGAACGCGGCTGTGTTCGGCATGCGCATGACTATCGGCGAGCGCGTTATCGAGGCGAAAATCGAGGAGCGAGAGAAGGCCCGCCAAGAATATGAGCAGGCAAAGGCGGACGGCAAGAGCGCATCGCTGCTCGAGCAGCAGCGGCCCAACGTGTTCCAGATGAACGTGGCAAACATCATGCCGGGCGACATCATCAAAGTAGAGCTCAACTATGTGGAACTGCTCGTCCCGGAAGATGGGGCCTACGAGTTCGTCTATCCGACCGTCGTTGGCCCGCGCTACTCGAACACGCCAAAAGCGGGCGCATCTGATAGAGATACATGGGTGGAGAACCCGTACCTGAAGGAAGGCGAGCCGGAGCCGTTCACCTTCGACATCAAGGTGACGCTGAATTCTGGAATTGCCATCAGTAAGATGGCCTGTTCCTCGCACAAGACGAAAATCGAGTATGACGGCCCGGACAGCGCCGTCGTCACGCTTGAGGATACCACCGGCGCAGGCACGAAGGATTTCATTTTGCGCTACAGCCTCGAAGGCGCAAAAATCCAGTCGGGCGTCCTGCTCTATCCGGGCGAAAAGGAGAAGTTCTTCCTAATCATGATGGAGCCGCCGGCCAGAGTGACGCAATCCGTGATACCGCCGCGCGAGTACATCTTTGTGCTCGACGTCTCCGGTTCGATGCATGGGTTTCCGCTCGACACCGCGAAGACGTTGATGCGCGACCTCATCGGACAACTCAGGGAAACCGACATGTTCAACGTAGTACTCTTTTCGGGACGGGCGGCCGTGATGTCGGAGAAGTCGCTTCCGGCCACCAAAGCCAACGTTGATAAGGCACTCGACGTCATTGACCGGCAAACGGGCGGCGGCGGAACAGAGCTTATCAATGCCCTTCAAACCGCCTTCTCACTCCCCCGGCAGGAAGAGAACGTATCGCGCACTACGGTCATCGTCACCGATGGATACGTAAATTGCGAGGCCGAGGCGTTTGACCTGATACGGGAAAACCTGAACAAGTCCAACGTGTTCGCCTTCGGGATTGGCTCGAGCGTCAACCGCTTCCTCATCGAGGGAATGGCGCGTTGCGGGAGCGGAGAACCGTTCGTGGTAACGCACCCGGATGAAGCCAAGACGCAGGCGGAGAAGTTCCGCGAGTATATCCGCGAGCCTGTGCTGACCCAAATTGAGGTCACATTCAAGAGCCTAAACGCCTATGACATCGAGCCGGTTTCGGTGCCGGATGTTCTGGCAAACAGGCCGGTGATTGTTTTCGGCAAATACAAGGGGACGGCCAGAGGAATGGTCGAGATTTCCGGTTACTCAGGCGCCGGAGAGTACAAGGCGAAGCTCGATATCGACCCCAGGATGGAAGAAGAGTCAAATGTGGCGCTGCGCTACCTCTGGGCGCGACACCGAATCAAGACACTGTCCGACTACAACAACCTTCGCATGGACAATGAGCGCGTGAAGGAAGTGACCAACCTCGGGCTCACATACAATCTGCTGACGGATTACACATCGTTCGTGGCCATTGATTCGCTCGTCAGGAACACGACAGGCGACTCCACAAGTGTAGTCCAGCCCCTGCCTTTGCCTCAGGGTGTATCGAATCTGGCGGTCGGAGGCGGCGCGCGCTATATGGCGGCGTGCAAGTCAGCCCCGGCAGTCGAGGCGTGCGAGGCGCCGTCTTCCACTCTTGGCCGCTTGAAGGAATTCTGGTCGAAAGGCGTTGGCGACGAGAGTAAACTCTCTGATAAAAAGGAGAGAGATGCGTTATATCAGGCGGCTGAAAGAGGACGCGCCGATGTCGTGAAGCAGCTTCTCGTCGGTGGATTAGACCCGAACGAGGAGGACAAGGACGGCCGGACAGCCCTGATGGTTGCCGCATCAAAGGGGCAAACGGAAACCGCAAGGGTCCTCCTCGAAGGCGGCGCGGACATCAATGCGAGAGACAACAAGGGGTACACAGCGTTGATGTATGCAGTCCAGGCAGGGCATACCGACATCGTTAAGCTCCTGCTCGAAAAAGGCGCGGACCCGAATCTGAAAGGCAAAGATGGAAAGACTGCCCTGGTTCTGGCAACCGAGAAGGGCAACGCCGATATCGTTCAGATGCTCAGAACCGCCGGCGCCAGACAGTGAGGTATCGGATAGCGAATACGTAGCTTCACAAGTTCTGTCACGTAGCACATCGCACAATGCAGGGGCCGTTCTCGAACGGCCCCTGCATATTTACACAGCCGCCTTATCATCATGTCGCACACCCCAGAGCCAGCGCTCTCTTGCCCGTCCACAGCCAAATGAGATAAACTGCCCTCGTAGTTCTTCACGTTGAATTAGCGGGCACGCACGCCAGTTTCTTGTAAGGGCAGACCCCCGCGCCTGCCCCTACTACCAGCGGCAAAAGCAAAGTTGACAAACCGCCATATTTTGATATTTCTTATGGGCAAGCTATCGTCGGAGGCAGCAGGACAGACATGAACACCATCAGGCTCGTTGACTCTCACGCGCATCTGGAACAAGTCGAAGACGCCGAGCACGCGCTGGAAAGGGCGAGGGATGTTGGCGTAATCGCTATCATAGCCGTCGCGATGAACCTGGACTCGAATCGAAGGATTCTTGAGCTTGCCAGGCGCCATCCGGGATTCGTGTATCCAGCAGTGGGAATTCATCCGTGGGCGATTGAGCCTTCGGAACTCGACGAAGCCTTCGAGTTCATAACCGCTCACGTGCAGGAGTGCGTTGCCGTCGGCGAAATCGGACTCGACTACTGGATTAAGAAGGACAAGGCGCTTCAGAGAACGGTCTTTCAACGGTTGCTCACGCTCGCTGTCGAGCATCGGAAGCCGGTTCTTACTCACTCGCGCGGGTCCTATGAGGACGTGCATCGTTTCGTCAAAGAGTCGGGCGCCGAACAAGCAGTCTTTCATTGGTACAGCGGGCCGGTGGAGCTAGCCGAGCAGATAGTCGCGAGCGGCTATTTCATCTCCGCGACGCCCGCGGTCGCATATAGCGAAAAGCACAGAGACGTGATCAGCATGGTTCCGCTCGATCACCTGCTGCTTGAGACGGACTGTCCCGTCAAGTATCAGGGCGTCATATCGGAACCGGCTAGCGTGAGCAAATCTCTGGAAGAAGTTGCAAGATTGAAGGGTCAGTCCATCGAAACGATTGCCCGCGCAACCACACAAAACGCCCTCACGCTCTTCGGACTCGACCGGCAGAACCAAGCATCATAGGGAAATTGTATATTACTATAACAGTGCGCTTCAGCGCACGATCTTCGTGAACTTCGAGCCTTCGAGCGTAACGTTGAACATCAGTCCCTTATTGCTCATGACAAAGCCCACAATCGGGTCCTTGATGTTCGTGGTATCAATTGACCCCCCGGCGCCCACCGTGATGAGGGCAACCGAGCCATCAACTCCGACTTCCCAGCCGGCGCTGCTGCGGAAATTGGCGAGAACATCCTTATCGAGAAAAACGAGAATGATGGCCTTCGACTGTGCTCCGAGCTGAAGACCGATCGAGCCGGCTGCGGTGCTATAATAATCAACCGTCTTGCCGTCAATCCGAAGCGCGCCTTCGCCGTATTCACCGCCGATGCCCAAGCCCGCCTTGAATACGCTGGGGAAGACGAGCACGCCCTCGGCGGATTCCACAAACTTTTCACCCGAGCCGACCTCTTTGTAGAATCGTTCCAGCGCGGCATCGACCTTTATGTCGATCTCCTCAGCCGTAGCAGCCGCAGCATCCTTCGCGAAGGCCATGCCGAAAAAAACCAGCATGATAACGCTCAAAAGAGAAACCATTCGACATAATTTCGCCATGGCAGTGCTCCTTTCATCCATCGTAAAATACCCCCTCACGCTGCCTCTCTTCCTTAATTCTGACATTATTCCGGGGATTTGCCATCCACAAGAGATAACCAGCGCCGAAGACGTTGATTGCAGCATCATCTAACAGGAAGCTGGCAACCTTAGCGAAATCAACGACTGAGAGCTTTACGCCGCTGCCCCTAATCCTGATTTCTCATGAAACTCGCTATGCATTCAATATGCGCCGTATGCGGAAACATATCCAGCGGTTTGACCTTCTCAAGCCGGTATGACCCTGAGGACAGAATGGATTTAATGTCGCGCGCGAGCGTAGCCGGATTGCAGGAAATATAAATCAGTTGTCGAGGCAATAATTTCATAAGCTTGGAGCGCACGGCGCTTGATAGGCCATCCCTCGGCGGGTCTATGAGAACCAATTCCGGCTTGATGTTCCTGGAAAACATCAAATCCAGTGCATTCTCAGCAGAAAGGGGAATCACTTCTACGTTGCTGATTCGGTTGCTTTTCAGATTAGCCAGAGCGTCTTCTGCCGCATCTCTATTCCATTCAACAGCCATAAGCTTTCTTGCCCTTTCGGAAAGCATTATGGCAAAAACACCGACCCCAGCATAAAGCTCGATGCCCACTGCAATATCATTGCCGCTAACTGTCTTCAGGACTTCCTCGATGAGAACGGGCAATAAGCTTCTATTCAACTGAAAAAAAGAGCCGGGGCTTACCCGAAAGGTCCGGCCCGCAACAGAAACGGTGGAATAATCTTCTCCCCATAACACATGTCTATGATGTCCGACTCTGACGCTTGCTCCGGCAACACGGACGGTGTCCCGCAGTTCACCAATCAATCTGGATCCAGGGAGAGAATCCATTTCGAGCGTCACAACAACCCGGGAATCCGTGTCCTCCGTCATCTGTAGTGCAGATAAGCCCCTGATAGGATGTGCAGACATATAAGATGAAAAATGCTTCAGGCAGGTGTTCATGTTGTCCATCAACAAAGGACAAAATTCCAGAGGAATCACCCGGTTACTGCGAGATCCCTGAAAACCGACCTTCCCCCCTTCACAATGAAGCCGCGCTCTGCTGCGATACCCCATAACCATGGGGGACCCGATACAGGAGACTATCTCAGCGTCTCTCAGGCCGGCCAAGCGTCTCAGAGCCTCATCCACTACGAGACGCTTGCTCTCTAATTGATCCGCATATGACATATGCTGCAACTGGCACCCGCCACAGCGGGTGTAATGAGCGCAGAACGGACTGATTCGCGAGGGAGCAGGAGAAAGAATCTGTTGTATGCTGCCCCAACTGACCCCTCTGCGGGGCGGGGCAACTTCGACCAAAATTTCATCCTCGGGAGCGCTATACGGCACGAAGATTACTCGACCATCCACATAGCCAAGGCCGTAACCTCCAGCAACAAGCTTTTCAATTCTTACCGGTCTTACTTCCATGCTTCTCCATATGTCTGATGCGTCACGCTGCGTGGCAAACTGGAGGTTGTGGCGCCGGCTCGCCATTGGGAATGGGGAAAAATGGGTGGCTTACTCCTACCAACGCTACCGATTTCTCTGTTAGTTACTAAGCTATGCGTCTGGCAACTCGATACTACTCTACGCCTTGATAAAGGGCAATCCCAAGGCTTCTCGCTTCGATTCTATGTGCCGCCGTATCAAGTGCGCCGCTTTTTCAGGGTCGGGCTCCACGGCGAAACACGCACCGACCGCATCTCTTAGCCCTTCGGTGAGCAGCTCGACGACCTTCATGCTTCCGGTCACTGGCGGCATTGGGCCGAGGACCGTGAAGACGCCCGAGGCGACAAAATATGCCCCTATCGAGACCGCCTTTTCCGAATACCATTCCGGCGCAGCGCCCGCGACCGGCAGATCGCTGATGTCAACGCCGAGTGCGTTCGCCAGCGCCGAGACCAGGACGAGAATGCGAACGTTGTCAACGCAGCTTCCTACGTGCAGCACGGGAGGAATGCCCAGCGCTCCGCATATCTCTCCGAGGCCCGGCCCGGCCTTGCGGGCTGCCTGTGCGCTTTTCAGGCCGGCCTTGGCATTGGCGACTGCCGCACATCCCGTGTCGAGCACAAGGATATCGTTCTCTATGAGTCGTTGTGTGAGAGTTACGTGTCCATAGTCGTGCTTGATTTTCGGGTTGTTGCAGCCGACGACGCCGGCTGCCCCGCGAATTTTCCCCGCCTTGAGCGCATCGATAAGAAGATCGGGCGAGCCACCGAGCGCCTTGAGAATCGCTTCAACCGAGAACCCCGCCATTTGCTCAACCGGTTCCACGGGGATATATACCTTATCCGGATTGCGAAGCTCAAAGTTTTCCACGGCCTCCTTGACCAACTCCACTGCCAACCGGTTCGCATTTGCGGGAGTAAATTCGCGGTGCTCCATGCCAGGGAAGCGCGCCTTGTCGCTCGTGGAAATCATGCGGGTGTGATAGCACGCTGCCACTGATCCCAGCGACGGCATGATGCACTGGTAATCGACAATCATCATCTCGACCGCGCCGGTCACGAGCGCGAGTTCGGTCATGAGGTGATTGCCGGCCATGGGAATTCCGTGGCGCATGAGCAGTTCGTTGCCCGTGCAACAAACGCCCACCAGATTGATGCCCTTGGCCCCTTTCTTCTTCGCGAGATTCTTGATCTGAGTCGTTTGACAGGCCTTCAGTATTGTCTCTGAGACGATAGGATTGTGACCGTGGACGACGATATTTACCTGATCCTCTTCCAACACACCCAGGTTAGCTTTCGTGGAAACGGGAGCGGGCGTCCCAAACAGGATATCGGATACCTCCGTGGCAATCATCGAACCGCCCCAACCATCGGAGAGCGCGTTGCGCAGACCGTGCAGAAGCAAGCTCTTCCAATCGTTGTCCACTCCCATGTGCGTGCGATGCATCATTTCCGAAGTCTCGCGGTCGATTCCCCGGGGCGTTATGCTCAGACTGTTCCAAATCTCACGCCGCTTTCGGGGAGCGCGAGAAACCAGTTGCAGGCTTGGCTTGCGGGTTCCGTAATCTTCCTGCATAGCGCTCGCAAGCTCGCTCGCAATTGCGGGCGGTTTCTTTCCTTTGGTTGCAATGCCATACTCCGTGGCTATCGCCCTCAGCTTCCCGGCGTCCCTTATCTCATAGCCGGGCGCCTCTCCCTGCGCCACTTTTGCAAGAACTTCGACCAGGTCGCGGCCATGGTCAGAATGGGCGGCGGCGCCTGAGGCAATCATTCTGCCGAGGTTGCGTGCAACTATGATGTCGGCATCAGCGCCACACACCCCTCGTTGAGGTCCCTCGCCGAACGGGTCTACCCGGCACGGGCCCATGGCGCAGTTGCGGCAACTCAGCCCCATCTCGCAGTAACCGCATTGAGGCAGTTGGGCCTGATGGCGTTCCCACACCGTCTCGACCCCATCAATCTCGGCCTTAGCTAACATTAACGGGGCGTCATTGGCGCTGGTCAGTTTCTCAAATTCCTTCCTGCGATTACTCATGGCTTCGTCTCCTTGGCCGACCGGTTGGCACGTAGCGTGTTTCCAGTTCATGCTGCGCCTTTTTTGATGTATTCAACAGGGCAAAGCCGGGTGATTCAACCGGTTCTTGTTCCTCAATGCTCACCGAAAATCTGTGAGCTACCGCATCGGTTCTCCGCTTCATGGCTGCATCGCTTTCCTCAAAAGTGAGGGCGCCCGATTTGCAGACCTCGACGCACGCGGGTATGAGTCCCTCAGCCTGCCGCTCGACGCAGTTGTCACACTTGACGGCAATTGTTTTTCCCGGAGAGGCCACGCGGTCCTGATGGTAGCGGATTACGCCGAAAGGGCACGCCATCGCGCACGAGGCGCAGTTGATGCAGACATCAGGGTCGATAAGCACCGAGTCGGTCTTCTCGTCCCGATAAATCGCCCCCGGCAGACACGCCAGCATGCACGGAGCCGGATCGCAATGGCGGCATCGATTCGGGAATCCCTCTCCGTACAAGCCCGCCCCCACATGAACCCTGGGACGCGGAACGGGTCTCTCGGTCGACGCCGTCATCGGTGTCTTGCCCCTTGAATGAGCAACGGCGCATGCAAACATGCATTGCATGCATCCCACGCATCGTTCCGGGTGCACGATTACTTTCCGCATGAGACCAACCTCCTCACATACCGGATGGAACAACATGTTGACAAGAAAGAAGCGAAAACATATTTACTCACCTCGCCAGCTTCGCGTAGTTAAATGACGGATGAAGGAGCAATTCCTTCTCCCGAGAAATCGGGGTTCCGTCATTGATAAGGGCAACAAGGACCCCTCCCTGCTCCACGGAATTCACCATTACAACGCCAACAAGGACGTCATCGCGGAACACAAGCTTGCGATATGTCCCTCGCCGCCGGTCGCAATGGCTGATAACGTGGTATTCATCCTCCTTGGGCGGATTCACAATTCCGGCGGTGAGGATATCCGTATCGAATACCCGCATCACATTCCGGCTGAGGCTTCCTTTATATGAAACTCTTCTTCCAGCCATGTTCATCCCGGCGATTCGGCCCTGCTCCACTGCCACCGGCCAAAGAGCGTTCACCCAGCGTTGCTTGCGGGCTCTGTCAATTGATTCCGCCACGTCACCCGCCGCATAGATGCCGGATGCGCTTGTCTCCATGTGCTCGTTTACAACAATCCCGAGGTCCACGGTAATTCGGTCGAGCGGAACGAATGAGGTTGCAGGAAGAACACCCTTGCCGATTATCGCGAGGTCGCAGGGTATCGAGGTTCCGTCGGACAGATGCGCTTCAGATACCCTGCCGTTTCCCTCAAATGCGGTCACCTCGATGTCCACTCTGACCTCGAGCCCTTCGCCCGCAAGTTCATCAAGGAGCATTTCTCCGGCAAATGCGTCAACTTGCATCGAAAGCGGATATCGGGAGCGTATCAGCATAGTGACGTGCAAACCCCGGCGCAGCAGTCCATAGGCCGCCTTGAAGCCGACCAGCCCACCTCCCAGAACCAATGCCCTCGAGGCTTCCGGAAGAGCGCTCACGATTGCCTCTACATGTTCCTGAGTACGCATGGAAAAAATATTCGCAAGTTCGAGTCCGTCTGCCTTGATCGGCCTTGGGTCAGCGCCGCTGGCGATGAGCAACCGATCGAACCCAAAAGCGTTCCCCTTATCTGTTAAAACCGTTTCGTTGTCGACATCAATAGCCTTCGCCCACTCACCCGAGGCGACCTCAACCCTCATTCGGTCATAGAAATCACGGGGCCGCATCAGAAGCTGACCGGGTGAGACCGAACCATCCAGGAGATGACTTATCATAGGGCGGCAGTACGGGTGGCGTGTCTCGCCTGCAATCAGAGCAATCGAGGATTCAGGATCCAACTGCCTGATACCCTCGATGGCGGTGATGCCGGCAACGCCATTGCCGATTATGAGATGTTTCAACGCCATAGTGTCCGAGCAACCGTTCAAGCCCTAACGCCTTCCTCACTCCGAGACAACAAAGGATGCTGTTTGAATCATGAAAACAACATGGGAACAAAGCGCCAGATGGATTGTTACTATTATCCTTTGCAAGAAACCCTGTGTCAAGAATACATACAATGGGAACCCTCTCCGAGGGCGGTTTTCGGCTCCCTGTCGCAGTTGTCCGGAGCGTAGATGCCCTGCCTTTCTCGGCCGAACCCCCATGTATCTTATGAGAGTTGTTCGCTCGAAATCAGCCTGTCAACACGGATATTGTAGAAGTGACTGCTCATAGTGTATACTTGCGGAAAAAGGGCAGCTCCGAAAACAAAGAAAGATGCCCTAAAGGGAAACTCTGATCAGGCGAAGAGCGTCAAGCTGCGGATAAAAGAAGCCGACCCACACCTCCTGACTCTCCTTCCAACGTCCTCGGACCGCCTGACGACGCACAGAGCAGACGCGCAAGCATCAGAGTTTCACCTTGCGGTCAGGTTCCATTGCAAAGGATTCCTCCATGAACGTTTTCTTGGTCAATGTCCGAGATGATGATTTCTGCCAATTACTTCCAGAGAAGCTGGCTCGCCTAATGGCCGATGATGCGCGAATCAAAATTATGGCTTTTCCCCCTCTGGGAATTCAAACGCTTGCACCGATTGTGCGTCAGGACGGACATCGAGTGCGGATGTTCGACACGTGTCATCCGCAGATGAAAGCTGCTCACATTGCCCATGCGGCAAGAGAAGAACGGCCCGATGTCGTCGCGCTATCAAGCCTCTCGGTCACCACATATCCGGCTATTAAGAGCATTGCAACCCAACTCAAGATAGAAGCGCCAGCTACCCCGATAATCCTGGGTGGAATATTCGCTTCAATGAATGCGTCCCACATTTTATCGGACTGCCCATATGTGGACTGCGTGGGAGTTGGAGAGGGCGAAGAGCTCTTGCCGGATTACTTGGACAACCTCAATGATCCCGGCTTGGTAGCCGGCCTGGTGTGGCGCAACGGCGAGGAGATCGTTCAAAATATTCCTCGCCCTCCCATTAAAGACTTGGATCAGTTTCCCTATCCGGATCGGACCGGCCTGCCAATTGACTATATCGAGTCGCTGCCGCTTGATGTGCCTGCGGTCCTTACGCTCGACAAATTTTCAACGATACAAACCTCGAGAGGCTGCCCGTATAATTGTATCTACTGCAATATCCCGGCCTTCTCCAATCGTACGTTGCGGTATCGCTCGGCAAAACATGTCCTCGGCGAAATGCAAAAACTCAATGATGACGGTTATCGCTCAATCTATCTCACGGACGATCACTTCTTGATGAATCGCAAACGCATCGAGGAAATCTGCAATGGCATGATCAAACACAAATTCGAATTCCGATGGGGTTGCGAGGGACGGGTCGATTCAACCGCGATTGACCAACTGCCCATCATGAAGCAGGCAAACTGCAACGCACTAAGCTTCGGCATTGAGGCTGGCACGCAGAAAGTCCTCGACCGGCTTAATAAGAAGCAGACCTTGGAACAGGTGGAACACGCAATCAACGAAGCCAAGCGCCATGGGATTGCGAGAATCCACGGCTTTTTCCTCATTGGCTCGCCGGACGAGACTGAAAAGGATATCATGGGAAGCTTTCGTTTCGCGGCCAGGCTGAAACTTGACACCTTCAACTTCAATCGTTTGTGCGTTTACCGGGGAACCCCATTGTGGAAAGAATACGTCGACCGTGGAATCATTGATGACGAGCGGGACTGGCACAAATGGTTCAAGTGCTCCGACATTGACCCGACTATCTTGCCGAGTGAGGTGCTGAACCGTATCCGTATGAAAGGCTACGCGCTTCTCTTCGCTCGGCGAATCATCGCCCGGCCCATCCAGACCATTAAACTCATACGTGCGTTCAGCCGATATATGGAAAGGTCCGATATAATCGGATTGCTTTCCAGCCCCTTCAGGAAGCGCACATTATTCCGCAAACCTGACCTCCCGGCAAGGATGATTGACCTCGGAATTGAAAAGCCGGAAAGAACCCCCCTTTCCGTCCCGTAATTTCAAGGTCTCCTAGTATGCATTGAGGTGCAACTCTTCTGGCGAGGATTTCCTAAGCCTCCGCAGCAGCAGGCCAGCCACAATGCAACGTGCCACTCTTGTTCGACTTATGCCCGCTATCTGAACTGCTTCCCCCATCTCCAGAAAAGCAAAGATAACACTCTCTAGGATGTAGGTTTTGCCCCCTTCGATATTAAGGACTCCCGCCTGTATGACAAAAACAAAAATCCCGCATCGAATGAGCCGATGCGGGATTCTGCCAGATTGCGAATGAAGCCCTTACAGCTTCTCCACGTTTTCTGCCTTCAGACCCTTCGGGCCTTGGACCGTCTCAAAACGAACGCGGTCGTTCTCAGTCAGTGTCTTGAATCCACTTCCGTTGATTGACTGATGATGGACAAACACGTCCGGTCCATTATCCTGAGTTATGAATCCATAACCCTTCTGGTCGTTAAACCACTTCACGGTTCCTTCTGCCATTACTTTCACCTCCCTTATCAGAAATTGAGTAATGTTCTCGAAAGGAAATAAAAAAGCCCGCAAGAGCTTACAAAACTCTTACGGACCAAACCGAACTTTTCCTCACTCGTTCTCGTTTCTAAGAGTCTTACTCTGCACCAAGCATATCACGCATCACCCTCATTGTCAAGCACTATTTGACAGCACTATTTGACACGATATCTTCGCGCAGGGAATGAGGAGCTGGTGAAAAGTACACGGTATGCATTTCGAAAATTCGTCAGCCAACACATCACGCGCAGATTCGCTAGACGAGAAAGGTTTTGCTCTTGGAACTCCGTCTTTCCTGGTTAAATATTGTGTTTTCCAGGCTGCACGGCTTGGACACTCCATTTAAGTTTGCTTGCAACTTTCCATACACTGAAGGATACGCCCTCCCGGACTACGTTTGGGTTCCATTAGATGCCGCGCGGCGCAAGGATCGAACAGGGAAGTCCGCCAAATAGCTTTTCAGATAGTATTATTTTGTTTTTCATGATATACTATACCTAAGAAAGCGATTGCCTTTCTGGACCCCTCATTTCAGCCATCCAAATGCCTTCCGAAAGGAAACCGCCAAGCTGATTATCCCGTACCGGCGCTGCCTCCGACACGCCAGGAAAGAGCGATAATCGTGTTGGGACGAAGAGTACTCGTTGTCGAAGACGATTCTGTACAGAGACGACAAATAGCTCGCGCATTGCGGGAAGCCGGCTGCGACGTATCCGAGGCCTCCGAAGGGCTGGAGGCAATTTGCCTCCTCGATGACCGGGAAATTCACCTCGTCTTGACGGATATTAGAATGCCTTGCTTGGATGGCATTTCTCTTCTCAAATACCTCAAGACATTCTTTCGGCACATCCCCGTCGTGGTTATTACCGGTTATCCGGAAGATACCGAAGATTTCGAACCCGACGCTTTGCTTTGCAAACCGTTTGCCAAAGCAGAGCTGATAGCCCTGATCCGGCATCTTACCCGGGGGCCATCGCCGTGGGTCTTTATCCAATGCTAAGGAGAGAGTAAGCTTTGCGAGGAAGACAAAGCGGCTGGCATTGGGAAATCTAGTGCACACAAATTCTTCTTTCGAAAGAGCGAGAGGCTTTGGGCACAGATACGAATAAGGCGACGGCCAACCTGCAACAATGAAGGAGTTCTCGAGCATGCCATGCAAGCGCAGCAAGAAAAGAATACTTATCGCCGACGATAACAAGGATTTCCTGATCGTCACCCAATCTCTTCTTGAATTTGCTGGATTCAGGGCTGAGACTGCAAAGGACGGTGAAGAGGCGCTGGTACAAATCAAGAAACTTAAGTATGATTTGCTGGTGCTGGGTGCAGTCATGCCGAGAATCGACGGGATCAGGCTATTGCAGATGGTCAGGAAAAGCAGAAGATATGCAGAGGTCCCCGTGCTTTTTGTGTCCGGCTATTCGAACAAAGGCCGGCTGGCGACACGAGTGCAAGAAAAAGTTCCCAAAGTCAAGGGATACCTGCCGATACCTTTCAAGAACGAGGGATTTTTGGAGATGGTTACAGCACTCTTGGAGAAGAAGAGAGCCGTTGAGGTACAGTGTAACTAGGTCAGATTTCGTGACATAACCAGGGCGACAGAACGTTATGGGCCAGACTTCGACAGCGCGGACAAGTCATTCTGTGGAATGCAGACATTGCGGGAAGGAATTTGACCTGCTCGCGGCCACATGGTGCGGATGCGGAGTGCGCGTTGACCGTCCATCCAAAGTGTGCCCTTACTGCATGCAGTGTATTTGTCTCCATCCCGATTACGACAATGAGGCGCTCTGGAATAATGCACCACGGTATCTGAGAGAGCATGGATTCGACAGGTTGTTCTACCTTTACCTTTAGAGGCTTAATGCTTCGAGACAGGTTTAGATAAGCATTCGCCAATCACTGATGCCGGGATTGTTTTGTGAAGATGAGAATTTTAAGCTGGTTTTTTGGAGATAAGAAGAAAAAGAAGAAAAAGAGGGACAAGAAGAAAGAAGAAAGGCCTATGCCTGATTTCAAAAAAGATTTTGCAGCATTTCCTGACGAAATTCAGGCAGGAATTATTGAAGAAAAGAATCGTCCTGAAACGATAAAATCTAAACAGGGTCTTTCTGATAGAACTGCTAAAGCCAAAACAACCAGCGACAAAGAAGCTAAGACAGCATCAGACAGTTATAAAGCAAAGGGAGACGATGTCTATACAAGAATTCAGACAGTGAAGAGCAAGAATTATGAGATTGTCTGGCTTCTTCAGAAGACGGATAAGAATATTCAGTTTGAGTCTTTAAACGAATTACTTGAATGTTATAGGGCACTAAAAGGGAACATATCATACAGAGCAATGTCAGTTAATTATGTTTCCGAGGGGAAGTTATATGAGATTTCTCCATTGAATGAGCATGATCTTGAAGGTCTTGCCCAAAAGCTGGAATCTGGAAAGAAGGTAGAGCGTGAAGCTCACTGAGCAACCATCAGAGCGTGCCGTATCTAAAGCGGATATCCTGACAAACAGGCGCGACTTCTGTTGGGAAGTTGCTCATTTTTGCTCTCGAAGGAGGAAGGTTTCGTCCGGAATTCTTCCGTTGTTTCCATCTTCACAATGGCGAGGTAACATGCTTACTGTCATGCAGGAGGCCGTGTGATCAAGCAGAGGAAGATGAAAAAGCTCAATCTGTCGCGAAGGGCGGCAAAACTCCTTACAGGTTGGATATTCCATCCGCTGTGCAAGTCATATATGTGGGTCGTATACCACACAAGCAAGAAAACGGAGATTGAGTTTTCGAAGCTTCGGGAAATGACCGCCCGGGGCGAGAATGTGCTGGGAGCGATGTGGCACCAAGACGCGTTAATCAGCCCCTTGTGCCATAAAGGCCGTGATTCCGATGCCATGGTCAGTTACAGCAGCGTGGGAAACATCGCCACCGAGTTTCTGCGTGAATGCGATATCACGGCAATGCGCGAAGCGATGCCCGGCGGAGGAGAGGAATCTCTCGATGAAATCACCGGCTACATGAACACCCACGGAGGCATGCTCTGTGGAATCACCGTTGACGGCTTAAGAGGACCTGCTCGCAAGGTTCACTCCGGGATTATGCTTATTGCAAAGGCAACGGGGGCGCCCATATATCCCGTGCGCTCTTGGGCAAAGAGAAGGTTGCTTGCGCCAACATGGGATAGAATCATGATTCCACTTCCGTTCAATCACCTCGTTTTCGTGTTGGGAGAACCCATGCATGTACCTCTGAATGCAGGCAGCACCATGCTTGAAATCCTGCGCAGTGAACTTGAACGCCGACTTAATGGGCTTGTCGAATACTCGGCAGAATTCTTTCAGAATGAGACCATGAAGATGGGGCCGGTATTTCCGAAATATGAATCCAACGTATGTTGAGCTTTCCCATTCATTCCGGAAATCTCGCTCATTCGAGATGCGATAAAGGAAAAGAATGATGGAGTTTAGACAAACGCTTGTTCAGGGGTTGACGCAGCAGATGATAATGACCCCCAAGATGCAGCAAGCGATTGAGATGCTTCAGTTGTGCACGATTGAACTCGAGCACTATCTGGAGGAGCAGCTTACCGAAAACCCTCTCCTCGAAGAAGTGCCCTCCCAGGACCAGGAGACTGACGCGCCAACCTCGGCCGACTATGCGCCGACCGCCGACATGCCGCGAGATACGGAGCCGAAAAACGACGAAAGCGAACGGAACATAGACGAAGAAATCGAGTCCCTCATGGCGTCCTATAGCAATTACCGTTACGAGGGACGTGACTTCAGCGTGCCTGGGGAAGACGGCAAGAGAGGATTTATTGAAAACACCGCCGCCGAACCGGAATCCATGATAAGAAATTTACTGGGACAACTGTCCCTGAGCACGGATAACCCCAGTGATTACAAGATTGGCGAATGGATCATCAGCGAGATAGATGAACGAGGCTATTTCTCCTCAAGCGTTGAGGCGGGATCACAGACTCTCAGCGTTGAGCCCGAAGAAATTGAACGAGTTCTCAGGCTCGTTCAGACATTCACGCCTATTGGCATAGGCGCACGTGATTTGCGCGATTGCCTTCTGATTCAAATCGAGGCATCACATAGCGGCAAGCCTCTCTTGAAAAAGATTGTTCAAGATCATCTGGAACTCCTGGCAAAGAAGCAATACCCCAAAATCGCACGGATGCTCAATATATCCGTCGAGCACGTTCAGGAGCTGGGTACAATCATCGCCTCTCTCGAACCGATGCCCGGTCGATACTTCTCAAACCACAAAGCCATCCATGTCACACCCGACGTCATCGTGAAGAAGGTGGATGATGAGTATGTCGTTTACATGAACGACGACGGCCTACCCAAGCTCCGCATCAGTTCATTTTATCGGAACCTCCTGAGGAGCTCAAACGGCAACCCAAAGACGAAAGAATATATAAGAGATAAACTCCGGTCAGCTCAATGGCTGGTCAAGAACATACAGCAACGCAAGGACACAATTCAAAATGTAGCGCAAAACATTGTGGATGTCCAGAAAGATTTCCTGGATAAAGGCATCGCTTATCTGAAGCCGCTCATCCTGAAAGAAATAGCCGAGCGGATAGGGATGCACGAGTCCACGGTCAGCCGGGTCACAACGAACAAATACATGGAGACCCCTCGTGGGATATTTGAACTCAAGTACTTTTTCTCTTCCGGCATTGCGAGTTCATACGGCGAAGCGGCCTCGTCAAAAAGCGTCAAGGAAGTGATTCGGACACTCATCGAAAACGAAGACAAACGCAAGCCTTTGAGTGACCAAGAAACGACTGCGCTCCTCTCCAAGAGGGGCTTCAAAATCGCACGCCGCACCGCTGCCAAGTATCGCGAGGAACTCGGCATCCTATCATCCAAGTACCGGCGCGAATACTAGGCCGAATTCCTCCTCCCCCTGACAGCATGAGCACACTCGTCTGCCTGAGCCAGCCCAGCAAGCTCACGTATCGTCAATCCCCTGTCTCTTCCGGTTTTTATTATTGTTTTCCCGGAACCTCCGGAATTTCTCATTCTCTTTTTCGGTGAAAGAAGGAGTGGAAACGAGCACACACCGTTTGCTGTACGCAGGTATTCCAGCAGGATGCGCGCTGCACGCGCTTGTCGTTTAGAAAAACCGCATCCTCGGAGCGTGCGAGACGGACACAGAGACCGAAAGGTCGAGCGCGTCGAGCAGGTCATCGTGTTCGGATTGCGGAAACGCAAGCAGTTGCTCGATCAGCTCATGCATGTTTCTCCCGAGCCGGATGCGGCCGTCCTCGAACAGCGCAGAGAGCTTCCATGCGCGTGAGAGCTTATCCCTCGTGGTGAACACCTTCATTACTCGCGGCATGCCTGATTCTTTCAAGAAGTCCGCCTGAACCGCCTGATACGCGTTTGATTCAATTGCAACCTTGATGGGGTCAAACCGACGGAATCGTTCCATGATAGCCATCGTCTGCTGTCGGAAGCTCAGGCGCGCCTGATACGAATCAAGCACATAAATGTTTCCCCACACATCCACGCCGACGGTCACAATCGCAAAAAAATCCGAATCCGCCTGCTGTCCGACGGAGAGGTCGACTCCCTGAAAAATCCTGAGCGGCTGGGATGGAACATCGTAGAACCTAAGCCATTCCTCTTTGAACACTGCACCCTTCATCGCCTCCGTGTCGTTCTGGTACTGGGCATTGAATATAACGGTACCCGCTTCGCGGCGGATTTGCTCCAATCGTTCCACAGAAAACTTCTCCGGCCATGCACTATTGCCCTCGGCATCAATCGCGCGAATGACGGCCGCCGCCGGCACAAAATCGGTCTCAATCAGGTGGCCGTAAAGGTCACGATAATGGTACCGCGTGCCGATGATAGAGAGCCTTCCGTCAGGCTCGAGGCAAGGGAGGAGCACTTTGAAAAACCATGTCCTGAGTTTCTCGCGCTGCAGATCTGTGCGCGAATTTTCCTCGTCCACGATGTCATCGCAGATGATTACGTCAAAATGTCGCGACACGACCGCACCGCCCACGCCGGTCGCAAACAGGGTCGGCTCTTTCGCAATTCGCTTTCTCGGGCGCACGATGAACTCCGCGTCAGTCCATTTCCGGCCCACAAAATCTCCGAACACCCTTCGGAACACCGCGTTGTGCGCCAGATGATATCGTATCTCCCGAGCGAACGCCTCCGCCTGCGCCTGAGTGTTGCTCGCGAGCAGAATGCGGACGTCCGGATTGCGCATGATCTCAAAAATGCTGCGGACAACGGAGAGCAGGGTCGATTTGCCAAACCCGCGCGGAGCAAGCATGAGCGAGCGCACTGACATCTCCGTTCCGACCTGGACCGCCTGCGCCATTCGCCGGTGTATAGGCGCGACATCCAACCCGAGAAGAAAAGCCATCGAGAGCAGGTTTGCCGTGCACTCATTCCTGAGGCGGGGGAGTACCGCAGACCTTCTCATGGATTCGGTTGATCTCATTCTCTATATCACTGTCCGTAATGTGCGGTTCGCTCCCATCGCCCGTTGAACATTCCTTTGCCATCCGCTCCTTTATCCTGCGCTTGATATCAAGGAGCGATACGAGCTTCTTATCATCGGTCGTCGCGAGAAGAGCATCAACGCGCTTGAGGTCCGCAATGTCATCTATGAGTCGGTGCGTCCGGTTCGAGACCCACTCCGGCAGCAGCGTAAGCTGCAGTTTCTCGCCAATCGGGAGCGCCAGATATGTTTGCAACAGCTCCTCCGCTTTCGAGATGCGTACCTCGCCGCTCGCCGGAGGCGAACTCTGCAGCGTCTCCACTACTTGTTCAGGCGTCATGCCCATCGCAAACAATCTGAATACACGTTTTCTGTCCGCATCTCCCATTTTCAAGGTGTCACCTCATAATCTTTGATACTCGCAGCCAGAGATATTCTCGCGCCTCTCTCCAGTCTTGCTGGTCAGCGCCACGTAGTCAACGAACTTTTTGTTAACTCTCGGGGGTTGTGAAAACAACGCCGGAAAAAGACCCGCATTGACTGTGCCGCCCGATTCTTCCGTCTCCGACCTGATGCTTGACAGCGGCAGAAAATTGTACACAGCACTTCACAAATTCTGTAATCGCGACAAAAAGTGCAGACGCATCTGACGCATTTTTTGGCTCTTTCGAGCACAAGAGTAAGTTGACACTGCTCCCTTTGCAAACGTTCCTTCATCTTCCTAAGTAAATATTTATCAGATGGTTCTGTTTGAACACGGGAGCTGAAGGGAAAGCACGTTATCCTTATGAGGAGACACCCGCAACGCCGTCTGGCGAATAAGGCTGGGCCTGGTTTTCCAGACCCACTTCTGGAAAGTTTTTCCTGTCGTATTCGCTGGCGGATGTACAAGTTTGTAATGCAACAGATTCGGACGAATCAGGATTTAGGTGTGTAACTTATTATTCGACTTGTGTTTATGCCTTCCGCCGAAAATTGGCACCGTTCTTGCTCAATCCCCAATCGCTGGCAAAAAGTCCGAGCGTTGCGGAATTTGTCAGCGCCTTCGGACAAAGGGGGACAGACAATGCTTGCTAAACTAAAAACAACTATAGGAGTTGACCTCGGCACTCATTCCGTCAAGGCCGTTCAGATGTCCGCGTTTGGCGACGGCGCAAAGATAGACAAAGCCGTTCTGCTGCCGCTGAACTCGGATATGAACGACGAGAAGCGTGTCGAGGCAACAATCAGGGCCCTGAGAACCATTGCCTCCGGATTTACGGTGAAGAAGGCCGCTATCGTCGCCGCCTTGCCTGGGCAAGACACGTTCATCCGGTATCTCCGTTTTCCGAAGATGCCGCCGGAGGAACTCAAGAGCTCCATCGAGCTCGAGGCTGACCAGAACCTGCCGTATGACCTCGCCGAGGTCTCCATGGACTCGGTCGTGCTCGAGGAAATTGCGGAACGCGGTGAAACAATTGTTAAGATACTTCTGGTAGCAGCCAAGAACGAAGCAATCAATAGAACAGTCGACCTCTTGCGCGGAGTCGGACTCGCAGCCAATATCATCGGCGTTACCACACTCGCCATCGCAGACGCGTTCGACGCAAACGGTGGCTTCCGGCCAAACGAGACCGTGGCGCTCGTCAATATCGGGGCCTCCTCCACCAATATCCACTTCTGCCGCGACGGAATCTCAAACTTCACGCGTGACATATCGCGCGGAGGCAGAGACCTGACGGCGGCCATCCAGAAACTCATGAAGGTCGACTTCGCCGAGGCGGAGCGGCTGAAAGTCAATTACGCAAAGAATTCAGGCTCAAAAGCAGCCGAAAATATGCTGGAAGCCCTCGACGTTTCCCCTCCGGGTGAAGACATCGAAACTAACAACTTCGAGGGGCAGCCAGCTTCCGACGGGGCAGAAGAATCAACGGAACCTATGGCGTCGATGAAGACCGACGATGTCAGCCGTCTCGTTAACGCCACTCGCCCGGCTCTGAATCGCCTCATCGGAGAAATCCGAAGATCGATCGACTATTACGAAAAGCAACTCTATGAAAAAAATGTGGACCGGCTCCTGCTGAGCGGCGGAACTGCCATGTTCCCGGGGCTCGACCAGGCGCTTGCCGATGCGGCAGGCATCCCCGTGGAAATCGTCAGCCCCGCCCAGGCGTTAATCGTCGAGGAAGACTCTCCTGACGTGAAAGACTTGATGGAAAACCCTGCCCAATTCAATGTGGCAGTCGGCCTCGCGGCCAGGGGGATTGAAGAACTATGATTAGGATCAACCTGCTTCCCAAAGAACTGGTTCCAAAAAAGCGGAATTTCCTTCCCCACGTGGCCATTGCAGCGCTCGCCGCCTTGCTCCTGCTCTGGTATAGCGGCGGTTTAGTGGCCACTTACGCCGAGCTCAGCCGGAGCAAGGACGAACTCGCTCAGCTTCGCGAAGATATCGCAAAGCTCGAGGATGTCGTCAACCAAGTCAAACAGCTCGAGCAGGACAAGCTGCTGCTTTCACAGAAGGAGCAGGCAGTCGCCCAGATCACCACCGGCCGCACCGTTTGGTCGCACGAACTGTACGTCCTCGCGGACCTGGTGCCCCAGGGGATGTGGCTTGACCATGTGAGCCTGAGCTCCCGCAGACGTCCTGTCACAGTCGAAGTCCCTAATCCCAATACTCAGCCGGGCCAGCCGCGCACAATCCAGAAAACGGTGATCCAATCGTTCCCGGCCCTCCGTCTGACTGGGTATGCGCTCTCGCCGGACCGTGAGCGAGGATTGGAGCTCGTCGGGCAGCTCATAAACAACATAAAGCAGCATGAGGTCTTTTCCAAACGGTTCATTTGGCCCGAAATGCGTTCCATCGAGAGACAGGCATTCAAAGAACATACAGTCATGAAGTTCGTAATGGACTGTGAGATCAAACAGTGAAAGGTGGGAGCCCCATCATGGATTTCTTCAAGAATAGAGTGATCACGAAAGGTGACTGGGTCATCATCGGAGGAGCGCTGTTCCTGCTTATCCTCATCTCCGCAGCCTACTTCCTCATGCTGAATGTCGTGAAGGGAGAGATTGAACAAGTGCGGGTCGAGATAAGCAAAACACAGGGCGAGTTGAACGAAGCCCGACTCATCGCGGCCAAACGGGACGGCCTGATCAAGGAAATCGAACAGGTGAAGCAGAAGATATCCAACTTCGAGGATAAGCTTCCCACCGATAAAGAGATCCCCAGATTGCTGAGTCAGTTCCAGCAAATAGCTGAGCTCAACGGCATGAAGTATATGTCAATCAATGCGGAGCCCATGGACGAAAAAGAACTCTACGTGCGCATACCCTTCAAAGTCAGGGTCAACGGAGGGTATCCCGTGATTGGCGAATTCCTTCGCAGTCTCGAGTTCGGCAACCGGTTCATCAAAGTCGAAGACCTCGACATCGGACCGCAGGACAAAGGAAGCAGTGAGGCAAGCTTTGTGATAAGCACCTATATGTTTGTGACCAAGGAAAAGACTGGCGAAAGCGGGGTGACACAGTCATGAAGCTGGATAAGAAAACAGTACTTGCAATCGTACTCGGCATAGTCGCAGTCGGTGTGGTTGTCTACCGGTTCGGCGGCGTTATACCCTCAGGCACGAACGCAGTGGGTGCAGTCGCTGATGCTTCCGCTGTTTCCGCCGCCCGGTCGCTGCAGTCTTCCGCGTCCCTGGCGGGCATTCCGGCCGAGTCGGCGACATCTGATTACGAGGGCCTCATCGCAACCATTACGGAGAAAGACGTCGCGTTCCGCCGCAACAACTTTCGCGACCCAATGACTGCTCTGGTTACCGATGCCAAGGACGAAGAAGGAAAATTCGGTGGACCAGCGGCAAACGTGGCCCTTGGCCCGACCGACGCGCTGTCAATGGGCTATACCATCGAAGGAATTGTCTGGAACGAAGTTGAACCGATGGCTATCGTCAACAATCAGGTGGTGGGTGTCGGAGAGCAGTTAGACGATGGGGCGTTCATCGCCGAGATTACCAACGACACGGTGACGTTCATGAAAGATGGGAACAGCTACTATCTGATCTTCAGAGAGGAGTAGGGAAAAATGGGCAGCCTCGTGAGTGACAGCAGATACCGTATCGTTCTGGCAGCAGTCGCAGTCGTGCTCCTGGTCGGCTTGCTTTCGCCTTGCACCTTCGCGGGCACAAGCCTCGAGCAGCGGAAGGTGCATTACCTTGAGCGCCTGGGCCTCGACGGCTCTGACCCCGCCGTCGTCAAGACAGCTCAAGAATCCTGTACGCTCCACTCCGTCGATGTCACGCCGAGCGGCGAGAATATCGACGTGGTGCTCCAGCTCAGCGGCGTGCCCGCCTACGAGTCATACTTCTACAAGAAGGATAATAGGCTGGTCATCGACCTGCGCGACACCATTAATCTTTCGCCGTCCCCGGTTTTCGCGCTCGGCGAAGACGACCCCATTAAGAAGGTTTGCAACAGCCAGTACCGGGTTAGCCCTTCCGTCATCGCACGGGTCGTGCTCTATCTGAATGATAGCACGGCGCCCGACATCAAGAATGAGGGCGACAATCTCGTCATATCGGTTCCTTTCTCCAAAACGAAGACGGTGAACCAAACGGCCGAGCCGTCTGAAACAGAAGCACCAGTTGCGACGGCAGAGGAACGGGCTATTCGTCATGAGGTGGTTCCCGTGCCCGCCGTGCACGTGAACACTCATGCTCCCGAGGTCGAGTTCGCGGTTGCCCGCGCAGTAGTTGACGTTGGCCCGCGCGCAGAAAGCCTCCCGACCGAGGACACGTCGGCAGCCAACACAGAAACTGTCGTAATGCCGCCTGCTGAAATCACTCAGGAAATCGTTACAGAAACCGAGACGGTAGAGGTTGTGCTGCAGGAAACGCCCGCGATTTCCGAAATTGTTGACGCGGAGCAAGAGGTTGTAAGCGAGCAGTCCATTGTGGCGCCCGCGCTCGAAGAGAACAGTCCCGAGGCGGAAGTCGTCGAGCAGAGCGCTCCCGTCGAAGAAACGACAGAGAGCATTTCCGAAGACCGCATGATGCTGGCAGCACTAACGCCGCAGGCCGAAACGGTGAGCGAGCCCCCTGCTGCGGTGGTTGCCGAAGAGCCAGCCGAGGAAGTGACACAGACGCTCGCGCAGGCCGAGACCACCGCCTATGAAGAGGCAGTTCCGGCGGAAGAAACACAACCGGTACAGCAGCCTGAAGAACAGATGCTCGAAGTGGAAACACCCACCGCTGCTCCTGTCGCCGTGGCGGTTGAGGCGAAACCAGTTGAGACGCCAGCGCCAATGGTCGAAGCGCTGGAAGCTCCGGCAGAGGAAGAGCCCGAACAGGGATTAGTCACCACTGATAACCTCGTAACACTCACCTTCAGGGATGCTGAGCTCAGCGCGGTGCTCGATATCCTCGCACGCAAAGGGAACCTCAACATCCTCGCGGGAAAAGACGTGCGCGGAACCGTCACCGTAAGACTGGTGGACGTCCCCTTCGACGTGGCCCTGAACTCCATCCTGAATGTGAACGGATACGGCTACATCCAGACGGGCAATATCATCCGGGTGCTGCCGCTGTCCCAGATAGGCCAAACGATCGAAACAGCAACCGAAACCTACATGCTCAGCTATGCATCAGCCGATAAGGCCAAAGCAACGCTCCAGAGCTTTCTCACGCCAAACGGCAAAATCGAAACCGATGAAAGAACCAATATGCTCATCGTCACCGATGTGCCGAACAACATGAAACGAGTCCGCGAGCTGATACCTCAAATCGACCGCCGCGTCCAGCAGGTGCTCATCGAGGTCCTCATCATGGACTCTGTTCTGGCGGACGATGCTGACCTCGGCATCTCGTGGGGTCTGATGAATGCGGAAGACAATAGCTTGAATACACGGGAAGAGGAAGGGAGCGCCTTTCCCGACCAGGTCAATGTCACCTTGCCGGTTGGCGTCAGTGCTCTCCAGGTCACGTTCGCGACGCTCTTTGGTGACTTCGACCTGAACGGGTTCGTGGAAGCGCAAGTCGAGAACCGCGACTCTCGGATTTTGGCCAATCCGAAAATTCTCACGCTCAATAATGAGAAGGCCTCCATCGAAATCATCACGGAAATTCCGTACAATGATGTCACACAAACCAGCGAAGGAGGCCAGCTCTCCAACATAACGTTCAAGGAAGTGGGGACAAAGCTGGATGTGGAGCCTCAGATAACACACGATGGGCACGTTATCCTGAGGTTGGCTCCCGAGCAGAACTTCGATACCGGCAGGGTCTCCAGCGGCGTACCCATAATAGACACGAGACGTGCGGAAACAACGCTCATTGTCGGGAACCATCAAACCATTGTGATGGGTGGACTCAGGCTCAATCGGGCTGTGAAAAGCGTGACCAAAGTCCCGCTCTTGGGCGATCTACCCGGAGTCAAGTACGCGTTCCGCAGTGTCGGTAGTGACAAGAGTGACATCGAGCTCCTCGTGTTCATCACCGTGCACATCGTTGAGTCGGCGCCGCTGCTCGCAGAACAGAGAATCAAGTTCGACGAGCTTGGCAATCTGCCACGGAAACCAACGTCAACAATTGAGCTAGTCCGCTAACTGACATAGCCCACACGTATCTCAGCGAGGCCGCGGGGACTTTCCCCGCGGCCTCTTCTTTTGGTGCGCCCGGTTGCGCCCGTTGGCGGTTTCACAATTGCGGCGCGAATTTTAGTGTATAATGTGGAATAATCGGCCTCGTTGGATGCAGGAAGCTGGGGGCTTTGATTAAGAAAAGGATTTGAGAATGGCGCCTAAAATAGTCATCATCGGCGGTGGCAGTTACAACTGGGCCCCGACCATTATCAGCGATATCCTGTTCACACCCGAGCTCGACGGCAGCGCCATCGTGCTAGAAGACATCGCGCCCGAACCGCTCTCAGTAATCCATTCCCTCGGCCAAAAAATGATTGCTGAAAAAAGATCCGGATGCACCTTGAACATCACAACCACCGAACAGGAGGCATTGCAGGGCGCGGATTTCGTCATCGTGACGATTTCCACCGGCGGGTTCGAGGCAATGCAGAAAGACCTCGAGATACCCGCGAAGTACGGCGTGAACCAGACCGTCGGCGATACCGTCGGGCCCGGCGGCCTCGCTCGCGGGCTTAGAAGCATTCCGGTCCTCGTAAATATCGCAAAGAACATGGAGCGACTCTGCCCGAATGCATGGCTCATCAACTACACGAACCCCATGGCCACCCTCTGCCTCGCCGTCAGGCAGTCAACCGGCATCAAGACGACCGGCCTGTGCCACGAGCTTCAGGGGGTTCTCCACATCCTGAGGAACATGTTCCAACTGCCAGAAGATGCCGTGATGGAACCGGTGGTGGCAGGTGTGAACCATTTCATATGGCTCCTGAGCCTGCAAATAAATGGGCGTGACGGCTTCGAGATGTTGCGTGAGTGGATGCGCAATCCAACGCCATTCCAGGTTCAAGACGAAGAAGTAAAGGAGATGTTCGCGCCTTCCACCATAGACCGCGCGAAGCTCAAACTGGAACTTTTCAGGGAATACCAGTCCCTGCCTGCCGCCGGCGACCGACATATCGTCGAGTTCTTTGATGGCTACCTGAGAAACCTTGCGGAAACCGAAAGAAGATACGCGATAAAGCCCACCTCCATCGAAGAACGCAGCGGCTCATGGCTCGGCGCGATGCGCGCATACGTGCACGGCATGCTCGAAGATGCATTCCCCTTCCCTGCGAAAAAATCGAGCGAGACAATTTCAGACATTCTCGCAGCATTGGCAGGCACATGCCCGCCGCGAACCGAGATACTGAACCTCCCAAACGAGGGACAAGTGGAGAACCTTCCTCGCGATGCAATCGTCGAAACGCTTGGAGAAGTTGGCGATGACAGGGTCAAGCCGCTCGGGCCTATCAAACTCCCTCAAGCGGTCCGGGATTTCGTGCTTCCCCACGCCGACAATCAGTTCCTCATCGTCAAGGCAGCGCTTGAGGGTGACCGCTCGGCGGCCCTCGACTTTCTTCGCCACGACCCCTTGAGCCGTCTGTGTACCAACCCCGACAAGATGCTCGACGAACTGCTCACCGCCCATGCGAAATATCTTCCGCAATTCCAATGAAATGAGAGGGATGAAACTATCCGATAATTCCGCAGGTGCGAATTCATTCGCATGCGCATGGCGACAACGTGCCGGGAAAACTATGCGAATGAATTTGCAACCACAAAGATTCCACGGTGTGAATTGCGGGACAGTTTCGGATGGGGTCTTGTGCCGTTTGCCTACGCGTGCCGCCGCACCGCCCTCTTGCGACGTGCAATGGTATGAAATCCGAGCCGCTCGAAGAACCTCTCCTGGAATGAACCGACACGGGTCTGCAGGCACAGCGTGTGGTTTCCGGCCGTCAACGAATCCTCAATCGCCTGAAGCATAAGCGTGGTCGCCACCCCCTGCCTGCGCGCATGCAGCGCGACGGCCAGATTGTACACGCCTCCCACCCCTCCCTGCGAGAACACATACAGCGTGCCCACGGGCTCCGACTCAAGGGATGCCAGATAGAGAATGACCCCCTTGTGATTGAGTGCCCGCGGAATCGTGTGACGGAAAGTCGAGGCGAGGGTGGGAATCAAATCCGGAGGCGTGTCATATGCCTTGAGCATGAGCGTGGAAAATGTGTTCACAAGATGCGGCGGCAGTCGTTCCAACCGCACGGCACGGTTTCTCCTCAATTCGGTCGCCGATTTCCCGAGAACCATCTCGGAAGCATGATCCTCAGTGAGGTCGAATTGCCTTCGCTCAAGGAGCGATTGCGTCTCGGGCGGGATCGGCAAGAAAAGGTCAAGCCGGAGCGGAACTCGTACGGAGTGGAAATCCCGGGAAATTTCCTCGAGAGACTCGCCAGTGAGGTTCGCCGGCTCGATGACGTGTGCCCGATTATAACGATTGTCTAGAAGTTCCTCGCAGACGAGCGACACGGCGAAGCGGTGGTCGTGGAGACGACCATTCGCGAAAACCGCAAAGGCCCGCGCTTCATTGAGCACGAGTTCTCGGAGATGGGTAGCCATTCGTGCTCCCTCCGCTCTTGATGATTGAAGGCTTACTTCTCCGTGTCGTGCTGAAACACGCGAACGGCGTTCTTGCCCGACCTCTTGGCCTGATACAGCGCGATGTCAGCCTTCTGGAGAAGTTCCTCCATCGTGCTTGCATGATCCGGATAGCTTGCTATGCCGACGCTGATGGTCACGGAGAAAGTCGCATCGCCTGCCCTGAACTGGTGCGCCTCAAGACTTCGCCGGAGTCTCTCTGCAGGATTGCGAGCACTTTCAGGTGCTGTTTCAGGCAAGATAATGACAAACTCCTCGCCGCCATAGCGCGCGGCTAAGTCTTCGTATCGGATGACCGCCGTTATCATCTGGCCGATTCCCTCGAGCACCTTGTCGCCCACGGGATGGCCATAGCTGTCGTTCACCGACTTGAAGTCGTCTATGTCAACCATCATGAGGGAAAAGGGACGGCTGTAACGCTCCGACCGACGGAACAGGTCGCTATATTGCTGAAAGAAGTAGTCCCGTGAAAGGAGCCGTGTGAGCGCATCCGTCGTTGCCATGCGGTAAATCTTGTCGCCATATTCTATCTCCGCGATATCGCGGATTGCATACTTGAATACGGTGTAACCAATGCGTATTCTGTCGCCCTCGCTGAGCTCCGCCTCTTTGATCTGCTGGTCATTAAGGAAGGTTCCATTCGTGCTGTCAAGATCAATGACCCTGAAATGAGGGCCGGACTTCCCGCCCGGGTCACCCACGACCTTCGCATGCTTTCTGGAGGCCCGCCCATCATTCAGCCGGATAGTGCAATCCTCATCTCTCCCTATCGTGGTTTCCCCGCGCGCGAGGAAGTACTGGCGGCCGAAATCGCGACCCGCCAGCACAATCAAGCTCGGTCTCTTCTCATTGTGAGGAGGGCCAGGATTTCCGAAGTCCGTAATGGTCTTGCGCTCAGGCATGTGATGACCTTGTGATGTTTGGGCGTGCTACCCAAACGCTCGTCTCTGAAAAATCCGGATTTCCCCGCTCCCCGATCAGAGTCGAGGACACGTTTCGCGGGAACGACACGAAACCTCGGAATCCCCTCCATGTCATTTCCACGGCTTGACCGGCGAATCCATGCTCTTCCATTTGGGCAACAGGTCCGTTTGGCTTGACTTCGAACGCTGCTGTCTGTTCAGTGTGACGCTATTCTAACGTCTAATCCCACTTTTTGCAAGTTGACCAACCGGAAGACGGCGCATCTTCTCAGCAAGCATCGTCCCATTCCGCAGCGGAATGCAACTGCCAGATATCCCGAAAGAATGCGCTTTCACGAACGGCGAGATCGTCCCAAAATTTGTTCGCAGGTTCATCCCGAAAGTAGGCAGAAAAGGCGTCTGAACGGATTCGCGCCTGCACGTCCTGGCCCCAAATGCCCAACTGCGGAACGGATTCCAGGGAGATAATTCAGATGGATGGTGTTCAGTAACCTTTGGGTTGTTGCACCGCCTCCGGCTCCGCCATGCGATAGTAGGAATCCTCAAACAGCTTCCTCCCGCTATCACTGAAAATCCTGAACTTCCCAAGGCGCATCCGTTGCAGACGGAATTTTAGGGAGGTTAGCAAGCAGCCAATGCCATACTTGGTGCTCCGCGTGAAGTTGATGCTGGACGCTTCCGGAAAATACTTCGTCGGACAGGATATCTCGCCGATTTTGTATCTCCAAAAGATAACCTGCGCAAGCATCTCGTTGTCAAATACGAAATCGTCGGAATTCTCCATCAACGGCAGCGACTCCAGCACCCTCTTCGAAAATGCGCGGTAACCGGTATGATATTCGGACAGTTTGTAAAACAGCAGCAGGTTCTCAAAAAATGTGAGGAACCGATTCGAAATATACTTGTATATCGGCATACCACCCTTAACGGCGCCGACGCCCAAAATGCGCGACGCAATAACGACGTCGTACTCGTCCGCGGCTATCAGCGAGGCCATGGCAGTGATTAACTTGGGCGAATACTGGTAATCAGGGTGGAGCATCACAACGATATCCGCGCCAGTCTTGAGCGCCTCCCGGTAGCAGGTCTTCTGGTTTCTCCCGTAGCCGAAATTCCTCTCATGAATGAACGTCTTTATCCCGAGTCTCTTCGAGAGTTCTATCGTCTCGTCATGGCTGCCGTCGTCAACGAGCAATATTTCATCGACGATGTCCTTCGGCACCTCGTCATACGTTTTCTTCAGCGTCCTCGCCGCATTGTACGCGGGCATCACGACCACGATCTTACGGCCTTCAAGCACCGTTCCGTTCTCCAGACTTTCCTGCCCTCCAAGAGCGACCGGATTGTTCCACCGCGCTCCCAAACGGCATTATCCTAACAAAACCCCCCAGTAGTATCAACGAATTCGCCGCAAGGGGAGTGTGTCTCACTTCCCGGTCATCACCTTGCGTGACTTCTCCGAGGATCTTGATTTCTCGGCCTCTTCGAGCTTCTCGTCCACACGCTCCCGATGGATTTCCACGCCGTGGTAGAGGAACGATTTCTGGATAAAGTCGAACTGGCTCTCAATCACCTTACGCGCAGACCGATAGCCGTGCACGAGCGCAAGGTCCATCAACTTGCGAGAGGCGTTGAGCACATTGTGAAACATCGTCGGGTCTTCAGGGTCAGGCTCGATGAGAATGGTGGTGACCTTCGGGTTCTCCGATTTGTATCGCTCGATCTTGCGGAGAAGAATCTGATGCAAAATGCTCCGATAGGATTGCTCAAGTATGCCCAAGGGGCCGAGATTCTTGACCAATCCCCGCTTCTTGCTGATGAAGGGAACGAGAGGATTGACGCAGATGATGAGGTCGGCCCCGTGCTCTATCGCGATGTCTATGTTGGCCGCGTTGCATATGGCTCCGTCAATGTAATAGCGGTCATCTATCCTTACGGGACTATACGTGAGCGGGAGCGCTATCGAAGCCTCGACCGCCTGGGATATCGGCACCTCCATATCGCCGACCTCGCCGAAAACGCGCCGCTCCGTCGTGTCCAGGTCGGTCGCGATGATATACAGTTCTTTCCCGCGTTCTCTCAGGGCCGTAAAGCTGTTCGTGCCCTGGGCTTCTTCCAGAATTCGCTCGAGGAACGTCCGAATCCGTTTCGCAGAAAGCAGGCTGGTCACGAAAAAGCTGGAGAGGAAAAGGGGGATGTCCTTGTTCGGCTCGCCCCACAGCTTGGTTATTCCGCGGTAGAGATTGGGCACAAATGTTACGATTTTCGAGAGGACCTCGGAGATGTTTGGGTAATATACCTGCGCCCACTCCAACTTGCGTCTCTCAAGCATCATCCGGAACGGAATCTTGTTGGCCGCGCACGTGGCCACAAAGGCGCCTGCGCTGATGCCGATGTAGATGTCAAAGTCCCGTATCCCGAAATCATAAAGAGCCCTCACGCTCCCGAATTCCGTGAACCCCCCGAGTATCCCTCCGCCCTCGAGCAACAGGGCTGTCTTGCCGCGGCCGAGCCGGGGCGCAAGAAGCATGTCCACAAACTCTCCGATAGACTGGATCGTGTTGGCAAAAAAATCCACCCGGCCGATGCGTCCCCACGTATATGCTTGCACCGACGGGTCATCGTTCACGAGCGCAATGCGACCGCTGTAATCCCTTCTGAGCCGTTTTAAGGCTGGCATGATGCTCGACGCGGTCATGCCAGGGAGGTCGAGGAGGATTCCATTGAGATAATACGTAAGGAATCTGTGAGCGGATTCAAAGTCCCGGCAGGTGAGAACGTCGAGCCTGCCGCCGCGTTTGCTCGCTGATTCTTGAAGAAACTTCTTTGCCCGCGCCAACTCGCGCGGTTTCTCGCTGACAATGAGAACTCGGGCCTTGCGGTCCCAATTCGACTCCCGCCCTCGCCCGTTCATTCGCTCTCCCGATGCTATGCCATGATCCAACACAATACCCATTGAAATTTTACCATGAGCACATAATGCTTGTAAAGCACGTGGCTTCGCCGGAGTGTCCGACAGCGAATGGGGCCTCTATCCGGGGTCATAACACCTGAATTCTCATCTCGCGTAGCGGGCAGGGGGGGCGGCGACCCTCTTGTCTTGGGGCGTTCGAGAAGGGGCAGACAACGCGGAGGAGTGCGGCTCTCGTTCTGTCCGAAGTGCAGGGGGTCGTTCCCGAAGGACCCCTGCAATCTTTGGATGAGATGCGCCCGCTTGAGTCGCCTTTCGTATCGCACACATCCCTGTCTCACAAGGAATGCGGACAGACACTGCGTCGGCTTATCGGGTATGATACGTATGTGTTCCCCTCACCGGCAGTGTGTTCACAAGACCCAGTAATCGCGACAGGAAGACAAACGATGCACAAGGAGCCAACAGAGCAAGTCCATCAGACAAATCTCGACCGGTGCCTCTACTGCACATTCTTCCAGGCGCTTGGGTGCGGAGGCAGCACGCGCTTCTGCACGTTCAAGAATGTCTTCCTGATTCACGACCCGGCATGCGAGAAAGAATGTTCAGACAGGAGGGAAGCAGAATAGGCGCAGCGCGTGGGGCCGAAGTCCGCGGTCTCCTCCATCTCACGGGCTGTGGTGTGGGTGGACGGACGGGAAACCCGCGGACCTCTTGCCGTAAAGAGATGCTTTGCCTGAGTTCAACTGAGCGCGGTATCGTGCAAAATATCCCGCGAATACAAACAAAACGGGGCTCACGCTCTGAGATGAGCAAACAGAGACGGAGCCCCGCGCGTCAACATTTGCTTATCTGCTGGTTATCTCGATCTCGATTCTGCGGTTCTGGGCCCTGCCTGCGGGAGTATCATTCGGCTCGATCGGCCTCAGCTCTCCGAAACCACGCGTTGAAATCCTATCAGCAGCTATTCCCTTTGAAACGAAGTAGGCTTTTACCGACTCAGCCCTCTTCTCCGACAGACCTTGGTTATACTTCTCAGACGCGATGCTGTCCGTATGTCCTTGAACTTCAATCTTGAATGACGGATTCATCTGAAGCACTTTAACGTTCTCATCGAGAACCCCGAAGTACTCCGGCTTGATGTCCCATTTGTCGTAGTCAAAATTGATTCCCTTTATCGCCCAGCAGCCAACCGAAGTGACGGAAGCGCCCGCAGGCGTATCAGGACACTCGTCTTTATCATCCAGCACACCATCGCCGTCGCTGTCAGGTATTGTGACTTCTTCGACTACGGGTTCTGGAATTTCCTCCACAACCTCGACGGGGGCTTGAGCTACCACTTCGGCTCTGTTGAATACGAGATCCTTGATTGTATGCGGGTCACCAAGGAAAAAAGTCCCCAGATCGGTGTCTCCCTCAATCGTCCCAAGGTCAGCATTCATTGCGCCGGATAGCTGCGTCCCGTCGGTCAAAACGATGTCAGCATCAATAACAGTGTCTACGTAGTCGATTTCGTCCTTGTATCGGCGTAGCCATCCCTTCGTGTGGATTTCCTTAACACGGTCTATCGGAATCTCCGTCCGGCCTGAAGCCGTCTTAATCACGACATCCTCAACAGCCGTGCCGTAATAATCCCGAATTACATAGTTGTACACAGTGACGGTTGCCGGATTTTCATCCCACCACTCCGGATGAAAAATCGTGTTGGGCTGTGTCCTTCGGTCGATGGTAACGGTGATTGAGTCGCCGGTCGCTTCCTCCGCGATCACAGCGGACGCGAAAACGCCAGTGAACACCAGTGCGACACTCAGCAACAACGCGGTCTTGAAGGCCTTCATTTGGCAATTCCCTCCATTCCAGATAGCCCCGAATCACATGGTTTCGTCCGTTTTATAGCATAAAGCATACCATTTCGTGATTTTCAGGTAGGAAAATTAGGCCGCTTCCATTGAATATTCTTAAGTAATTGATAACATTAACTTTAACACACAGCGGACATCCCCGCTGACTTCATAATCTCGGCCGCTGTAAGCGTACGGAAGAATCACGACAAAACAAAAGAAGACCACAAAGTGACGTTTTCGTTCGTCCGTGCAAGTAATGGCCAGAGGGACGCAGCTTGCTAGCGGCATCCGGCCGCCAGTGCACGTTCACAATCGCATTCGTGAATACTTGTGGATATTCTGGGGACAGGTCCTCCACACCTGCTACATGCAGCGACCGGCAAAATCAAAGCGAATAAGGCAAGGAACATGCTTCGCCATCCGTGCGGGGGGGGGTCGGACTTGCCACTGACAAAAGGGAGGCTCTTTCCGTTGACATTCCGAGAACCGTTTTGCTAGACTTTTCAAAAGGCGAGGCAGCATAGGACAAGATGGGGGAAATGCAATGGTCCGGAAAGCGCTGCTCATCCTCTTGGCACTGGGAGCTGTGGCCGTTGCCGTTCTTTCGTATATGAAGTATTACGGCCGCAAGGATGTTACAGGCCTATTAACCAACACAGGCAAGGATGTCACAGTCCTGCTAAATGACACCCGCCTCACGGCCTCCGTCAAGACCGCGCTCTCACTCAATCGTCATCTAAAGAACGCTGAGATCGACGTCTCCATAACCAGTGGCATTGTGAAACTTTCCGGAACTGTGGCCACGGAGATCCAGAAGCAGCTTGCAGAAGAGATTGCCCTCACCGTTAAGGGTGTTACGGGAGTCCAGAACGATCTCGCCGTCAGCAGGGTGCTTGCCCTCAAACCGCCCGAGCAAGAGCGGACATGGGGCGAGAAACTCGACGACCTCACCATCGATGCGGCCGTCAAGACTGCCCTCATGCTGAACGAAAACGTGAACGCGCGGAACATCGCCGTAAGCTCACGCCGTGGCGAGGTTACCTTGACCGGCTCCGTCGCATCGCCCGCCGAGGCTGAGCTGGCGCGGAAAATCGCTGAGGACGTTGACGGCGTGGTCTCCGTGAACGTTGAATTGACGATTGAAGGGGCAGGCGCAGAGGCCTCAAAACAGTCATTTGCGGAAAAGATAGATGATGCGCGCATTGTTACCCAAGTGCGCGCCGCTTTGATGGTGAACAGAAACATAGACGCGAGCGAAATCGAAGTCGCCAGCAAAGACGGAATCGTGACACTTACCGGCATCGTCCACAACGGAGCCGAAAAAGACCTCGCAAACAAGATAGCCGAGGATTGTTGGGGCGTTCAAGGAGTCGTCAACGAGCTGCGCATTAAATAGGAGAAGAACAGACGCGCTGTGCGCGGCAATGTGCGGAGGAAACGTGTGCAGGCCGTTCTCCGCGCCGTCATTGCGAGCATTCGACCCCACCTATGGCGGGGTTATGTGTGGAAGAAACATCCACGCGGTCATTGCGAGCGCAGGGCCGCAGGCCCGAGCGAAGCAATCTCTGTTTACATCTTCAACGCTACGAGCGAGGTTGCTTCGCTCGGGTCTGCGACCCTTGGGCCTGAGGCCCTTCGCTCGTATTGACCGACAAAAGGCAGTCTCTCGGGAGCAATCGTGACCGAAAAAGGGAAAATCAGAGTCCGTGCCATCGTTGAAGGACGAGTTCAAGGCGTGTTTTTTCGATATACGACTTGTGAAGAGGCGGACAAGCTCGGAGTGAACGGCTGGGTGATGAACCGGCGTGACGGCAACGTGGAGCTTGTCGCAGAGGGGACGCAAGAAGCGGTCGGTGCCCTCATTCAATGGTGCCACCATGGTCCGCCGGGAGCGCGCGTCATGAGCGTGAAGACTACTAACGAGTCGTATACCGGCGAGTTCCAATCGTTCGACGTGCGTTACTCCGACAGCTCGCGCTGGTGAGTGAGCAGGCAGGACAGTACTACTCACCGTCAAAAAGCGGAAAAGAGCACGCGATGTCCCTGTAGGGGCGCAGCATGCTGCGCCCGTGTCATTGCGCCGCTTCAATCATCGGGAGCACATTTATGCCCAAGCAAGGTCCTCAGGCCGAAATCGAAGACCTCAGGCGTCAGATAAATCATCATAACTATCTCTATTTCGTCCTCGACACCCCGGAAATAACAGATGCAGAGTATGACCGCTTGATGCGCATGCTCATCGAGCTAGAGCAGCGGCACCCCGAGCTTATCACACCCGATTCACCCACCCAGCGTGTCGGGGCCGCGCCCGCAGAGGAGTTTGGCACGGTCGAACATACTATCCCAATGCTCAGTCTCGGGAACGCATTCTCGCACGATGAAATCCGGGAATTCGACGAGCGCGTCCGCAAAGCGCTCAGCGAAAAAAAGGTCGATTACGTAGTCGAACCCAAGTATGACGGCTCGGCCGTCGAATTGGTATATGAGGGCGGCCTGCTCGTGACGGGCTCCACACGCGGAGACGGCTTCCGTGGAGAGGATATCACAAACAATCTGAAAACCATCAGGGCGATTCCCCTGCGGCTTACTTCCGATTCCGGCCTACCCGCGCGTCTCGAAGCCCGCGGCGAAGTTATCCTGAACAAGAAAGACTTCGAGGAGATGAATCGCAAGCGGATGGAAAAAGGCGATCCCCCCTTCGCCAATCCGCGCAATGCCGCCGCAGGCTCACTCCGCCAGCTCGACCCGAAGATTACCGCCTCGCGCCCCCTGAATATCTATGTTCACGGACGCGGCACAATCGAGGGCCGCGAGTTCGAGACGCACTGGGAGACGATGCAGGCATTCCGCGACTGGGGACTGAGAGTGAACCTTCCGGCAATGCGGCGCGTTGCGGGAATCGACAAAGTCATTGAATATTGCGGCCAGATGGAAGAAAATCGGCACGGGTTTCCCTATGAGATCGATGGCGCCGTGGTTAAGGTGAACCGATATGATTTTCAGGACGCGCTCGGAGCCACATCGAAAAGCCCGCGCTGGGCAATCGCATTCAAGTTCGCGGCGCAGGAAGAAGAAACCATCGTCGAAAACATCGAAGTCAATGTCGGCCGCACAGGAGCGGTCACGCCTGTCGCTTTCCTCAAGCCGGTGCGCGTCAGCGGCGTCGAGGTCAGACGCGCGACGCTCCACAACGAGGATGAGGTCGCGCGCAAAGACGTCCGCATTGGAGACCACGTCATCGTCAGGCGAGCGGGCGAAGTCATCCCCGAGGTCGTCAATTCGATTCCCTCGAAACGCACAGGCAAAGAGAAGAAGTTCATCATGCCGAAGAAGTGCCCCGTCTGCGGCTCGGCCGTCGAGCGCACACCCGGCGAGGCCGCCTCATACTGCACCGGCTCAACCTGCCGCGCCCAGATCGTCGAGCACATCATCCATTTCGCCTCGAAGGGCGCGATGGATATCGACGGCCTCGGCGAGATGCGCGTTGAGCAATTCGTAAGTGAAGATTTGATCAAGGACGCCGCCGACCTCTACTTTCTGAAAAAGGAGCAACTGGTTCCGTTGGAGCGAATGGCCGAAAAATCGGCCGACAACCTCATCACCGCCATTAACAAGAGCCGAAAAACCACCCTCGCCCGGTTCCTCTATGCGCTCGGCATCCGGCACGTCGGCGAACACGTCGCCAAAGTGCTCGCCGACCACTTCGGCTCGCTCGACAAAATCATGGACGCTTCACGCGAAGAACTCGAAGAAGTCATGGAAGTCGGACCCGTCGTCGCCCAAAGCGTGCACACCTTCTTCCGCCAGCCAAAAAATGTTGAATTCATTGGGAAGCTCAAGAAGGGCGGAGTCACTATCAAGCGCGAGGAGAAAGCGGCAGGCGCCCCGCTTGCGGGCAAGACATTCGTGTTCACCGGCGCGCTCGAACGCTTCAAGCGGGACGAAGCCAAGAAGCTGGTTGAAAAACTCGGCGGCCGCGCGTCCTCAAGCGTGAGCAAACAGACCGACTACGTCGTCGCCGGCGCCGACCCCGGCAGCAAATACGACAAAGCCAAACAACTCGGCGTGAAAGTCCTCAGCGAGAAAGAATTCGAAGCCCTCGTAAAACCCTACCTATAAACACACAGGAATTCTGCATGCACACATTTCCCTCTCCCGGAATCTCTCGGTGGCGCGACGATTCTTGATGACAAGGTGTTCATCCGCTGCTCAGAACAATTTGGGGAATATGTGGACGGTCTATCGTGGTGACGGGATGTCGGCGCCACAAAATTTACAGGGCACCGTATCCTTCACCTTGGATATTGGCACAACCTGGTCTCTCCCGCATTTCGGGCATTTCCGCTTCCGCCGAAGAACGGTAAGCACTGTCAGGAGGTAGGGGTTCACGGCTCCTCCTTTCGTCTTGGAACAGCAAGGGTGTTTGTGATTTGCACCTGCTCTATTTTAACTACTTCCCGCGGCCTTGGCAATAATGGCAAGTGCGCCGTGACAGCAAACATGACCGTACTCTTTCGGAAGGGTTTTTCATCGACGCTCGAGAACCTGAGGCCGAAAAGCAATGCGGATAAAGAGAATCTGCGCAATCTGCCGTGTTTCGGAAAGTGGGTTGGATGCCCGAAGTCAATTCAGATTGATGGAGGGAATTCAGGGTGAGCGGCCGATGGACCCGGCCGAATGTGTCGGATGGCTTCGGCGCCAAGATGCAGGCCGATCTGTTGTTCTTCATCCACCACTATGTGAGCGCCCGCCTCTGCGAGTTCCCGTGCGTATATGTGGTAACGGGCGCGGGCAATCACGATAATCTTGGGAGCGAGTGAGCGAACCTGGCAGATGACCTGATGCGCGGAGCGATAGTCGGGAACCGTCACCACGACGGCACGCGCTGCCGATGCCTGCAGATGCTCGAGCACTTGCTCCCGTGATGCATCGCCCACCTCGGCGTGAATACCCTGCCGCCGTGCGAAGGCTACGGTGCGCGGGTTGAGCTCGACGACGACAGCCGGTATTTGCGCTTGCTGAAGCGCCTCGGTGACTCCCCGGCCCGCGGGTCCGTAGCCGACAACAATCACGTGGTCAACCAGTCTTCGCGTGGCTTCTGAAGGCTCGGGTGTACCCTCGGATGCAAGCCCCAGCCGAATGAGCCATTGTTCCGCTCTTTCCGCCAACGGGGGCGCGGAGGCTACGAGAAACGGCGTAAGGAAGAGGGTGGCGACGGTGGCCGAAACCATGAGGCGGAACAGGCCGGTTTCGATCAGGCCGGTGGACAGCGCAATCTGCGCGAGCAGGAACGCGAACTCGCCCACCTGCGCGAGGCAGATGCCAGTAGCCAATGCGTGCCTCGTCGAATTCCGAAACACGGCGGCAATCGCCCAGATAATGACACATTTGCCGACCACTATCACGGCCACAAGTGCGGCCACAGAACTCCATTCGCTCCGTATGAACGCCAAATCCGCGAGCATTCCGATGGAGACGAAGAACAACGTGACGAACAACGTGCGCAATGCAGCGACGTCAGCGCGGATTTGTGTGGCGAATGGAGACTCGGCGAGGAGAAACCCGGCTACGAAAGCCCCTAACGCGGGAGACAGTGACATCACATGCGCGAGCCACGCGGAACCCAGACACGCGGCGGTCGCGAGAAGAATCGGCAGCTCGCGGTTGCGTGTGGCCACGGTGATATCGAGCAGTCTCGGCATTATATGATTTATAACGAGATAGAACCCGCCGACCAGAACGAAGGCGAGTACAACCGCCCGCCCGATTCCCCAAAAAATCTGAACACCGCTCCCCCCGCTCCCGAGCGCTGTGACAAGGAGCACCAGCGGTACCACTGCTATGTCCTGAAGCAATAGAATCCCGAGCGAATTTCTTCCGTGAACGCTTTCAAGCTCTGCCCGGTCGGCAAGCATGCGCAACACGCATGCCGTGCTGCTAGGGGCAATCATTGCGCCAAGGGCTATCGCGACGCGGCTGCTTAGGCCCAAGGCCATCCCGGCCGCCGCGGCGGCGCATCCTGTCAGCACAACCTGGAGCGTGCCGCCGACGAGCGCGATGGGTCCCATTCTCCGCAGTCGATTCCATGAAAACTCCAGCCCGATCGTGAAGAGCAAGAGCGCCACGCCAAGCTCAGCCATGGCGGAGACAGCATCGCGGCTGCTAATGAGATTGAGCGCGCCGGGGCCGAGGATTGTTCCCGCAGCCAGATAGCCGAGGATGGCGCTTTGCTTGAACCGCTCGAATACCACCCCAAGCATCAGCGCGACTGCCAGAAGGATCACGACATCGAGAAACAAGATCCAGAATTCCATGGTAGGAGATGTCCCGTGTCAGGCTGTTGCCATTAAGCCGTGGTCAAATCTTAACGGCCTGTCACCCAGACTGTCAATAGCAGTGAGTCATCCTGCGCATGTTCCTTCCCTGCTCTTGGTGGGAAAGACTTGGCCGGGAAACATTTCCGGCTCTTATTGTTATTGCGAATCATGCCACGCCTGTGGCGGGGCATGACGAAGCAATCTCTGCATAAGTCTATATCTGCCAAG
>QZKI01000013.1 GCA_003598055.1 Candidatus Abyssobacteria bacterium SURF_17 | reverse complement strand
AATTGGCCGTTTCATGTCTCCAGCCGAATGAATTCGGCCCTACAAGAATAATTTTGGGCCGTCTCGCATATGGCGCGAACTTCTGCAACCAAGCACTAGACCGGCTGGAAAGCAGTGGTGTTCTCCAGATGGTCAAGCATCTTGATATAGAGCGTGTCTCTTTTCTTGAGGATTTCCTCTTCGCTCCTTCCGCCGTAGTCGTACATGCCCCGGGAGCTTTTGGCGCCCAGATGTCCACGCTCGACTTTCTCTCGAATGATCGTATTCTCGATGCCGAAATTCTGCATGATGTCGTATACCAGGTCAAGGCCGGTGAAGTCCACGGTCTGAACCACTCCCACGATGGGAAGCCGGACCCCGAGGCTGAGCTTCACAGCGAGGTCGATTTCTTCGGGAGTCGCCCATCCATTCTGCAAGATGTCCCACACCGCGAGAGAAATGTTGTTTTGGATGCGGTTAACTATGAGGGAAGGAACGAATTGTTTCATCACCACCGGTTTCTTGCCCAGCCTTCTCATCAATTCCGCAGTGAAGGTAACGATTTCAGAGGATGTATGGGGTCCGGGCGCTACTTCGACCAACGGTATTATGTGAGGGGGAGCAAACCAATGTGTTGCCAGCAACCGCTCTGGTCGCTTTACGTGCACGATGTCGAAGATGTCCAATGTCGAGGTGTTGCTTGCCAATACGGTATTCTCGGAACAGATTTCATCCAGCCGGGAGAAGACTTTCCTCTTTATGTCGGGGACTTCAGCGACCGCCTCCAAGGCAAAATCAACTCCGGACGCTGCAGGAGCGAGGTCCAGAAAAGGCCGAATTCGACCCAGGATTCCTGGTATCTCGTCATTTTGTACTCTTCCAAGCTCACAAAGGGTGTTCAGATTGTTTCCTATGAGGTGGATGGCGCGATGCAGAATTTTCTCATTCAAATCCACAAGTCTCACTTCTATGCCAGCTTGGGCGAAGACCTGTGCAATGGAATGTCCCATTACTCCTGCCCCGATCACGACAACGTGCTGAACGTCTTGCGGATTCATAGGTCATCCTTCCCATCGGTTGGTTTGCAAAATGTTCCGCTTATGGGAATGTTCCTTCTTGGCCGAAGTATACCGTAACGGGTTTTAATCGGCAAACCCATCATTTTCGTTCAAATCGGGTTGGGGCAAGGGTCGGGAATTCCGTTATGCGCAGGTTTGTGCAGCCGTAGGGAATAAGCTCCAGCTCCTCGATGGGGTCAGAGGAATTGACCGGGCTTCCGGGTACGGGGCCGGCGGCATTGTGCTCGATCTTCCATTCGGCCACGCGCTTGCCCTTGATGCGGACGCGAATCGGTGCTCCATCCGGAGAGAACGGACAATCGCCGAGCGGCGGCAGGTCGACGCAAGCCGATTTCTCCGGATTCTTTCGGTCAACGTCCAGCGCATAGTTCCAATCGGATGTGGGGTAGACCTCCCAATCCGCGTGGGGAATTTCGCCTGCGACATGCTTCCATTCCTCCCCAACTCTCAGGGAAAAGACAAGGGGGCCGCGCTCCAGTGAAACTGCCCGGTTGTAACGCTCCTGAGTCTGGATGCGCATTGGCAGATGGAGTGTCACCGTGCTAGTGCCGTCCCAGTCTCGCTCGATGCAGTGAAAAGTACCTGCCTTAGTCTTGGCCGCTTCCTCATCGCCGATGCGAACCTCTGCGTTTTCCGCCCAAGCCGGAATTCTCAGGTGAAGCGGGAATCGAACAGCGGTGTCTGTGTGCACGAGAATACGAATGATGTCTCTGAACGGATAATCGGTCTCCACTTCCACGGACGCAGGGGATCCTCTAACTTCCGTTCTCACGGTGCATGGGGCATACGCGACCGCGACAAGCCCGTCGTCCGGGCTTTTCATCCACAGATGCGCGGCAAACTTCGGCCATCCTTGATGCATATTCGCCGTGCAACAGCCATAGTTGGGCTCGAGGCCGAAAATATTTGCGTCGGCTCTGTTGTCCGTGTAAATGCGATCCTCTGATATCTTGCAGATAACCTGATTGGCCTGCTGAACATACTGATGCGCCCACATGTCGGGCTTGAATGTAGCGGGCAGAGCGTTGAAGGCGATGCATTCGAGGCGGTCGGCCAGTTGCGGGTCTCCGAGGACTGCCAGCACCACTTCCAGGGAAAACATATATTCGACCACTGCGCACAATTCCGTGCCCTGTGAAGGGTTGAGTCCGGCCAGGTGCTCGTCGCCTGTAAAGACACCCGTGGCCTGGCCGTGGTATGTGTCCAGTGTGTCCATAATCTGCCACACGGCGTCACGGTCCTCGGGATTATGCGACTGCCGATACCAAACACCGGGCTGCTTGATTCCCATGGCGTTGTTGACGATATGCGTCGCAAGGAAATTCCCCTCTGCTGCGCTTTCCTGAACATTCACCTTGTGCTTGAATGCGAACTCGGAGAAGTTCTTGCGCCAGTCAAATCCCTGCTCGCGCAGCATGGCGGCGAGCCCAAGGAGGCGAGGTTCGCGAGTTCGCTCGTAAAGCCAGTGAATGCTGAGGACGAGGTCTGCCCAGCGTACCTGACCCCACATCTGCAATGGCCGCTCCGCAAGCACGGCGTCGAGCCTGTTCAAGAAGCGCTGCATTGCTTCAATTACGCGACCGTCGCCGGTCGCCTCGTGATATTGCGTGAATGCTTTCAGCACAATGAAGGAAGGCCACGGGTCGTATGAATAGCCGTACGTTTCGTCGTGGATTGGCCCGAGCCAGCCGTTCTCATGCTGGAGTCGGAGGATAGAGTCAATCCAGTGTTGAGCTTTGGCTTTCAGTTTTGGGTCATCGAGCAGGTAGGCGAGAGGAACGATCCCATCGAGCCAGTAAGGGCCGCGCTCCCAACCTTCGGCGTGCCCGCCAATCCACTGGCTGTCGGCGACATCGGGCCAGAACTCATCAAGATGTCCGCTCAAGCCATTGGCCTGAATCTGAAGCTGCTGTTTCAACCATCCCGCCGGGCGAATGTGCCCGAGCGGCAGCGGGCAAAGCGCTTTGTCAAGGAGTGCGGGGAGCGCGGACGCCCTTTCAGTGTTATGCGTAACCATGCCGATTCGTTCCCTGTGTCACTGCGGTGATATCTTCTGTGTGCGCGTTGGTAAGAAGAAGCGCGGTGTGAGAGGCGCATATTTGGCTCGGGATTTTTTAATTGAAACTGAGTAATACGCGAAAATCCGTTATCGCCAGATGCGAACTAACTGCAGCAGCCTCCGCCGAAGCTCTGCTCGGTGCGCGCGATTATCTCATCCTGCATCTCGGGCGTAAGGTCGGCGAAGTAGGCGGAATATCCCGATACCCTTACCAGCAGGCCAAGGTGTTTCTCCGGGTGTTGTTTTGCATCGATGAGCGTCTCGCGGTCCACGACGTTGAACTGGACGTGCATGCCGCCCAAATCGAAATAGGTTTTGATGAGCGAGGCGAGGTCTTGGCTTCCCTTGTCGCCGGCAAGCGCCGAGGGTGAGAATTTCTGGTTGAGCGTGCACCCGTTGCCTATCCGGTCGAGATCAAGCGAAACGACCGATTTCATTGCCGCCGTCGGGCCGCGCCTGTCCATTCCCGCCGAGGGGGTGATGCCTTCGGCCAGACTCGCGCCCGCCGTTCGGCCGTTCGGCAGCGCGCCCGTGTACGAGCCGAATCCGTTATGCGTCGTCATGCTCCAGAAACCGGGCACATAGTTGCCGCCGCGCGGGTTCCGGTACTTGATGACTGCATCGCAGTAGAGCGCAATCAGTTCCCGGGCGAATCTATCGGCCTCGGCTTCCTCGTTCCCGAACTTCGGCGCATGGTTCCGCATGCGTTGGAGGAGCCTTTCGTGACCGATGAAGTTCTTCTCGATCGCTTGCACCAGCTCCTTCATGGTTACCGACTTATCGCGGAACACGAGCGCATCTATTGCCGCCAGCGAATCAGCCACATCGGCGACGCCCACACCTTGCATGCCCGTGCAATTGTATAAGGCACCACCGGCAGTGACGTCCTTGCCGCTCTCCATGCAGCCGTCCACGAGGGCTGAAAGGAGAGGCGTCGGATAGATATCCATATGCGCCAGTTCGATGGCATTGTTTCCTGCCACGGCATTTCTCACGAGGAATGCCGTTTGCTTGCGCAACGCATTCATGAGGTCATCAATCGAGCTGAAGCGCGTTGGGTCGCCGGTATGCGGCCCAACGGCTGAATCGTTGAACCGGCTCCGTCCATTGTTCAGCGCCATCTCGAGTGCGATGCCGAGGTTCACGAACGCCGCGCCGCAGGCCGAAAACGTTTTCCCCTGCACGTTCGGCTCCACGCACCCCACTATCGAGTAATCCCACGCGTCAGACTGGTTGTCACCCTGCAGCGACAACCCGGGGATTATCCCTTTGTCGCCGAACAGCGCGGGCATGCCGCCGCCTGCCTTCACCACATTGGCTGCCTTTGTCAGAAACTCCGCTGGCGTGGCTGCGTGCACGCGCACATGCAGGTTCGGCTGGCGGAGTCGAACAGCGTCGTATGCGTCAAGGAAGGCATAGCTCAACTCGTTCGTCGCATCGTTACCCTCGCGGTCTGTGCCGCCCAACGTGATCCCTTGGGCGGAGGAAAGCCCGCTGAAAAATTTCGTTCCGACCGAATTGAACAACGGCAGAATCTCGGCGCACTTCACCATCATGCATCCAATCAGCTCCACTGCGTCGGCGTAATCCAAATTCCCGCTCTCGATATCAGCGGCGTAGTACGGATACAGGATTTGGTCGAGCCTGCCGAACGATATGCCATGCTGAAAACTCTCCTGATGGACGGCCACATGCGCGAACCATACCGCCTGGAGCGCCTCGCGGAACGTTCTCGCCGGGCGCGACGGCGCTTGTTCGAGTGCATCCGCAATCCCCCGAAGTTCTTCTCGTTGCTCGTTGCTCTCGGCACTTTCAGCGAGTTCGAGAGCCTTGGCGCGATATCGCTCCGCGAATCGCGCCGCTGCGCGACATGTGATGCGTACTGCGTCATAGAAGTGCATTTGGCTCAGCAGCTCGGGCGTCATTCCTCCGGCGTTCTCGATCTTTTCGAGCTGCTCGATGTGCGCATCGGCCTCCTCGACAATACCCAGAAAACCCTGCTTCAGCACTTTCTCATACTTGGGCGTTATATGCGAGATGCCTGCGAACTGAGTGAGGATGTAATACCCTATCTGCATGAGCATTTCCATCGGCTGTTCCGGACAACAGAATTTGCCCGCGTAAGCCGCAATGCTCTTATCAGACCAGAACGGAAATATCTCTTCTTCGAGCAGGCGGATTTCCTCATCCGTAATCTGGAGAGGATTGGTTCTGCGGGTTCGAAGGTCGTGAAGTTCGGGCCAGAGCAACAGCCCCGAAAGGTCGGGGTGAAGCATGGCAGCAATGCGGCGCGAGGCGGTCGAGCCGACTATCAGATCATCGGGATATATGATAACTTCGGCGTGGTCGAGGACGTGTTCAAGAGCGCGCGCCCTTCGCACAATCATCGGGCCGACCTGCCCCTCGCGACTCTTCATGAAATCCGTGACCAGACGCGCTTTCTGGATGCATACGGAATACGGCGTCCTGAGCATGGCTTCCCTCAACGAGCGCAACCGCTCACGCGCCTCCGCCTTCAACATGTCTGCCGCCAAGACCGCCATACGACACTCCTCCATCTATCAGTTATGACCTTCGGCAAGGGGGTGCGTTCGAGCTGTCCGAAGCCTGCCACGAACACTTTGAGAGGGGAATTACCAACGTTCAGTACTAATCTTAACAGAATCCCTGTTGTGGGTCAATTGGTTCGAGGTGGTTTGGGGTTCGAGATGGATTGAGGTGGCCGGAACGCTGGCGTCGCCTGAGCTGGCGTCAACCCGGAGGACTGAGCAAGCTCCTGAAAAAAAGGAGCCCCGCCCTTATGAGCGGGGCTCCTCCAGAAAATCGCGCTAGATTCTTTGTCCGCGACTCATGGTGACAATTCGGCGAGTTGTCGGGCTCGCCAGTAATGCTTTTACCGACGGAACGAGACGGTATCGGACGCAATCACTCCGCCGCTCGCGTTGCGGGCCTGAACCGTGACCGAATACGTGCCCGCGGGCATCTTCTGCGAAGGATGCACCGTATAATACGGGACGTTCGTATCTATCACATACGTTCCGCCTGTTGGGAGTGTTGCGGTTATGCGATAGCTTGCAGCGCCGGCGACCGGATTCCAGAGGAACGCCGCCAGCGATTCGGTCCGGAACTTGATGCCGTTTGGAGGTGTGAGTATATCGAGGACATTATCCGAAGGAAGCGTGGTCGCCAATATCTGGGGGCAGTCAACGCGTCCGTAACCGAAATATTCGTCCCATCCTGCCGCTCCCCTGTCAATGATGCCCTTCTGCAAGATCGACCGCACCTGCCAGTTTTCGATGCCGGTGTACGTGGAGTAGAGCAACGCCGCCAGCCCTGCGACATGCGGCGTCGCCATCGAGGTACCCGACCAGCCGCCTTCGTAGAGGCCTCCCGGCACTGTCGAGAGGATATTCACGCCGGGAGCGGCGACCTCGAGGAACTCATTGTGACTCGAGAACGTTGCGATGTTGCCCGCGCTGTCTATGGCTCCCACCGACATCGAGAACACGTACGCCGCCGGATACTCGATGGGATTTCCCGAATCGCCCGAATTGCCCGCGGCGGCTGCGATGAACACATTGTTGTCCCAGGCGTACTTCAGGGCGTTATATTCCGTCAGGCTCTTGGCTGTGCCGCCGAGGCTCATGTTGATGACGCTTGCGCCGTTATCGGTTGCGTACGTTATGCCTTCCGCTATGTCGCTGCTGAAGCCTGCGCCAAGTTTTCCTCCCAGCACACGCACCGCCATGAGCTTAACGCCGGGAGCCTCACCGGAAATGCCTATCTCATTATCCTGTTCTGCAGCAATGGTGCCGGACACATGGGTTCCGTGGCCGACATAGGTATCATCCGGGATGGGGTCCTCGGCCCCCTCCGAGGGGAACCAGCCGTCTCCGGCAAAGTCATATCCGTTATAATCGTCATTGTATCCGTTGCCGTCGTCGTCATCGTTATCACCCGGGGTCTCATCCGAGTTCACCCAAAGCTGGTTGATGAGGTCAGGATGGTCCAGGTCGATTCCGGTATCCAACACCGCGACCACAACGCTTGGGTCACCCAATTCGAGGTCCCAATAGGTCGGAAGCCCTATGCGCGTCATATCCCATTGAGAAGAAAACATGGGGTCGTTCGGCGTGTATGTGGCGAAACGGATATAATCGGGTTCGGCAAACTCGACGCGCCCGTCGCGGGCCAGCCTGCGCACCGCCTTCGCCACTCGCTCGCCTCGGGAAATATGGAAGCAAAACACATCGATTTCCGGAATCGCCCTTTCAAAGCGCAAACGATGGGAAAGGGCAAAGCTTCTCACTTCGTCCTGCGACGGTACTTGCTTGAACTTCACAAGAACCCGACTCACGTGATATGAGCTTGCTCCATCATCGGCCCCGAACGCCATCATAGGCAGGGTCAGCAACAAAGCGAAAAGAACAATGCCTATTCTCCCTTTCATGGTCTTCATGCCAGTGATCCTCCTTTGTCCATGACACAGCATCCTAACCTTACTCAGCACAACCAGTATTTACTAAGGAGATAACAGAACTGTTCGATTCAAAACCTGGCTTCGGACGAAGCAGGAACAAATGCATTTCCGCAGCTCTGCTCTTGCTTCGGGAGCCATCTTAGGCGTCGCACGTCGTTTTCTCCCCATCAGGGGAAGGATTGTATGGCCTCCTGCTGCCATTCAATAGGACTAATTTACACTGAAATTCTCGCTATTGCAAGCTCTTTCTTGTGATGGCCCGCCCTCGCGAGATTTGCCAATTATTGTTCGACAGCAGTATCGCTTGAGGGAGCAAGAAGGATGCCAGGAGTTTATTCCCAGGTAAATCAAGGATGATGGCCTCTCCCTTCGGTTTCATGCCCCAAATTGCGACATGCAGACGGCGCAAAATGACAACTGCCATGCCTTTGTGGTATCATCAATAACGGCATGAACCCGAACAATAAGAAGGCTCGTGAGTCCTCTTCAAGCCGGGACGAGTCTCAACAAACACCGACCAAGCCGGCGCCTGTTTCAGCGGGCAAGACCTCGCTCAAGCTTCGCTCACTTGTGTTTCTCGTGCTGGCGGGAGGCGTGTTTGGGGCGGCCTGCGGCATGGCACTCGGACTCGTCCGGGACCTTCCGCAGATTTCCAATCTGGAAAACTTCAAGCCGATGCTGTCGTCCGTCGCCTTGTCGAAGGACGGCGAGGTCATCGCCGAGTTTGGAATCGAGAAGAGGCAGCGCACCTCGCTGTCGCGCACTCCTCTCCGACTGCAGCAAGCCGTCATGGCAATCGAAGACCAGAATTTTTACCGCCATTTTGGGATAGACCTTGCGGGAATCCTTCGAGCGGCGTACAAGAATGTGAAGGCCGGCGGGGTGGTGCAGGGGGGGAGCACGATAACGCAGCAATTAGCGCGCAACCTCTTCCTGACAAGGCGCAGAGATTTTGGCCGCAAGGTTCGCGAAAGCATTCTGGCCCTCCAAATTGAGCGCAAGTACACGAAGGAGCAGATACTCGAGATGTATCTGAATCAGATATACCTCGGTCACGGCGCGTATGGGGTGGAACAAGCCTCTCAATTTTATTTCGGCAAACACGCGGAAAGTCTTTCCCTTGCCCAGTGTGCTCTGCTAGCCGCTCTCCCGAAAGCGCCCAACAAGTATTCACCCAAGAATAATCCGGAAGCAGCCCTCCGAAGGAGAAATACGGTTCTCGAGATAATGTATGACGAGGGCTACATCACCAAGGAGGAATGCGTCGCGGCCAAGTTTGAGCCGCTCGTGCTGGCGGTGTCCGCCGTGAAAAGCTCCCCCAATGCGCCGTACTTTGCAGAGTATGTCCGGCAATACGTGATCGACAGGTATGGCTACGACATGTTGTATAAGGGTGGGCTTCAAATAGTCACGACACTTGACCTGAAAGTGCAGCAGGTGGCTGAGACCGCGCTCGAGCAAGGATTGCGAAATTATGAGCTTCAGAGAACTGGCCGTCTACCCCTCGGGTATGCCGATGTCGAAGCGGAAGAAGGCGTTCCTGTCTTGCCGGACGGCATCTCAGCGGTAAGCGGAGTGGTTCAAGTTCCGAAGGAAATGGCCACCGATGTGGTGCAGGGCGCGCTCGTGGCCATTGATCCGAATTCGGGGGAGATACGGGCCATGGTCGGAGGCCGCAACTTTGACCAGAGCGAGTTCAATCGTGCGGTGCAGGCGCGACGCCAGCCGGGCTCAGGGTTCAAACCGTTCGTATGGGCCACTGCACTCGAGAGCGGCATGACGGCGTCGGACAGGGTGGTGGATGCGCCCGTTGTCTATTATTTCGCGGGCAAAGTATGGGAGCCAAAGAACTACGAGGAGGAATTCCACGGTCCCACGACGCTGAGGGAAGCGCTCGAGCATTCCCGAAACATTGTATCGATAAAGCTGCTAGAACACCTCGGCACCGCTCCGGTCATCAAACTCGCCCACAGAATGGGAATAAAGAGTTCCCTTCAGCCCAACCTTTCGTTGGCGCTCGGATCAAGCGGCGTTACCCCGCTCGAGATCACTTCGGCCTTCGCAACATTTGCAGCTTACGGCGTGTATCGAGAACCCATCTCGATACTGAAAATCATGAGCCCCGACGGCGAGGTCATCGAAGAGAAGCAACCCATAGAGCGGATAGCGCTCTCCGAGCAAGTGGCATACATCATGACGACGCTCATGCAAGGAGTTATCGAAAGAGGCACGGGCCGCGCGGCCAAGGAACTCAGACGCCCCGCCGCGGGAAAAACGGGTACCACCAATGATTGCACCGATGCCTGGTTCATTGGGTATGCACCTCAACTTGCAACTGGGGTATGGGTCGGATACGATGACATGAGACCGCTTGGGGAAAAGCAAACGGGCGGCCGGGTTGCCGCTCCCGTCTGGACGAATTTCATGAAGGCCGCCTTGGCTGATGTTCCCGCAGAAGGGTTCCGGATTCCGCCAAATATAGAATTCGTTGATGTAGAGCCGAACACCGGTCTTCTGGCGCCTTCGGGAAGCGCTGACAAGCTGATCCAGGCCTTCCAAAGAGGCACTGCCCCGAAGAGGTATTACGATCCAGCCGAAGAGGAACGCCTTTTGGAAGAACTGATGCACAATTATCCCACCGACATGGCCCTGTGAGATAGATCGGAACCTACCCTGCCAGCTCCATTCTTCACTTGACACGTGTCGCGAGAATGAATAGAATGAACCCACCTCGAAACACCCCGGCACGTATAACGGTTTTCTCAGAGTTTTGTCCAGTCCGCTGAATCGTTCCGGTTCCGGACGCTGACGCGAAGGGAGGAAAGAAAAGATGGGACTGCTTGATGGAAAAGTGGCAATCGTAACCGGCTCCGGCGGAGGCATCGGTAGATGCCATGCGCTGGCGCTCGCCAAGGAAGGCGCGAAGATTGTTGTGAACGACGTGGGAGGTGACCGCAGCGGCTCCGGCGGAGGCAAGGGAATGGCCGACCATGTCGTGGATGAAATTAAGGCGGCCGGCGGGCAGGCTGTCGCAAACTACGACAGCGTCACCTCCATGGAAGGCGGCAAGAATATTGTGAAGACCGCCATTGACGCCTTCGGCAGGCTCGACATCCTCGTCAACAATGCCGGCATCCTGCGAGACAAGACGCTGCTCAAGATGGAAGAGAATATGTGGGACGCGGTCATCGCCGTACATCTGAAGGGAACCTTCGCCTGCACGCAGCCGGCAGCGGCATTCATGAAGGATCAGGGCCAAGGTGGCCGCATCATCAACACCAGCTCCACCTCCGGCCTGATCGGTAATTTTGGCCAGTCTAACTACGGCGCTGCCAAGGCGGGCATCGCCGGCTTTACCCGCGTGTGCGCTCAAGAGTTCATAAAATACGGGATTACGGTGAATGCTCTGGTCCCCGTGGCGAAGACTCGCATGACCGAAGACCTGCCCGCGTTCGCGAATCTACCGGAGGGTGCGCTCGACCCGGCCCATATCTCGCCGGTGCTCGTGTTCCTCGCCTCCGACCTTGCCAAGGACATAAACGGCAAGTTCTTCCTCATACGCGGTCCGCTCATCTCTGCGATGGAAGTAAAGACCACCGAAGGAGCTTCGAAAGACGGAATGTGGACTCCGCAGGAGATAGCGAAGAGCATCGACAAGATTATGGCGTGGTAATGATGTTCAGGAAGACGTGGCGAGCCCCGCGAGATGCGGGGCTCGCTTTTTGTTGCTGCCGACATGTTGTCTTCACCGATTTTGACGCATTTCCTCACACCTAGACATCTCCACCTGAAAACGGTAGAATGAATCAATGCGACCATATGCTTTTCGCGGAAATGCATTCATGTCCGAACACCTTGTTGAATACGTCCTGCGAATCTCGCTGCTTCTCGTCTTTCTCACAGTAGCGGCGTCCTGTCGTCCGCGAAAGGAACAGAGCGACCAGCGCCCCCAAGTGGCTCATCTCTTGCCATCGTCGTCTCAGGGATGGACGGAAAGAAGCGCTTCGCACACCTATTCCGGCCTCGCGCTCTCGGATTATATCAACGGCGGGGCAGAAGCCTATCTCGCATATGGCTTTCGAGAGCTGGCAGTGCGGGAATTCCAGAACACCTCAGGCTCGCGGCTTACCGTGGAAATCTATGAGATGGACAGGCCGGAAAATGCATACGGAATCTATTCCACCGATTCCGCGGGCGAGCACTGGCCGGTCGGCGCTGATGCCTCATACGGGAACGGCTTGCTCCGGTTTTGGAAAGGGCCCTACTTCGTTCGCATCTTATGCTGGCCGCCCGCGGCCTCAGCAGAATCCGTTGTCCGCCAGACAGGCGAGAAAGTCGCGAATGCCATCTCCGCCGAGAGCAAGAAACCCGATATCCTGAAGCTGCTGCCGGAAACGGATATTCTACCCGATTCGGTTTGTTACTTTCACCGCCAGACGTCGCTGAACAGCATACGATTCCTGTCCGAGGACAATCTGCTCCGCCTCGCAGATGACGTCGAGGCGCTCACGTGGGAGCAGCGAATACGTGAAAAAGACGGTGACACAAACACGTTGAGGCAGATGGTTATCCGGTATCCCTTGGAAACAACAGCCGCGGCTGCCTACGAGGACTTCAGGAAGCAGTTCCTCAAGGTCGAGAACTCAGCCGGGCCCAACCCGGAACGCAATGTACCAGTCGTTATCCAGATGCCTGACCAAAGCTTCGCCGGGGTTGCTCTCTCGTCTCCATGGCTCATGATTATTCTCGACGCCCCTTCTTACGAGTCCGCCTCACACGCTCTCCTTCAGACTGAATCAAGACTGACTGGCTTGCCCACCCCCGGAAAGGATAATGGACCATGACACCCGTCTACCACGATGAACCTACTTCAGTCAAGCTTACTCGAAGAGCTTTCCTGAAAGACGCCGCGCTTGGCGCAACGGGCGCCGCCCTCGGCCTGACGGGATGCTCGCCGTTCGCCGAGGCGGGCCACACTCCGGTCCCACGGGCTGAATTGCCGCAGGGAAAGAGCAGAGTCGTCCTTATTCGTGAAGAAGAGGCGTTTGACGCCGACGGCATGCCGCACGAGGAAAGGGTCGAGGAAATACTTCAGCGCGCCATGCTCGAGCTGACGGGCGAATCCACAGGCGAAGCTGCGTGGTCGAATTTCTTCAAGCCGGAGGATATCGTGGGCGTCAAGATAAATGTCATGATGACTCCGACGTCGCCCGAGCTGTCTCGCTCAGTGGCTCGCGGAATCATGAAGGCGGGAGTGGCCGAACAGAACATCATCCTGTGGGACAGAAACGACGCCGGTTACGGTCTCACGGGAGCGACCGTGCGCGACACGAAGCCCGGATATGATTCGAAGTCGCTCAGCCGAATCGTGACCGAGAAGGCGACGGCGCTCGTGAACGTTCCCGGAACCAAAGTGCACTGGCTCGCGGGAATAGGCGTTGCGCTCAAGAACTGGGTTGGCGCCATCACGAACATCAACGTGACCGACATTGGCGCCGTGTACAAAATCCACGGCGATAGCTGCGCCGAATGCGCCAGCATCCCCGCGATCCCGGCGATTCGCGAAAAGTGCAGGCTCGTCGTGGTAGATGCTTTGCGGCCGCTCTTCCACGGAGGCCCACAGGTGAATCCGCGCTACCTGTGGCCATATGGAGGGATACTGGTTGCAACCGACCCCGTGGCTGCTGATGCCGTATGCATGAGAATATTGGAGACGAAGCGACGCGAGTTCAAGGGAGGCGATTGGCCCATTAACCCGCCGCCGAAACACGTCTTTCTGGCCGAAGAAAAATATCGGCTCGGTCATGCAAACATGGACAAGATCGAGCTCGTCAGGCTGGGCTGGCAGGAAGGAATGCTGGTGTAACATGCTCGTGAAGAAAACGGATGTGCTCGTGATCGGCGCCGGCGGAGCCGGCATCGCGGCCGCGGTTGAGGCCGCACGCGGCGGCGCGAGCGTCATCATTGTGTCCAAGGAGCCCATCGGCTACGGCGACACGCGCATATCGCTCGGAGTCATGTCAACCTCGCCCGACCCTGAAATCGGAGACACAGAGGAACAGTTCGTCGAAGATATGATTCGCGGCGGTGAAGGCCTGAACGACCCTGCGCTCGTTCGTGCGCTGGTCTCTGACGCGCTCGAGGCCACAGCCATGTTTGAGGGCTTCGGTCATATCTTCGGGCGCGATGATGAGGGCAGGCTCGCGCGCCTCATCTTCCCGCCCGGGGGCCACAGCGCCTCGCGCGCGATTTCAAGCCCTGGCGTCGGCATCTCGATGGGACACACCATGCGCGCTGCTGCAGCGCGCGCATCCATTGATGTCCTCGAGGAGACCATCTGTTCTGAACTTCTCGTTCGAGATGGCGAGGTCGTCGGCGCCGTGGGCCTTCAGGTCGCATCCGGCGAACCGATTGCCGTGCTGGCGAAATCCTCCGTTATCGGCGCCGGCGGAGCCGGGTCGCTCTACTACCCGCATACCGATTGCATGCCGTCGGTCGTCGGCGACAGCTACGGTCTCGCGCTGAACGCCGGGGCGGAACTCGGCGACATGGAGCAGGTGCAATTCCTCCCGTTCGGAATTACACATCCGCCCTCGATGCTCGGCGCGCCCTGTGGCGAACCTGCGATGGCCGGACCGCTCGGCAAATTAATGAATAGTCGTGGTGAACTCGTGCTCGAAAACATCATGCCGATGACACGCGCGCAGGTTGCGCGCATCATAATGGAAGAGATTCGCCGGGGTGGCGCGACGGAGCGCGGCGGGCTGCTTCTGGACCTCAGGCCGAACATCGAGGCCGACGGCGGGGAACTCTTTGTCGGATTAATGAAGAAAATGGGCGGCCCGTTCCTCGACATCATCCGAAGGGCTTACGGCGAAAAAGCGGCTAATCTGCAAGAGCCGTGGGATGTGCTTCCCACCGTTCACTACGTCATGGGCGGCGTGAAGACGGACGAATGGTGTCGCAGTCATGTGCCTGCGCTCTATGCGTGCGGACAGGCGCAGGGAGGAGTGATGGGCGGTAACCGCCTTGGCTCGACCTCATTAACGGAAATCTTCGTATTCGGAAAGCGTGCAGGCAAGACGGCCGCGCTCGAGGCCGCCCAGCGTAATTACGCGGATGCACCGGTTGCCGTTGAAGCAGTCCGCAGGCTTGAGGCTTTATTCGGCGCAGGCGGCTCGGAGCGGCCAGTTCGTTTGAAGCGCGCATTGCAAAGGCTCATGTGGGAGAAGGTAGGTCCTCTGCGGGACGCGGCCTCCCTCGAACAGGCCTTCAGGGAAATTGCCGGCATCAAGGAGCATGCAAAAGACCTCCGAATCTCCGGGATGAAACGATATAACTGCGAGGCCCTCGATGCAATCGAGCTCTCGCACATGCTTGCCTCAGCGGAGTCCATCGTGGTTTCGGCGCTCGCGCGCACGGAATCACGAGGTGCTCACGTGCGCTCCGATTTCCCCGAGCGTGACGATGCGCACCCAATCCGGAACATGGTCGTGAGATTGAAAGACGGCAACTGCGAGGTCCGTCCCGTGGAGGTGCATGCATGAGCGTTACGGTTGCCATCAGGCGATATAATTCGGAAACAGGTGGTGAGCCCGAGTGGGTGAACTATACGCTTCCCGAGCGTGACAGGATGTCTGTGCTGGAAGCATTCATGCACATTTACGAGAACGTGGATCCCACGCTAGCATTCAGGTTTGGCTGCCGGTTCAATAAGTGCGGGCTGTGTGCCGTCGAGGTTGACGGCAGGCCGAGGATGGCCTGCTTCACGGAAGTGAAAGATGGGATGAAGATCGCGGTGCTTGGCCGGATGCCCGTAATCCGCGACCTTGTGGTCGACCGCGCTGCTTTTTTCACAGCTCTTCGCGAGTTGCAGCTTTATATTCCGGAGCAAGAGGACGCCGGCCATACCCAGATCATCAAGGAGCCGGAGACCCACAAGAAACTCCTTCTGTGCGTAGAATGCCTCGCATGTAACTCGACCTGTCCGAATTTTGAATTCAAGAAGAATCCATTCGTTGGCCCCTATGTGTTCGTAAAGCTAGCGCAGCTCCATTTCGACCCGCGCAACACGATTGACCGGCGCCGTCAGGCCAAGGACCTTGGAATCACAGCATGTACGCAGTGCCGCAAATGCTATTGCATCCACGGCATCAACCTCCATCGCGATGCCATTCAGATATTGTCTGCTTGATAGAGATAACGGTTGCAGGCTTACGCGTTCGTGATTGAGCATTAGTATGTGCTCGGCGGGCCTCGTTGGCGCGGTTCTTGCCTTCTTCAGAGGTGGTGAACAAGATATACGAAGGACATAGCGTGACCGCTTTTCGCCAGTCTTTCTGCAGGAGGAAAGAGCCATGGTGGAGATTACGAAATATCTCAAATGGATTCTTTTGGCAGTCCTGCTCCTGATTTCCGTGGTGCTCGTCGCGGTTTATGTGGTTCTTTCCAGGTATGACTACAACAAACTCAAGCCGATGGTCACGCAAGCCGTGATGGATTCAACCGGCCGAAAGCTTGAGTTAACCGGAGATATCAAGCTCGATTTCGGATTGAGGCCCGCGCTCTATGTCGAGGGAGTGAGCTTTGAGAACGCCCTCTGGGGTTCCCGCCCGCAGCTCGCGACCGCCGAGCAAATCGAGGTGCAAGTGGCACTCCTTCCCCTTCTCCGCAAGAAGATAGACGCAAAGCGAGTGGTCCTTATCAAACCGGACATTCTCATTGAGACCAACGAGTCGGGTGAGTCAAATCTCAGTTTTGCGAAAACAGCGCCGAGCGGGGAAGCGAAGAAGGCAAAGACGCAGGCTGAACTGCCGAAGCTGAGGATTGACGAGGTGCGCATCGAAGACGGCCATTTCGTATACAAGGATGGCCAATCAAAGAAAACGTATGAGGTTGTCCTCGCGACATTCACCGCCGTTCCCTCGAGAAAAAGGGGGACTGTGGAGATTGATGCGCGGGGCGCGTATAACAAGACAGACTTCGAAACGAGCGGGTCCGTTGGCACGATCGCAAAACTATTGGATGCGAAGCAGAAGTGGCCGGTGCACCTTGAAATCATGAGCGGCGACACGAGCATTGCGCTTGAAGGCTCCATCCGCGACGTCATGAAAGCAAAGGGCATTGATATGAGCGTTGCAATGAAAGGGCAATCGACCCAGGAGATTGCCCGACTCACCGGCGCAGCCGCGTTTCCGGAATTAGGGCAATACACCGCACAGCTCACTCTCACGGACCCAAGGGACAAAACGTACGCTCTCTCCGACCTGAGGATTGTTCTGGGAGAAAACGACCTGACCGGCTCCGGTCAGATAAATTTGGCTGCCAGCCCTCCGTTTATTTCTGCAACGTTCGAATCGCAGAAATTGGATCTCCGCCCCCTGTTGGGCGGGGAAACCGAAACGGACGCGCAAGCGGAGCACAAACCGCGAAAGGAAAAGGTCTTCTCAGACAAGCCGCTGCCTCTCACGGCGTTGGATGACATTGATGCTCACGCCACGGTCAAGGTAGGACAGGTTCTGCTGCCGACGCTGGCGTTGAATGAGCTTGCTGCGGAAATCGAACTCGACGGCGGACATCTCAAGATGAAACCGCTGAAGGCGACGGTCGGCGGCGGTTCTTTTGAGGGTGCATTGGACCTTCGAGCGGGAAGCAAGGTTGCAGATGTGGCGTTTGACCTCGACGTGGAGCGCATGAACCTCGGGCAGATGCTCGAGGCATTCGATTCCACGGACGTCGCGGACGGCACCGTGAACGCCGACATCGAACTCACCGGAAACGGCGATTCGGTGGCCGCAATCATGGCCGGGCTCGACGGAAAGACCGTAGTGGTCATGGGCGAAGGCCGTATCAATAACGGATATCTCGACCTGTTCGGAGGCGATATCAGGGCCGGATTCGTGCGGCTTCTCAATCCGTTCGAGCAACAGTCAGCCTATACCGAGATTAACTGCTTTGTCAGCCGGTTCGATATCCGGGACGGAATCGCCCGAAGTGCGGCGCTCGTATGCGACACGGACAAGACCACGGTGGTAGGCGAAGGCACGGTCAATTTGAAAACCGAGCAGATCGACCTGTCGCTCAAGCCGTCGCCTAAAGAAGGAGTTGGCGCGGGTGGCGTGGGCAAGGTGACATTCAGCCTCGGTGAACTGACAAAGCCTTTCAAACTCGGCGGCACGCTGGCTCATCCGAAGCTCGTGCTCGACCCAACTCAAACCGCGCTCACTGTCGGCAAGGCGGCCGGTGGTGTGGTCCTATTTGGTCCCATTGGAATCGCAGCCGCTCTGGCAAGCGGCGGCAATAGTGGCGACGAAAATCCCTGCCTTGCTGCTATCGAGGCGGCAGAAAAAGGCGTGAAAACAGGGGAATCAGGGGAATCGAAAAGCGCCGTCCAGCGTGCAGGCGAGAGCGTCACTGAGGGAACGAAGAGCGTGGTTGAGGGAACGGGCCGCACTCTCAAGAAAATCTTCGGCAGATAGAACAGGCGTGGCCCCACAATGGCCTCACCTACTTCGACTTCACAACCTGCCCAACTACCAGTGTCATCAGGCTCATTATCCCCATCGGCATCCAGCCGTTCTGCTCTGTCGTGCTCTTGAATTTCCCATTTATATCATGTTAAGCTTCAGTCAAATAGGGATGTGTGTCTCGGTCGCGGCCCCGGAGCCGCTTGGCGAAAAAAGGGTAGTATCCGTAAAAGAGGGTGATAAAGAGGGTAAGAAGGGGGCAACGGAGGGAGCCAGTGTTTGAGAAACAGACATAAAAGTGCCGCACATTTAGAAACCATCTCCGACCCTATTGGCCGCTGCTTCTTCTGCTTGCCTCAGTTCCGATTCCATTGCCTCGGCTTCGTTTTTACGTATTAACCGTGGCTGCGAATTTACGGGAGCGTAGGCTCAGTAGTTGGCCGATCACCAGCGGTATCAAGCTCATTCCAAGCGCAAGAATCCAGCCTTTGGAACCGGGGTTCGCCACCTTGAGCACATGGGCAAGCCCGGGCACGTAGACCGCGAGCAGAAGCAATCCCACGCAAATCGCAATTGCTCCCCAGACATACGGATTGCGGATAATGCTGCTCTTGACCAACCCCGAGCCGCGGTCGCTCATATTGAACACATGCCAGATCTGCGCGAACGCCAGCGTGAGGAATGAGACGGTAACTGCCCGCGAAGTGTCCATCTTCAGCCAGCTTAGTGCAAGCGCGAGCGCTCCGAGCACCGAGAGCGTTATCACGAAACTGTATCCGCCAATGGCACGCCAATGACGGCGCTTCAAGATAGGCTCCTTCGGGTCGCGCGGCGGCTGCTTCATGATGCCCGGCTCGCCCTCACCCATGCCGAGCGCAAGCGCCGGGAACACATCGGTCACGAGATTGAGAAACAGAATCTGCAGTGGCAACAGCGGCAGCGGCGCATTGGCCAATGCGGCGAGGGAGACCGTCATAATCTCGCTCACGTTGCATGAGAGCAGATAGACGACGAATTTCCGGATGTTCCCGAAAATCACCCGCCCCTGCTCGACGGCGGCCACGATTGTCGAGAACGCATCATCCTTAAGAATCATGTCCGCGGCCTCGCGCGCCACCTGTGTGCCGCGCAATCCCATCGCGACGCCGATATCGGCTTTCTTGAGTGCGGGCGCGTCGTTTACCCCATCGCCCGTCATAGCGACAATGGAGCCGTTCTTCTGATAGAGCGCAATCAGGTCGAGCTTCTGCTTCGGACTCACGCGCGCGAATATGGACGCGGCGAGGAGTTTGCGGCGCTCTTCCTCGGATAACTCATCGGGGCTCTTGAGGTCCTTCCCGTGGAGCACCGCCACCTCGCCGTCGTCAACCAGTCCCACGGCGATGGCGATGTTGCGGGCGGTCACCGGCTGGTCGCCGGTCACCATGACCACTCGTATGCCTGCTTCCTGACAGGACTCAATGGCACTCCGCACATCTCCTCGCGGCGGGTCGAGCAGTCCGGCGAGGCCGACAAACGTCAAATTCTCGTAAGGGGCGGATTGGGCGGATTCGACCGTCTTTGTCGCGAGTGCGATAATGCGAAGGCCCTCCTTCGCCATCTGATTATTACGGCTCAGCCATCGCTTGCGTTCCTCTTCATCCATGGTCTCGTCGCCCTCGCGCGTGCGAATTCGCGTGCACGCTTCGAGTACCGGCTCGGGAGCGCCCTTGACGGCGACGCGATACCGGCCGTTTTCCGCGTGAAAGGTCGCCATCATTTTCAGGTCGGCGTCGAACGCTTCCTCGCGCACTTCCGGCAGTCTGCTGGCAAGATTTTTCCGTTCGATAGCTGCTTTCAATCCGGCGGCAAGGAGCGCGACCTCCAATGGATCGCCGACGGCCCTATCCTCACTCTCCGGCTCATCCTTGCGCAACTCCGCGTTGTTGCAGAGGACGCCGAGTTCGAGGATTTCCCTCAGCAGGCTCTCTTGGGAAGGGTTCACGTGTTCTCCATCAATGGAGAATCCGTTTTCCTCGACAGTCACCCTGCCGGATTCGAGCGCGAGCTGAGTCACCGTCATCCGGTTTTCGGTCAGCGTGCCCGTCTTATCGGTGAAGATAACGTTCGTCGCCCCGAGCGATTCGACCGCCGAGAGTCGATTGATGAGCGCGTTCCGGCGCGCCATCCGGTACATGCCCCTCGCGAGGGCGATGGTTGCCACAACCGGCAGGCCTTCGGGCACCGCCGCCACCGCGAGCGCGATGCCGGTCTCAATCATCAGGAATACTTCTTTTCCCGCCAGTATTCCGGTAACGACCACAAGGATGGCAATCGCGATTGTCAGCCAGATGAGCTTTCCCCCGAGCTTGTCAAGTTGTTTCTCGAGCGGCGTGCGTTCCTCTTCAGCCTCCGCCACGAGCGCGGATATTTCGCCGAGTTCCGTCCTCATTCCGGTGGCAACAACGACGCCCGCGCCGGACCCCCGGGTCACCGAGGTGCCCTTAAAGAGGATGTTTTTGCGCTCAGCCAGAGGAACATCTCCCGGCAGCGGCTCTCTACTCTTGCTGACGGGAACCGATTCGCCCGTGAGCGCAGACTCGTCGGCCTGCAGCTTTGACGCCTCTATCAAGCGGAGGTCCGCCGTAACGATATCGCCTCCCTCGAGAACGACGATGTCCCCAGGAACGAGCTGCTCCGCGGGAATTTCCTGGAGCTCTCCCTCCCGCCGAACCTTTGCGCTCACGCTCGTGAGACGGCGCAGCGCCTCCATCGAGCGCACCGCACCTATCTCCGTCATGAAGCCGATTGTCGCATTGAGAGCAATCACAATGGCTATCGCTATTCCTTCGACCCATTCCTGAAACACAAATGAGAGCGCGCAGGCTACGGCAAGGAGCCCGACCATCAGGCTCTTGAACTGTTCGGCGAGAATCAGCCATGCGCTCTTCCTCTTGACCTCGCGCAGTCGGTTTGGGCCGTATTTGCGGCGCCTCCCGGCTATCTCCTCCCTGTCAAGACCTTTTTCCAGGGAAGTGTGAAAACGCCGCAGCACTTCATCGCAGGAGCTTGTCCACGGCCTCTCCAGCAACGTGGCCGTCTCTTTCTTTCCGATCTCTTGGTTCACTCTAGGAAAACCCTCAGTTCGAGAGCGCACGTATGCACTTTTTTCTCAACTATACCAAACTGGAGCCGTGCTTCGCCAACGGAATTCAAGCAAAGTCTTTCCATTGAGCATAAAATATGATATTATCTGCCCCGCAACCTGTAGTTACTAGTTACAACTCAACCACTTCAGAGGTGTCACATGAAAAAGCCGTGGTTTCGTCACTATGATTACTTTGTTCCTTCTTCACTTCGGTATCCCAAGGTGCCGGCTTACTTCATGCTCGACCTTGCGGCATCGAAGTACAAGGATAGCCTTGCAACCGATTTTTATGGGGCCACGCTCACCTATCGCGAGCTCCGGTCACAGGTGAACAAACTTGCGGTCGCGCTCGCCGACATGGGCATTCGCAAAGGTGACCGCGTGGGCCTCATGCTCCCGAACTGTCCGCAGATAATCATCGGATACTATGCGATTCTGCGTATCGGCGCTATCGTCGTGAACGTGAATCCTCTCTATATGGAACGAGAACTCGAGCACCAGCTTAATGACAGCGGGACGGAGACGCTCTTCTGTCTCGATATGCATATTGACAAGGCGAGGAAAGTCAAGGAGACGACCAGCCTGAAGAACGTCGTCGTGACTCGGGTGACCGATTACATGATACCCGAAGTGAGAGATGCTGCAGGCGCTCTGGAGCTTGCGGCTGGCGAGATCAGTTTTCTCGAACTCCTCGAACGCGGCGGCAACAGACTCCCGCCCGTGGTGGAGGTGGGCATAAACGAGCCTGCGGTGCTCCAGTACACCGGCGGAACCACCGGCCTGAGCAAAGGCGCTACGCTTTCTCATATGAACATCGTCTCGAATACGCTCCAAACCGCCACATGGGCGAAAGAACTCATGCCGCTCGGCCAGCAGGTGTATCTCATCGTCATTCCCATATTTCACTCGTACGGGATGACGTGCGGGATGAACTGCGGGATATTCAATGGTGCGAAGATGATTTTGATTCCGCGGTTCGACATAGACCAGTTGCTCAACGCGTTTGCATCCGATGACGTCACCTATTTCCCCGGTGTGCCCACACTCTTCACCGCCATCCTGAACCATCCCGATGCTGGCGAGGCGGGCCTGGACAAAGTGGCGCTGTTCAACTCAGGCTCGGCGCCGCTTGCCATTGAAACGATTAACGGCATCGCGTCCTTGGGCATCTCGATGACCGAGGGCTACGGATTGAGCGAGGCTTCGCCCGTCACGCATTCCACACCGATCCTCGGCATCAGAAAACCGGGGAGCATCGGCATCCCATTCCCCGACACCGACTCCAAGATTGTTGACACCGAGGATTGGCAAAAGGAACTGCCCGTAGGGAAAGAGGGCGAGCTCATCATCAAAGGCCCTCAGGTCATGCTCGGGTACTGGAACAAACCACAGGAAACAGAACAGACGCTCAAAGATGGCTGGTTGCTCACCGGTGACATCGCCCGCATGGACGAGGACGGCTACTTCTATATCGTAGACAGAAAGAAGGACCTGATAATCGCAGGCGGATACAACATCTATCCACGCGAAGTGGATGAAGTGCTCTACTCGCATCCAAAAGTGCTCGAGGCGGCCACGATAGGAGTTCCTCACCAATACCGCGGAGAGACAGTCAAAGCCTTCATCGTACTCCGCCCAGGGGAGACTGCGACCGCGGAAGAAATAACCGCCTTCTGCAAGGAAAATATGGCTGCCTACAAGGTTCCCAAAATCATTGAGTTCCGCAGTGAACTGCCCAAGACAGCCGTCGGCAAGATACTCCGGAAAGAGCTGCGGGCCGAGGAACTAAAGAAACTCAAGAAGTAGGCCCGGATCCACGGAACCGCTTCTCAGCAGACAACGACGCAATTGCGCGCGTCGTTTAAGCACACCGCGCTTGGTGGTCGGCTGTCCCCTGCCCGCACTCGTTGCGGATGCACACCTTCCATGATAAGGTTTAAAAAGACTCCCGAGACCCATGCGGAGGACTACAGAGGAAACGAGATGACGAAAGCGGACACTCCATATGCGTCGGCTCTCATCACCGACCTTTACGAGCTCACTATGGCCGCGAGCTATTTCAAGGAAAAGATGTTCGCGCCAGCCACGTTCAGCCTGTTCATTCGCACGTATCCCAAGAATTGGGGGTACTTCGTCAGCGCAGGCCTCGAGGAGGTCCTCCGGTATCTCGAACGATTCCGTTTCACCAGCGATGAGATTGACTACTTGAGAAGCACGAAGATGTTCTCCGAAGAATTTCTCCGCTTTCTCGCGACGGTCAAATTTACCGGCGAAGTGTGGGCAATGAAGGAGGGTGAGGTCTTCTTTGCAGATGAGCCTATCCTCGAAGTGACCGCGCCCATCATCGAGAGCCAGCTCGTGGAATCGTATGTTATTAATGCTGTGCACCTTCAATCGCTCATTTGCACGAAGGCCTCTCGCTGCATGACTGTCGCCCGGGGAAAGACGTTAATCGATTTCTCGCTCCGCCGCACGCACGGCGCAGAGGCAGGGCTGAAGGTGGCGCGCTCGAGTTACATCGCAGGCTTCAAAGGCACCAGCAACGTTCTTGCCGGCCAGCGCTACGGCATTCCCATCAGTGGCACAATGGCGCACTCCTACGTCACCGCGTTCGATGACGAGATTGAATCGTTCCGGGCGTTTGCGCGCACGCATCCGGACAATTGCGTCCTTCTCATAGACACCTATGACACGCTTTCCGGCGCGCGAAAGGCATGCGTTGTAGGACGGGAGATGAAACAGCGCGGCCAGAAACTCAGAGGAGTCCGGCTCGACAGTGGCGACATGGCTGACCTGAGCAAGAAAGTTCGTCAGATACTGGACGAGGCCGGCCTGAACGACACCCTGATATTCGCAAGCAGCGGATTTGACGAGTATAAGATAGATGATGTGTTCACCAAAGGGGCGCTCATAGACGGCTTCGGGGTCGGCACGAACATGGGCGTCTCGAAAGATGCCCCGAGCACTGATATGGCTTACAAACTCGTGGAATACGACGGGAAGCCCGTCCTCAAGCTCAGCACCGACAAAATGACGCTGCCGGCGGGAAAACAGGTTTATCGCGCCTTTGACCGCAGCGGACGATTCGAACGCGATATCATCGCCTTGCGCGAGGAGAAGCCGATTCCCGGAATGACCCCGCTGTTGGCCAATGTGATGGAGAACGGAAGGGCCACGTTTACGGAGACGATCGACGACGCACGAAAGCGGTGTGAGCGTTCGCTCAAAGCATTGCCGGAGGATATTACGCGGATCACCACTCCCGGAAAGTACACAGTCGAGGAGAGCGAACAACTCAGGCGCGAAACGAAGGAGGTCGAAGAACAGGCCAAGAGGCAAATAATAAGGAAATAGGAGAGGAGCACTCGTCCGAAGCGGCTCCATGCGGTCATTGCGAGCGCAGGGCCGCAGGCCCGAGGGCCGCAAGCCCGAGGGTCGCAGACCCGGGCGAAGAAATCTCTGCTTGCATCTTTAACGCTACGACTGAGACTGCTTCGGTCGCTCGGGTCTGCGACCCGTCGCTCCCTCGCAATGACGAAATGGCTACCAGTTTCTTGTTGTACATGTTCATGAATACGGTGATGTGTCCGCATTCTTGTAGGGGCCGTTCGCGAACGGCCCCTACAAAGACAAACGATAATAGAACAATACGTCACCGAATTCATGAGGGAGCGTACTTAGATGCGGCAAGCGCACTCGTGCATGAAGCGTTGCCTCGGCACAGAACGCCGCGCTCGCCCGGATTTCATAATCTACCATGAACGAGCGGAAGAAACCTGAAATACGGGTAGGCTGCTCAGGATGGAGCTACGAGCACTGGAAGGGGCGATTTTATCCTGAAGGCGTTCCCAACAAAGAGTGGTTTGCATTTTACGCACAGACCTTTGACACCGTCGAGATTAACAACACTTTCTATCAACTGCCGAGTGAGAAGACATTTCGCAGTTGGGCCGAACAGGCCGGAACGGGATTCATTTACAGCGTCAAAGCCAATCGCTATATCACTCACAGGAAGAAACTCAAAGACCCCGAACAAGTCGTTGAGCGATTCCTCACGCGAGCACGGTTGCTCGGCGAACACCTCGGCCCCATTCTGTACCAGCTTCCGCCTCGCTGGAGGTGCGACCCGCAGCGGCTCGAGGATTTCTTGAACCACCTTCCTCGTGATCTGGTTCACGTCTTCGAGTTCCGTGACCAGAGTTGGCTGAATTCAGAAGTTTTTTCGATGCTCGATGAGCGTGGCGCCAGCCTCTGCGTGCATGACATGGAGGGGCTCGAAGTCCCGCGAATAGCAACAGGAAGCGTTGCTTACGTGCGGTTTCACGGGACAGGCAGCAAGTATCGCGGAGCCTACCCGGAACAATCCCTGCGTCCCTGGGCCGAGTGGCTAAGCAAGGAATTCGAGGGCGGTCGCGATGTCTATGCATATTTCAATAACGATGAGGCTGCGCATGCGGTCGAGGACGCTCGGAAACTTCGGAAAAAGCTCATTCCGGGAACATAATACCTATTATCCTATAAAGGTGAAAGGTACCATTTTCCTGGCCGCGGCATGATAATCGCGATGGTTGCAAAGGTCTCGTGGATTTGGGTGTTCGATTTCCATAGCCTTTTTCCGTTCCCGACCTTCTCGTTGGAGACCCTTCTTCGTTGAAAGAACCCGCTGAGATCACTCATAGGGAAATGGCCATTCTCGGGACGGGATGGTTTGGGATACTTTTTTTCTGGGGATTCTATACGGGCGTAATGCCCATTTTTCTGAGAGGATTCACGGGCTCGAAATTCTTGATTTCGCTCATGCTCAGCTTGGCCGGGGTCTCAGGCTGCATCGTTCCGCCTATCGCGGGCTATTTCAGTGACCGAACTCACGGTCGGTTCGGGCGCCGGAAGCCATACATACTCTTCGGGATGCTTGGCATGTTCGCTTGCATGATGAGTCTGCCTTACACGGGTGCGTTAGGGCTTATTGCATGCATCAGTGGAGCTACGTATATGTTCATGGATATCGCACAAACACCGTACATGTCGCTCTTGCCCGATATCACGCCTCCATCCCAGCGAGGAACTGCCAGCGGGGTGATGAATCTTCTCGGCGGAATGGGTCTCATCGCATCATTCTTCGCGTGTTCGCAGGTTTGGGACGAGTATCCGAAGATGGTCTTTTCCATGGTTGCTGCGGTCTGCTGCTTCTCAGTAGTGTTTGCAATCGCGTTGCTGAGAGGGCCGGACAAGCCCGAGGAGAACTCTCTTGGAGAAACCACCCCTATCCGATATTTGAGGAGCATAGCCAAGGAGACCGACGCCCTGAAATTCTTTCTTGCGCAGTTTTTCTGGTGGCTCGGTTTTTGGGTCGTTCAGGCATTCATCACTCTGTTCCTTGTCGAGGAACTGGGGGTGGGGGAGGGAAAATCACTCCTCGCCCCTATGATACCCTCGATTGTGCAGACGGTTCTCGTACTGCCGTCAGGCGCGCTCGGCGACAGAGTCGGACGAAGAGGGCTTCTGCTATCAGCGGTCGCCTTCTGGACAGCGGCTATCCTCACGATTGGCTTCTCACGGAGTTTCACGCAGGCACTGATTACGCTCGGCATCAGCGGCATCCCGCTTGCGGTAGTCATGGGAGTCGGTTACGCCTACATGCTCGACCTCATACCGAAGGAACGTACTGCGGAATTCGTCGGCATCGGTGTAGTAAGTATGGCAGCCCCGCAGATTTTTGGCCCCCTCATTGGAGGCAAACTTATCGATACATTCGGCTATCGTTCGATTTTCCCCGTCGCATCAGTGTTCATGTTCATCAGCTTCTGCGCACTCAGGTCCATCCGTGCCCGAAGCACGTGAGAATTCTGGTTGAGGCTGCCATCGGTTTTGTCCAAACCAAAGATTAACTGTCCACGAACACATTTTGGGAGCGATGAATCGCGCCCCTGCAAGAGTCTCCCTAATTTGCCTCTGTAGGGGCGCAATTCATTGCGTCCTTGCAAGAGGAGGATATTCGCTTGGAAATTGCGGAAAAAGCTCTTGGACAGAAGAGGATGAAAGGCGCCTACGTTGCCCAAACGGGTTTTTCCTTATGATTTGCGCTTTCGCAGGAATGATCCGCGTCTTTGTGCTCCCCCTCCTTCTTTATCAGCGGGAATCTGCTTAATCTGCAGATAAGGGCGTTTTGTTGATACTTCGGTCTCCAAGTCTTTTTCTTTGCGTCTCCTGCGCTTCGGGTCTGCGACGCGCTGCGGTTCAAATGTTCTTATTCCTTTTGTTGCCCATTTCGCGTGGTCCATCGCGAGGGCTTACTCCTCGACAAACGGTGTGCGCTTATGTTATATTTGTGCTATATTGAATGAAGAATTGTGTTTTCTACACCCTTTCGCACGAGGTGAGAGTACTTGCCTGCCAAGGACTATTACAAAGTTTTGGGAGTCTCTAAGACCGCATCCAACAAGGAGATACGGGATGCGTATCGAAAGCTTGCCAAGAAGTATCACCCCGACAGAAACCCGAACGACAAGTCTGCCGAGGAGAAGTTCAAGAGCGTTCAAGAGGCCTATGATGTCCTCGGCGATGAGACGAAGCGGAAACAGTACGATCAGATGCGCGACGGCGCCTTCTTTGGTGGGTTCGGGGGCGGATTCGGGCCCGGCGGACAGGGGGGATTCAGGCCGCATCCCGGAGCGGGCGGCCAGCAGTTCAGATATGAAGACCTTTCCGGATTTGGCGACCTTGGCGACCTGTTCAGCTCGATCTTCGGGTTCGGCGGCATGGGCAGAGGTGCGGGCGGGCCGCAGGCCGGATTCGGCACGCACTTCGGGCCGATGCGCGGCGAGGACATCCACGCCGAAATCGAAATACCGTTCGAGCAAGCCATCTCCGGCGGGAAGACAACGTTTCAGATAGCTCGTGAGGAAGAATGCTCGCGGTGTGGCGGCACGGGAACCGAGCCTGGCTCGGGCACACAGACGTGTCCGACGTGCAACGGGCGCGGCTCCGTCGCGACCAGCCAGGGAGCGTTCTCGATCAGCCGTCCATGTCCCGCCTGCCTGGGTCGGGGCGTTACCGGTGGCAGGCCATGCAGTGCATGCGGCGGACAGGGTGTGGCCGCGCATACGCGTTCGATTGCGGTAAAAATCCCCGCCGGCGTCGGGAACGGCTCGAAGATACGCATTGCCGGACAAGGACAAAAGGGCAGTCAGGGCGGTCCGGCGGGCGACCTCATTCTCACCGTAAGAGTCCGCGAACACGCGAAATTCAGACGCGAGGGTAGTACTATCTATTCTGACGTGACCGTTAATCTTGCGCAGGCCGTGCTCGGCGCGAACGTGAAGGTGGAGACGATTGACGGCCCGGTGAACCTGCGCATCCCACCGGGGACGCAGCCCGGTAGAAAACTCCGACTCAAGGGAAAAGGTGTGAAGAAGGTGCATGGCAATGGAAGGGGCGACCACATCGTCCAGGTAGATGTGCGAATTCCCGAATCGCTCGGCGATGCCGAAAGGGAAGCCTTCATCAAATTTGCGGACACGGCGAAGCTGTCTCATTGAGGCGACCGGCTGGCGGAGGGGAACCCGGAAAACAGAGCATGCCCACAGAATACATACTGGCGATATACGTGATTCTTCTCTTTTCCTGTTGCGTACACGAGTTTGCGCACGCATGGATGGCATACCGGTGTGGCGATGATACCGCGATGCTCTCCGGCCGGATGACGCTGAATCCCATCCCTCACATCGACCCAATCGGGACCATTGCGTTTCCCCTGTTGGCATTGCTGATGGGCACGCCGTTCCTGCTCGGCTGGGCAAAGCCGGTGCCGGTTAACCCGAGGCGGTTCAACAATTACCGGCGTGATGACATTCTTGTTTCCGTGTCCGGAATCGCCAGTAATCTGGTGCTCGCGCTGTTGGCGGCAACATTGCTCAGGACGATTTATGTATTCGGCGGATTTCCGTTCATCCGTCCAATCGTGTTCATCCTGCAATACCTCATGTATCTGAATGTTGTGCTTGCGGTGTTCAATCTCATTCCCATTCCGCCGCTCGACGGCTCACATGTGTTGTATCACTATCTCCCCATGCAAACAGCATGGCAGTTCCGGAGGCTGGAACAGTTCGGTTTCATCATCCTCATCCTGTTTCTCATGACGGGCGTGTTCCGCCATATTGTGGCCGTGCCGATGCAGATATTCAATTATATCGCCGGACCGTTAGGCTTTTAGTGAGAAGCAAACTGTGCCCCATTCAGGGAAACCATTTTACAAAAGAGAGTTTTGTTGGCATAATGTGATGTTTGAACGTTGCAGTAAGGAGGAAGTTGGATGCAAATAACGCGCGCCGCGGAGTACGCGATACGCGGTGTTTTATACTTGTGCTCGCAGCCAAAAGGTACGATATGTCTGCTGAGCGAGATATCTGAACGCCAGAATATCCCCCCAAGCTTCCTTTCCAAGATATTTCAAGGTCTCTCACGCGCGGGAATCGTGAGCTCGACACGCGGAACCGGCGGCGGCTTTACGCTGGTGAAAGACCCGAATGAGATAACTCTTCTGGATGTGCTCGAAGCCATTGAGGGTCAGATAGCGCTCAATGTGTGCCTCTTGAACGGGAACTCTTGTGAGAACCGGCCTATCTGCGCCGTGCATGAGGTATGGCGCGAGGCGCAGGATTCTCTCATCGAGCTGCTGAAACGGCGTTCTTTCGCCGAGCTTGCTGAAGCGAACCGGCTCAAATCGGAAGCAGCCGCCCGCGAACCCCAAGCAAGCGATTAAAAGAGCGCGGTCCAGTTTCCCTCCTCATATGCGCACACGGCATTAGAGTGTAGGCCTTACAGCAAGTGTCGACTGTGCCAAGAACTGACACCCTTCACCGGGATTGACCTTTGACACCCCAAGGGTTACAGTCGGATATATGCGGTCCCCAAGACTCCCCACACTGGTAGAGCCAATTCTGAGAAAATCGTCTTCGACCGGTCTGCAGATAGATTCGCTGGACGGCCTGAGGGGAGTGGCAATCCTTTTTGTCCTTCTCGGCCACATGGGGAATGCTGGAATTCATCTGACCCCGCTGTTCAGCTTGGCAAGGTTCGACATATGCGGTGTTCTTCTGTTCTTTGTCTTGAGTTCATTCTTGCTGACCCTGCCGCCGGTGAAGAGACAGAAATCGCAGTTCCTGGAATTGAGCGTGTGGAGTATTTATGCTCGCAGGCGGTTTCTCAGAATATTCCCGCTCTTCTTCCTGGTTCTTCTTGTCAGTCACATCTTTTCGACGCATCTTAATGTGCCCTATTTCGTTCCCATTTCGCGGTCCGAGTTCGTGAACCACTTGTTGCTACGCGAAGGGAAGAATATCTTTTGGGCAATTCCGGTGGAAGTCAAGTACTACGTTCTGCTGCCGTTCGTGGCATTCCTGTTCTGCGTGCCTCTCAAGAAGAATCCATTAGCTGCCGCCTTGTTCGTCGTTGCTGCAAGCATATTGATTCGTTTTGTTTTGTGGCCTCCCTGGCGTCCCGAGGAGTTTGAGGTGAGTCGTATTTCCTTAGCGCGCAACCTACCTGTTTTCCTGATGGGGTCTTTGACAGCGCTCCTTCAGTCCAGGATTTTCAAGCCGAAGAGACTCAAACCATTGTATGCGAGGGGACTTCTTAATTTGGTCGCGATAATGGCGTTCCTCACAATCGTGCTGCTGATTCCTCGTTTCTGGACGTCGGTCTCGGGTCAAGAGTTCAGGTGGTCCCTGACGTATGTTCACTCGGCAGTGTTTGGATTCCTGTGGGCGTTCTTTCTGTTCTTGTGCTTGAGCGGCGCAGGCCTTGTGAGTCGGGTACTCGGTTCCACCCCGCTGCGGTTTATGGGGGTTGTCAGCTACAGCGCCTACTTGTGGCATTTGCCGGTGATGTGTTTCATTCAAGCCAAGGTAGATGCCCATCCTTCAGTGAAGGTATTGCTTATCATCATCATCGTACTCGTGGTCTCAACTATATCGCACGTATTGGTTGAGAAGCCTTTCATGAAGTTGGGTTTGCCCAACCGGCGTTCGTGACACATACGCAATTTCCTCCCGTGAGATCGAGAGCCTATTCTTCTCCGCCTTGTTTTCTCTCGTTCCATTGAGCCTTAGCATATGTCGCGGGGATATGCAGCCAATGGCACTTCATGCAACTCTCCATTCCAATCTGCTGGCTCAATGTTCGTACCGAGTTCGTATCCGGAGACGAAGTCCTCAGCGTTGCTCCCAGCGTATTTATGAGTGCCTGCACGTTATCGTCAACGTAGTACTCCCTCTCCGTCTGATGACATGCTCCGCAGGTTTCCTTCAAGGTTTGATACCTGCTGTTGAGCGCTTCAAAGTGCTTCAGAGCATTATCCGGCTGTCCCTGCTCAAGTTCCAATCCGATACCGACGAAGGACACGTTCAGATTCACCATAAACTGGCTATATTTCACGTTTTCCTTTGTCACCGGGTCTGACACCATGATTCCGGAACAATCTTCCCAGTGATACTTCTGCTGTACCTTGGGCATGTTGAGGAAGTGGCAGTCATTGCACGCCCCGGCGACCGCCCCAAATGCCGCCATTATCTTGTCCTGCTCCCCGGTCTCAAGCGATGCCCCAAGCTGCTCAACCGGCTCCAAAGGGTACTCCTTTTCCCACTCGGGCACCATCTTCGAGACTTCCAGATACTGTGTCCTGAACCTTTCAAAGTACGCCTTGGCTAGTTCAAAGTTTCCCTTGCCCGTCTCGATAGCGATGCCCGTAAACGGGGCTTCCATTTCAAACATCTTTATCTGATAGACGGGCGCATCCGCCTCAGGGGGATACAACGTGTCCAGGGACGTGGGAGGCGGGCCAGCCAGAACCTTCAGATCGCTTACTTCCTGCCTCAGTTGAGCAATCTCCTTTGATTGGTCCGTGGCGCACCCCATCACCAGGACCAGTGCGACAACGGACAGAGCCATTAAGCTCTTCACGGACGTTCTCCTTTCAATTCTAACGGTAAGATGCTATGATGCCCGTATTCCCTCAATGACGCTGATTTCCGCTGCGGTGGGAACAATGCGGCTCAATTTCAACCCCGCCTCCGCGAACAATCGCCGGTACTGTTCTTCTGTGCGTTCGCGGCCGCCGACGACCAGCATCATCAGGTCGAGCCACTTTCCGAAACACGGCTCGTTCCCGGGCGGTATCACAATCTCAACCACTAATACTCTGCCTTCGGGATTCATCGCCTCGCGACAATTGCGCAGGATGGCAACCGCATCGTCATCGTTCCAATCATGGATGATGTGCCGTAGTACGTATGCATCGACTCCCGTCGGTACCGAAGCAAAGAAATCTCCTCCCACAATCTGGCATTGACCATCCAAACTGAAACCCGAGACGATGGTTCGAGCGCGGTCCGCTACGGCAGGTAAATCGAACAGGATGCCCTTCATTCCCGGATGCCGCTTGAGAATCGAGGCTAACACCAGGCCGTTACCGCCACCGACATCGGCTACGGTTTTGAATGGAGAGAAATCATATGCATCGATCATGGGCTCGGTCTCGCCGACCGCGAAGCTCTCCATAGCAGCATCATAAATGCTGTGGCGCTCAGGATGCTCTGTCATGTATTGAAAAAACGGTACGCCGAACGCCGTGCGGAATGCCTCTCCGCCCGTCTTCACCCCGTGCAGCAGCTTTCCCCACGACTTATAGAATTCTGCTCCTAGCATGATGGCAAATGCCCGCTGGGGGTCCGGTGCGTCGCTCCGCAGTTGTTCGGCGAGCGGCGTCAGTGAGAATCGCCCATGCGCATCTTCGGCGAATATGCCCACACTCGCTAGAGCACGCAGCACCCGATAGAGGGAACTGGCGTGTGCATGGCAGTCCTCTGCCAACTCTTCGACCGTTCGAGGACCTGCAGCGAGCAAATCCGCAATCCCGAGTTCCGCCGCAACGTAGATGGCCTGTGTCATCCATGCGCCCACAAGCATCTGGCCCAGTACTTGTTTAGTTGATACTTCTTCGTGATTCTTGGTTGTTGTCACTTCCCTACGCCTCCTTTTTCAGAGTCCATATTCGGTCCCGCCGACTGGCGAAAACTCGCGCTTGTCCAGCTTTGCCGACCTTGCTGCAAAGACCGGCCCATATTTCGGGCCCTCAGGTGAAGTTTCAACTTCACCCTAATGAAACCAAACAAACGCCATTTGTACTGGGGTGGTCTACCAGGCGTGGGATACTTGGGGTAATATCAAGAAGAATGACAACTGGCTGTTTACGCTGACAGCAACCCTCCTAAAATTGGGCGGGATTGTAGCATCCGCCCGATGGTTTGTCAAGGGAACTCACAGGGAGCTCACGGAACAGAGAGCCCACGGAACATGCCATCGGCGGATACAATCGCCAACTGTTTGGAATGATTATGAGCCCCGCGAAGAGGTTGTTTCTGTGACATAGGTCACAGCCATATATTTTCTCATTTGGGTATTAGTTCGGGCGATGCGGAGATGGGCTCGCGCATGGACTCGTGTGCGGGGGTGGCGTCTACTTCCGCAGATATATCATCAGGATGGAGATGTCGGAGGGGCTGACGCCCGAAATGCGCGCAGCCTGACCGACGGAGGCGGGGCGGAATCGCATCAACTTTTCGCGGCCCTCGGTCGAGAGCCCGTGAAGGCGGGAGAAGTCGAACTCGTTGGGAACGGCTGCATCCTCGAGCTTTTTCAGCTTCTCGATGTGTGCAAGCTGGCGTTTGATGTAGCCGTCGTATTTCACCTCAATCTGCACCTGCTCGGCGACATTCTTTTCAGGGACCGCCAATCCGGCAAGCGCGTATACGTCTTCAATGTTCAGCTCCGGGCGGCGGAGGAGTTGTTCGAGGGTGGCTCCGTCTTTGAGCGGCCCCGTTCCACGCTCGACGAGAAGCCGGTCCGCGGTTTCGGAAGGTGCGAGCCGATTGTTTCTCAGCCTGAGGAGTTCTTCTTCGATGCGCTCGCGCTTATTCTCCAATCGTTCGAACGCAGCATCATCCACAAGCCCAAGTCTGTGGCCGATGGGCATGAGGCGCAGGTCAGCGTTATCCTGCCTGAGCAGCAGGCGGTATTCCGCGCGTGCGGTGAACATACGATACGGCTCGCGTATCTCTTTGGTGACGAGGTCGTCGAGCAGCACACCGATGTACGCCTGCGAGCGGTCCAGAACGAGGGGCACGTCGCCTCGCAGTTTGAGCGCTGCATTGATTCCCGCCATGAGTCCCTGCGCGGCCGCCTCTTCGTAGCCGGATGTCCCGTTTATCTGACCGGCGAAATACAGGTTCTCGACCTTTCTCGTCTCCATGGTGGCTTTTATCTGAGAAGGAGGCGCGAAATCGTATTCGATGGCGTAGCCGGAGCGCATAATTTCAGCCTGCTCGAGCCCGCGAATGGTGCGGAGGAACTGCAACTGGACGTCTTCGGGAAGACTGCTCGGTATGCCGTTGCAATAGAGCTCGTCTGTCTCGATGCCCTCGGGCTCGAGGAAAATCTGGTGCTGCTTCTTCTCCGGGAATTTGACCACCTTGTCCTCGATGGAAGGGCAGTAGCGCGGGCCGATGCCGACAATCTTGCCCGAATAGAGCGGCGAACGGTCAAGATTGTTGCGAATAACTTCGTGGGTGCGCTCGTTCGTGTAACCGAGGTAACACGGGACCTGCTCGCGCTCGATTGTGTCGGTTGAAAATGAGAATGGCGGCGGCGGCACATCGCCCGGCTGTTCGGTGAACGCGGAGAAGTCAACGGTGTTCTTGTTGATGCGCGGCGGCGTACCTGTTTTGAGGCGGCCGAGTTCGAAGCCAATCCTTTCAAGCGCGTCGGAAAGCTTCTTCGAGGGAAACTCGCCCGCCCTACCCGCCTCGTACTGTGAAAGCCCCACGTGGATGAGACCGCGAAGAAACGTACCCGTGGTGATTATCACGGCATGGCCTTCGAACTTCGTCTGAGTCTGCGTGATGACGCCTGTCACGCGCCCGTTCTCAATGGAAATATCCTCGACGAGCGCCTGCTTGAGGTCTAATGCGGCGGCTTCTTCCAAGAGATGCTTCATCTTGAGGTGGTAGGCTTTCTTGTCGGCCTGTGCGCGCGGAGCCCACACGGCTGGCCCCTTACCCCGGTTCAGCATGCGGAACTGAATTCCCGTCGCGTCGGTCACCTTCGCCATTGCTCCGCCGAGCGCGTCTATCTCGCGCACAAGGTGTCCCTTGGCGAGGCCTCCGATGGCGGGATTGCACGACATCTGCGCGATGGTATCGAGCGAGATGGTCAGCAGGAGCGTCTCGCAGCCCATCTTGGCTGAGGCTAGCGCGGCCTCGCAGCCTGCGTGCCCCGCACCGACGACGATGACATCATATTTCTTGGGGTAAATGTACATCGCTTCGACCATTGGGGTCTTCACAATTCACATTTCGGTCCTAACGGGGGGAGGCGGACAGTTTATCGCAATCGAAATGTGAATTGTGAAGACTTGACCCCGGCAGATTGCCTTCACCTTTCGCCCTCTCACTATTTCCCGATGCAGAATTCACTGAAGATTCTTTCGAGCAGGTCATCGGTCACGACTGCGCCGACGATCTCGCCGAGCGCATCGAGCGCGTCGCGCAGGTCAACCGCGACGAACTCGTGCGAGAGCGCATTCGCGAGCGCTTCCCCCGCCCGTCGCAAAGCTGTTCGTGCCCTTTCGAGTGCTTTCTGGTGTCTGAGCCGGCTCACGATGATTTCTTCAGGCGCGATTTCGGCCCCGTTCGTCACCTCGTTGAATATCGCTTCCCCGAGTTCTTTAATGCCGATGCCTTCCGTCGCGGAAGTGCGGACGACCTTCTTCCCGGGAAGTTTTCGGGCAATCTCGGACATGTCTGCATCTTGCTTGAGGTCTATCTTGTTGGCAGCAACGATGACATGGGGCTTTGCCGCGAGGCGCTCGATGATTCTCACGTCCTCGGCCGAGAGAGGCTGGGACGAGTCGGCGATGAAAAGGGCGAGGTCCGCCTCGTCGAGCGCGCGTTCGCTTCGTTCGACGCCCAGGCGTTCGACCTCGCAGCCCGGCTCACGAATGCCGGCCGTATCGCACAGTCTCAGAGCGATTCCCCGCAAATCAACCGATTCCACGATAACGTCGCGCGTCGTTCCCGGCTCCTCCGTGACGATTGCCCGCGGCTCGCTCAGAATCGCATTGAGGATGCTCGACTTGCCGACGTTCGGCTTGCCGACGATGACCGTCGTGATGCCGTCGCGGTAGAGTCTCCCGCCTTGCGCATTCGAGATGAGGTCGTCTATTCCGTCACGGATTTCTTCCAGGACTTCCGCGACGCCCGCGCCAGGGAGTGGTGGCACCTCATCCTCCGGGAAGTCTATCGTCGCCTCGATGCGAGCGAGGCAGTCAGCAAGCCTGTCGCGCAGCGCCATGATGCGTTCGCTCAATCTTCCCTGCAATTGATTCGTCGCGGCCCTGAGACTCGCTGCCGTTTTCGCTCCGATGAGGTCGGCCACCGCTTCGGCCTGAGCGAGGTCAATGCGGCCTCCGAGGAAGGCGCGCTTGGTGAATTCGCCCGGCTCTGCAAGTCTGGCGCCCGCCTTGAGCGCCAGTTCGAGCGTTCGGCGGACTGCGATGATGCCGCCATGACAATTTATTTCGACCACGTCTTCGGTCGTGTAGCTGTGAGGGGAGCGCATCACGCTCGCAAGCACCTCATCGACGACGCATCCTTCATCGAGCACATGTCCGTGGATGAGCCGCCGGTTGGACTGTTCATGCAGTGGTCTCCCGTTGGTTGCGGTGAAAAAGCGGTCGGCTGCGTCAATCGCTTCCGGCCCGCTCAGCCTTACGATGCCGATGCCGCTGCGGCCGGGCGGTGTCGACACGGCGCATATTGTCGAGCCTTCGCTCATACGTCTGACAACTTCCTTAAGAAATGCGCGCCCCGGAACCGCAATTCAAGCTCCGGGGCGGCAATACATAGAGAAGAACCATCATCGGCGAGCCGGGCACAGCCCCGGCGCCTATTTCAGTTCCCTCTGAACTATTTATCGAGACCTCGGCCGTATGACCACATTTTTATAGGGCCCTTCGCCCCGGCTCTGTGTGCGCACTTCGGCATCGTCTTTCAAGGCCATGTGGATGAGTCGGCGTTCGGCGGCTGAGAGCGGTTCGGTCTCGACCTCGCGGTGAGAGCTTTTCGCCTTTGCGGCCAGGCGTTGAGCCAATGCCTCCAAAGCCTCCTCGCGTCTCTCCCTGTAACCTTCGATGTCTATCACGACAGGTTGCGTGTTCTCGTTCTTTCTCGCGCAGATGCGGTTGACGACATATTGCAGCCCGTTGAGGTTCTTGCCGCGTCTGCCGATGAGGATATTGCTGTCCTCGCCGGCATGGACGGATAGGATTATCTTGTCGCCGTCGAGTCTCTGCGTTATTTCCGCCTTGAAACCCATGAGGCGAAGCAGTTCCTCCAATGTCTCCTTTCCCGGAGTGTCGCCGAGTGCGGCTAGCGCGCGTGCATCGGTAATCGGACGCGGAGGCTTTGTGGCGGAAACCGTCGGGCGCGGGGAGAACTCCGAGGCCTGAGACCTTCCGACATCGGGTTCGGTAATCTCCAAAAGGGTTGCCTTCACCTTCGCCTGTTTGCTTCCAATCATGCCGAACAATCCTTTGCTGCCTTCCTCCAGAATCTCGACCTTCACTTTCTCGCGAGGCGCATCGAGGACTTCCAGAGCCTTCTGTATCGCCTCCTCCGGTGTCTTCCCTTCAACTTCGATTGATACCATAGTTTGCTTCCTTTCTGTGCGGAATTGAGTTACGCCGCCTTTTGAACGAAGTATTGCTGCACGAGCCCGAGCACGGTGGATACGAGAAAGTATACCGTGAGGCCAGAGGGCATGCTGTAGAACAGGAAGCCGAAGATGATCGGCATGTACTGCATCATTTTCTGTTGAGCCTCGCTCTGGCCGCCCGCCGCCATCGGGGTCATTTTCTGCTGAATCACCATCGCCGCGATAACCAGCAGTGGCAGAAGGTTAATCGGCAGATTGATCGGGACCGTGAGAGTGAACAGGCGGTCGGGCTCGGAAAGGTCAGTGATCCACAGGAACTCTGCACCGCGCAGCTCCACTGCGTATCTGAGCGCCTGAAACAGCGCAATAAATATCGGCATCTGAAATGCGATGGGAAGGCATCCCCCCATCGGATTGACTTTATGGGTTCGGTAGAGCTCCATCATCTTCCGGTTCATCTCTTGCGGATTCTTCTTGTGTTTCTCCCGCAACTCAGTCACCTTCGGCTGGAGCGCCTGCATCTCCTTCATCGACTTGTAACTCTTCTGATTGAGCGGGAAAAGACCGACGCGCACGACGATGGTCAGGAGGATGATGGCCAACCCGTAGTTCTGGACATATTTGTTGAACCACAAGAGTGCTGCCAGCAGCATCTTCCCGAAGATGTCAAAGAATCCAAAGTTGATTACCTGGTTGAAGCCCGGACCGAATGATTCCAGGACGTCCCTTAGCATCGGGCCAACACAGAGGCGGAGGTGGTTTGCCGCCATGGCTCCCGGCTCCAATTGCGTCGGGAGCATGTCGAGCCTTATTTTGACCAACTCCTCCTTTTGTCCGAGGGGCTCCATAACGGCCCGCATGAGTCCGCTCCCCGGCTCAAGTGCAACGAAGAAGTACTTCCGCTTGAGGCCGATCCACGTCAACTGCTCCGGGAACTCTCTGGTCTCTTTGAGCTTGCGAATCGGCTTCTGACCGAAATCCTTCTCGACGAGATACACGCCGAGGAGTTCGTCGTATTTTGTAGCGGTTTCGGAGCTCTCCAATCCGGGCAGCCACTGAATTGAGTAGCTCGCCTGGCCGCTTCCCAAGCTCAAGAGACGGTCAGACGTATTGCGGAAGACCGCATACATGTCGAATGAAAACTCCTCCGGGTCGAACACAAACGCCTTTACCAATCTCAGTTGTGCTGTCATCTGGTGCGAGAAAACCAGAACCTTGCTATGCGACAATCTCTCGACGCGCTTCTGGAGCGAGTCGGCTTCGGCGGCGCCTGTATTTTCCGCGCTCGCGACTGCCAAGACTACCCAGCGCAGGTCTTCGCTTCCTTCACTCTGAGGAAGGCAGAAGTTGAGTTGATGCCGGAGCTCATTCGCCTCCAATGAGGCGGACACCCTGTCGGCGCACTGTCGTAACTCATCAACCAGCCCGCGCAGTCGCTCGTTTGTTGGTACGAAGAGCGCGCAATCATAGATAAAGTTTTCCGTGGCTGCGCCGAAGGCTGCGTCGTGAAACGCGAGTGACAAGGGCCATTGCCCGTCCTGATCCTGAGGAACAAGCTCAACGTCTCCCCCTCGCTTCGAGCGGTACTCGGGAAGCCTAAGTGAGGTCAGCCGGCCGCCGAGCGTCGTAAAGGTCGCAATCATGTGAGGCATTTCCACCACGACGTCGCGCGCGCCCGCAAGGTCTTCGGGCGCTGGAAGTTCCGCAATGGGTTCAATCTCTTCCGGTTCGGGAGTTTCTTCGTATACTCTGACGGCGGATTCCCTCTGTTTCTGCGGTTGCTCCGACGGTTTTGGAGCAAAGAAATGCGTCCATGCGATCATGATGAGAATGGACAGGACGACCGCAAGCAACATATTTCTCTGCATCTCTTTGTCCAATGGAGAAACTCCTCTCTCACGAAGATGTGTCCAGGGGCGCTTCTACGGCACCGGGTCGAAGCCGCCCTCGCAGAGCGGATGGCATCGCAAGATTCTCTGTGCGGCCAAAAATGACCCTTTCAATGCGCCGTGTTTCTCGATGGCCTGGACAGCGTACTCGGAGCAGGTGGGGTAAAAGCGGCAGGCAGGCGGCAGAAGCGGAGACAGCGCCACCTTGTATACCTTTATCGCAAAGATTAGCAGCTTGCGCATTAATTAGCTCCGCTTTTTCGGAGCAAGAGAAGCAGCATTTCGGCCAGTTCGACGTGGGTAAGCTCAAGCGCGGGTTGTTTCACGATGATAACGATGTCTGTCTTCTCGCTGAATCGGTGTTGGTTCGCTCGAATGGTCTCTCTGAGAACTCTTCGTATTCTGTTGCGCTCGACAGCTTTCCCCACCCTCTTGCTGGCCACAATCCCCACCTTGCCCGCTCGGCCCTCGGCCGGACGGGAGTACATGGTCAGGTACTCATCCGCTGTCTTTCGTCCGGTCCGATAGATTCTCTTAAACTCGTGCTGTTTCTTTAACCGCTTGCCCCTCGGAAAACCAAGGTTTTTCATTGTGGGCCACTGGGCTAACCGCTGACAGTCAATCGCTTGCGCCCTTCTCGCCTCCTGCGGCTGAGAACCTTCCGTCCGCCCTTTGTTTTCATCCGAGTCCTAAAACCGTGTGTCCGCTTTCTCTTTCTGTTCGAAGGTTGATACGTTCTCTTCACTGTTCCATCCCTCTGATGGTGTATCCGGTCGTCACGCTTTGCTGCGGTCTATGATCTTCATGGCAGATATCCTTCTGCCATTCGTGAATGGAAGCAAAATCGGCAAGTCAGAGGCTTCCTGACCCGCCGCACGAATCTTTGTTTGCCATTTATTATAGTGTAACGCCGTGTCGGCTGTCAAGCGCGCTGCCATTAGCTTGACATCGGATGTTGCCTGTGCTAGTATGGGAGGCGAGAAAACAGAAAAATTTGCTGTGAACCATACGGCTCTTAAAAGCAGAAGCCAAAGCTTCTCACCCTGTTGCGCCAGAGAATGGTTGCTCACAGGGTTCTGCGGCTCATGGGGGGTCCCATGGGAGAAGATGGCGCTGTGCCATCTTTTTTTGTTTCATCCCCCTGTGCCCCAACTACTTGGAGGTGGTGCGCAATACGAGTTGAAGAAACCAGAGTGAACCAGAGAATCCGTGCCAGGTCCATTCGGCTCATCGGAGTTGACGGAGAACAAATCGGGATTGTTTCCGTCGACGAAGGGCTGCGGTTGGCCCGAGAGCAGGAGCTTGACCTCGTTGAGGTGGCTCCGCAGGCTTCTCCGCCAGTATGCCGAATCATGGATTATGGCAAGTACAAGTACGAGCAGAGCAAGCGGGCCAAGGAAGCCAGGAAACATCAACATACAATAGTCGTCAAAGAGATGAAGTTTCGGCCCAAGACCGAGGAACACGACTACCAATTCAAGCTGAACCACATTCAGAAATTCCTCGCTGAGGGCAACAAGGCGAAAATCACGGTGATGTTTCGCGGCCGCGAGATGGTTCACACCGAACTTGGCCGGAGAGTGCTCGAAAGACTCGTTCAGGATACACAGGACATGGCTTCTGTGGAGCAGCAGCCAAAACTCGAGGGACGCAATATGACCCTCGTGCTCGTACCCAAGCACTAACTGCTATCGAGGAAGAATCCCACAGGTTTTTCTGACCGTGACAGGAGGGGATGTCTTTTTCCTGTTTCAGGAAGGGGAGTTGGATATGCCCAAGATGAAGAGCAACCGTGCAGCGGCAAAACGTTTCAAGAAGACGGCATCCGGCAAGTTCAAGCGGCACAGAGCTTACAAGAGCCATCTGCTTACGAAAAAGGCAAGTGGCCGCAAGCGTAAATTGAGAAAGGCAAAGGTAGTCTCGAGCGCTGACCAGAAACGGATTGAACGGCTCTTGTGCGTCTAGCTGCATTGACCGCCGAGCGGTCTACATTTGAACCTTCAAGAAGGAGTGTGTTAAACCATGCCGAGAACACGAAATAGCGCCGCCTCCCGCAATCGCCGCCGGAAGGTGCTGAAGATGGCGAAGAGCTATTACGGCGGAAAGAGCAGACTGTTTCGCACCGCGAACGAAGCCGTTATTCGAAGCCTTCGATTCTCATACCGGGACCGAAGAACGCGCAAGCGACAATTCCGCCGCCTTTGGATTACGCGCATCAACGCCGCCGCGCGATTAGGGGGGCTTTCGTACAGTAAGTTCATCAACGGACTCAGCAACGCTTCAATTGAAGTCGACCGGAAAATGCTGGCGGAACTAGCCGTGAACGACCGGGAGGTCTTCAACCAGTTAGTTGAAGTCGCCAAAGCACATCTGGACAAAAATGATACTGTTTCCGGCGATTGACCTCAGAGGAGGCCGTTGCGTTCGACTCGAGCAAGGGAAGCCTGAAAAGGAGAAGGTGTATTCAGGCGACCCAGCCGAAGTTGCGCGGAATTGGGTGCAGCAGGGAGCCCAATGGCTCCATGTTGTTGACCTCGACGGCGCATTGGTCGGCTCGCCGCAGAACCTGCCTTCGCTTCAAGCGATTCGGAACGCGGTCAATATCCCAATTCAATTTGGCGGGGGCAGCCGCACGCTTGAGACACTTGCCCGTGTGTTGGAGATGGGGATAAACCGTGTTGTGCTCGGAACCGCGGCGCTCCAATCTCCCGGGTTTCTTCGAGAGGCATGCATGCGCTTCGGCGAGAAAGTTGCTGTCGGCATCGATGCGCGCTCCGGCAAGGTGGCCGTGAAGGGCTGGCGTGACGTGACAGACATTGATGCCGTCGAGTTTGGCAAGCGGGTAGTTGAGGATGGCGCGGGCGTCATTATTTATACCGACATTCAGCGAGACGGCATGCTGTTGGGTCCGAACAGAGAGGCGCTCACGAGGATGGCGGACGAGGTTCCCGCCTCCATTATCGCCTCCGGCGGTATATCGACATTGAAGGATGTGGGCGACATCGCGCGCCTGGCGCCTGGCCGAATCATTGGGATGATAATCGGCAAAGCGCTCTATGAAGGCTCATTCACCCTCAGACGGGCGATTGACATTGTTGCGACCAGCGGCACCTCAAGCGAGCAGGGCACGTGAGCACGTATTTCGATAAGGTGACAATCATCGGGGTGGGCCTCATCGGCGGCTCACTTGGTCTCGGGCTCAAGGCCAAACACATGTGCGGGAAGGTTGTGGGAATCGGACGAAGCCCCACGTCAGTGGAAAAGGGCCTCAGGATGGGCGCCATCGATGAAGCAGGTCGCGAACTCACTGAAGCCGCAAAAGGGGCTGACCTGATTCTGATTTGCACGCCCGTCGGGTCGGTTGCGTCGATTGTCGAGCAAATGGAAAGCTCACTGAAGGAAGGATGCTTTATTACTGACGTGGGCAGTACGAAGGGTAGTATCGTCAGAGCGGTTGAAGAATTGGCGCGGGTTGGCGCGAGGTTTGTCGGCAGCCATCCGCTCGCGGGCTCGGAAAAAAAGGGGGTGGCGCACGCTTCGGCAAGCCTGTTCGAGGGGGCGACCGTGTTCCTCACGCCGACGGCGAGAACGACGCCGGCTGTGGCTGAGACCATTAAGGAAATGTGGGGATGCCTGGGCGGGAACGTCGTTGAACTGACTCCTTCTGCCCATGACCGCATCCTGGCCAGGACGAGCCACCTGCCTCATATCATGGCCGCGCTGCTGGTCTCGGGCCTGAACGCATTGGATAAAGGATGTAACCATCTCGTGGGCAAGGGATTTCTCGATACCACCCGAATCGCTTCGAGCGACCCTGAAATGTGGGCCGACATCTGCCTGGCAAACTCACAGGAAATCAGAGAGGCGCTGGCAGCGTTGGGCACCGAGATGGAACAGTTCGACCGTTACCTGAGCGCTCATGACCATGATGAAGTGTTTGCGTTCTTTAACGTGGCAAAGGCGCTGAGGGATTCGCTCAATCGGAACAAACCGAATGAGTAAACGGGGCAAATTTATTACGATAGAAGGAGTGGAGGGGAGCGGCAAGACCACTCAGGCCACGCTGCTCTCCGATTATCTCCGCAAAGAGGGCATCGACGTGGTCGAAACACGAGAGCCCGGCGGAACGGAAATCGGGGAGAGAATCAGGGAGGTTCTGCTTTCACCTGCTCACGCTGGCCTCGTGTCGCCGGCGGAGCTTTTCCTGTTCCTCGCTGCGCGCGCGCAGCAGGTGTCGGAGATCATCCTGCCTGCACTTGGCGCCGGCAAATGGGTAGTGTGCGACCGCTTCTGTGACGCCACTATGGCGTACCAGGGCTATGGGCGAGGACTTGACATCAACATTATTCGAAGTGTGAATGAATTGGCCACCGGCGGCCTCGTGCCCGATATCACAATCCTGCTAGACCTCGACGTCGAAATTGGTATTAGGCGCGCCGTCTCAGCCAAGCGCGAATTTGCAAACCACGCGAGCGGCGACAGGATGGAGAAGGAAGGCCCGGAATTCCATCGATCCGTGCGTAAGGGATACTTTGAACTCGCATCTCGCGAGCCGGACCGGATACGGGTGATACCGGTTAGCGGCTCGGTGGAGGAAGTGCATAGAACCGTTGTGTCTTTGATCAAGCCATTTCTCGTGAAGCGAGCATGAGTTTTCACAAGATTCTGGACCAGCCAACGGCAGTACGAACGCTCCAGTCTGCCATTGTGAAGGGCAGAGTAGCGCATGCATATCTGTTTGTCGGGCCGTCCGGGGTCGGCAGGAAATTGACGGCCACCACATTCGCCGAGGCATTGAATTGCCGCACTTTTCGAGACGGCAATTCCTGCGGCACATGTGCCGATTGCCGTTTGATAGCTGAGGGGAAGCATCCGGATGTCCAGACCATTATGCCCACGAAGAGGTCGTCAACGATTACCGTCGAACAAGTCGAGAATTTGCTGCCGTTTGCTTATATGAAACCGCTCAAGGGAAAATGCAAAGTTTTCGTGATTTCCGAGGCCGACCGATTAGGGAGCAGTTCCGCCAACAAGCTGCTCAAGACCCTTGAGGAACCGCCGCCTTCCACCGTCTTTGTGCTTGTGACCGAGAGGCCGGAAAGTGTCCTGCCGACCGTAGCATCGCGCTGCCAGCCGGTCAAGTTCGGCCGGCTCCGCACTGACACGGTCGCTGATATACTGGCCTCCGAGTTTGGCGTCGACAGAGAGAGGGCCGCCGTTGCTGCCGAACTTGCCGACGGGCAGATCACACGGGGGCTTCTGTTTGCCGATACCAAACGGTTCGAGGCAGTCACATGCATTTTGGAATCGCTTGGGAGCGTCTCCGCTCGAATTCAAGCTTACGAGCGGCTGCAAGAGCTCCTCGCAGAAGAACGAGCCCGCCTGGAGGATGAGGCCGAACACAAGATTGTGGTGCCGGGCGAGGTCTTGACCTCCGGCATGAAAACGGCACTCGAAGACTTACGTAAATCATTTATTGACAGGAACTACAGAGAGTTCTTGAACGATTGCCTCGGCTTGCTGCTCACCCTATACAGGGATATACTGGTATTGAAAGAAACCAACGCTGAAGAACTCATCCTGAACCGGGACAAGGTGGGTTCACTTCGCACGTATGCCAGGGCTCTTAGCCTCCCCGCAGTGCGCGAGAACATGAAAGTGATCGAGGAGATTACGGTGTACTGCTCTCATTATGTGGGAGAGGACCGCGCTTTTCTGGACTTATTGTTGCGATTGAGAGAGCCAGTGGAAGGGTGAAACGGGGTTCTCCCCGACGTTGCATGGCAAATTGAATGCTGGCAGTGAGCGGGATGACGCAGGCCCGCTTATGATAAACAGGCGTTGAGGTGATCATTATGATAGCGGTCGGTAGACTCAAATTTAAGGAAGAAGGCCGTGTCCACACGTTTCGGGCGGAAGGGCTGAACCTCAGGCCGGGCGACGCCTGCGTCGTGAGGACTGACATCGGTTTAAGGCTCGGAGAAGTTGTGGTTGAACCTCGGCATATTGCTCTGGCGGAGCCTTGTCTGGAAAAGATGATGAAAGCGGTTCGAAAAGCGACTGCGGAAGACAGAAAACGCCATGAAGAACTGCTTCAACTCGAGCAGGATGCGTTCAAGATATGCGAAAACAAAATCGAGGAACGTGAGCTCCCGATGAAACTCGTCGGCGTTGAGGCAGCGCTCGACAGGAGCAAAATATTATTCTATTTTCGTTCAGAGACTCGGGTGGATTTCCGGGAACTGGTGAAAGACCTCGCGCATCAGTTCCGTACGCGCATCGAGTTGCGCCAGATCGGCGTGCGTGACGAAGCTCGCATGGTCGGCGGAATGGGCTGCTGCGGCAGGCCGCTGTGCTGCGCCACGTTCCTGCAGGAATTCTCGCCGGTATCCATCAAAATGGCAAAGAAGCAAAGCCTTGCATTGAATCCCACAAAGATTTCCGGCCAGTGCGGAAGGCTCATGTGTTGCATTCAATATGAATATGCCTGCTACCAGGCCGCAGGCGCACAGAAAGCTGAGAGCGAACCCGGCGAAGAAACCGCCAGCGAAGAGACGGATGATACCGTCGAGAATGGTTTGGGAGGGAGATAACTTCGTTCATGGCGAATCCGAAATTCTACCTGACCACTCCCATATATTATGTGAATGATGTTCCTCACATTGGACACGCATATTGCACCATTGCCGCCGACGTTCTCGCACGGTTCAAACGGATGGAAGGATATGACGTTTTCTTTCTCACCGGTACGGATGAGCACGGCACCAAGATTGAGCAGTCGGCCAAGAGCCATGGGAAGACTCCGAAGGAATGGGTGGACATCGTTGTCGGGAGATTCCGTGAGGCGTGGCAAACGTTGAACATCAGCTACGACCATCTCATTCGCACCACCGACGACTATCACAAGCAAGGCGTTCAGAAATTATTCGAGACCATCAGGGCAAACAACTACATTTACGAAGGGGATTACGAGGGCTGGTACTGCGTGCCGGACGAGACCTTCTGGACGGAGACGCAGATTGTAGATGGTAAATGTCCGGACTGCGGACGCGCGGTGGAACGCCTGAAAGAGAAAAGCTACTTCTTTAAGCTCTCCGCGTTTGCGGACAAACTGCTCGAGCACATACGGATACATCCAGGATTTATCGAGCCGGAAACGCGCCGGAACGAAGTCTTAAGCCGCATTCGACAGGGATTGAACGACCTGAGCATCAGCCGAACGACGGTGAAGTGGGGAATTCCGGTGCCCGGTGACCCGGAGCGCACCATATATGTGTGGATAGACGCGCTCATCAATTACATTACGGCCTCCGGATACGGGACAGACGAGGGCCGCTTCAAAACCCTTTGGCCCGCCGACTTGCACCTGATCGGGAAGGAGATTCTATGGTTCCACACCGTCATATGGCCTGCTATGCTCATGGCGGCGAACCTGCCGCTGCCCAGGCGCGTGTTCGGCCATGGCTGGTGGACGGTCGAAGGCCAGAAGATGTCGAAATCGATCGGCAACGTCGTTGACCCAGTAGAGCTTGTTGAAACGTATGGCGTTGATGCGGTTCGCTATTTCCTGATGCGAGAAGGCACCTTCGGCAAAGACGCCGACTTCTCGCTTTCGGCCATGATAGCGAGAATTAACAACGAGCTGGCAAACGATCTCGGAAATCTTCTCAGCCGCGCGCTTGCCATGATAAAGAAGTACGATGGCGGCTCGATTCCACGGGCGGGAGGTCGCGAGTCGGCGGATGCCGAAATTCTCGGGATGGCCGCGGCGCTGCCGGAACGAGTGAAAACGCAACTGGACAACCTGCAATTCAACTCCGCACTCGAAGAAATCTGGACCTTCATCCGGAGATGCAACAAGTATGTTGAAGAGAATGCGCCATGGGAATTAGCCAAGAAGGCGGAATCAAAGACGCGGCTGAATGCCGTTCTCTATAATCTCGCGGAGTCGCTCCGAATAATCGCGGTTTTGCTGGCGCCGTTCATGCCCGCAACAGCGGAAAAGATGCTTTCCCAACTCGGACTCGATAAAGCGGAAGAAGGCACCTTCGAGTCGGCGAGGAAGTGGGGCTTGTTGCAGGAAGGTTCAAAGATAGCACCGGGCGAGCCGCTCTTTCCAAGGGTGAAGGTGTGATAGATACCCACGCACATTTGCAGATGCCTGAGTTCTCCGATGATTTGCCGAGCGTCCTCGACAATGCCGAGGCGGCCGGTATCGAGTACATTACTGTCGTCGGATTCGATGTAGATTCGAGCAAGCGGGCTATTGCGATGTCCGAACAGAGCGCCAAACTGCTGGCGGCAGTCGGAATACATCCGCACGATGCGTCCACGGCAAGCGAGTCGGCGATCGAGGAGCTGCGTCGGCTGGCGCGGCATCCAAAAGTGGTCGCAATTGGGGAGACCGGATTTGATTTCTATAGGAATCTCTCGCCTCCAGAAGAGCAGCGCGAGGCATTTGATGCGCACCTGAGCCTTGCCGAAGAACTGGGACTGCCGGTCATCATACATGACCGGGATGCCCATGAGGATTCAGCGCACATACTGTCGGAACATGCGGGGAGACTGGTGGGAGGAGTGATGCACTGTTTTTCTGGAGACGCCAGGCTCGCGGAGCAGGCGCTCGAATGGGGCTTTTTCGTTTCGGTTGCCGGGCCGCTAACGTATCCCAATGCGGGAGGCCTCCGCTCTGTTGTGGAACAGATTCCGATTGAGAGGCTCGTTTTGGAAACCGACGCTCCCTACCTGACTCCTCAGCCAAAGAGGGGGAAGCGGAATGAACCGGCATTCGTGCGCTACGTCGCGCAAGAGTTGGCGCGCCTGAAAGGGCTGAGCCTTGATGATGTGGAGCGGATTACTTCACTGAACGCCAAACAGCTCTTCGGCCTGCCGATGGGCGAGAACGGCGAGGTCGTGGTCTATCCCATCAGAGACTCGCTCTACATCAATGTGACGGGCGCGTGCACGAACGAGTGCACGTTCTGCACGCGGTTCAAGAGTCCGTATATAAAGGGGCACAATCTCACTCTGAAACGAGACCCTAGCGCTGATGATATCATCGGCGCGGTCGGTCAACGCCGGGAACGTTCATATAAGGAGGTCGTCTTCTGCGGGTTGGGCGAGCCGTTTCTCCGGCTCGATGTGATCAAGCAGGTGGCACGACTCCTCAAAGAGCGCGGCTGCAAAGTCCGTGTCAACACGAACGGGCAGGCGAACCTTATCCATGGCCGGAATGTGGTGCCTGAGTTGGCGGGACTGGTGGATTCGGTTTCGGTCAGCCTGAACAGCTCGACCGCCGAGAAATACTTTGACCTGTGCAGGCCGAAATTCGGGCCCTGGACGTTTTCGTCAATCCTTGAATTCATCCGCGAGTGCAAGAAGCATATCCCCGAGGTGAGCGTGACCGCGCTCGATATCGACCCCGACGAGTTGGAGGCATGCAGCAAGCTCGCCCGCGAGGAGCTGGGCGTCGGATTCAGGGAACGGCATTACAACGAGGTGGGATGAAGGAAGTCGGAACGGAGAAGGTGATGGCGAGACTGAGGATACTGAGCGGCATGCGCCCGAGCGGCAAGCTTCATATAGGCCATCTTCTTGGCGCACTTAGCAACTGGAGACGACTGCAGGATGAGGGAAACGAGACGTACTATATGGTGGCCGACTGGCATGCGCTGACGACGGAGTACGAGAATTCGGAAGGCATCCAGTCAAACATCATCGAAATGGTGTATGATTGGCTTGCGGCCGGCCTCGACCCCAAGAAAAGCGTCATCTTCGTGCAATCGCACGTCAAGGAACATGCCGAACTGTATCTGCTGTTCTCGATGATCACTCCGCTGGGCTGGCTCGAGCGCGTGCCCACATACAAGGAGGCGCTAGAGGAGTACGAGGGCCGCGAGATCGCCACTCACGGATTCCTCGGTTATCCCATGCTGCAGGCTGCCGACATCCTCGTGTACAAAGCCCACGCGGTGCCCGTCGGGCAGGACCAACTGCCTCACCTTGAGTTCACGCGGGAGCTTGCGCGGCGGTTCCATCATCTGTATGGGGAGGTTTTCCCGGAGCCGCAGTCAATGCTTACCGAAACGCCGCTAATCCGCGGAATCGACGGCAGGAAAATGAGCAAGCGGTATGGCAATGCCATTTTGCTGTCGGATTCCGAAGAGGAAACAACCCAGAAGGTGATGCAGATGCTCACCGACCCCGCGCGCAAACGCAGGACCGACCCGGGCAATCCAGATATATGCCCGGTCTTCGACCTCCAGAAGATATTCGCCCCTCGCGAGTGGGTCGAGCGCGTGGACCGAGAGTGTCGCACCGCCGAGATCGGCTGCGTTGAAGATAAGCAGGCGCTCGCAAGATACCTGAATGAGTATCTGCGCCCGTTCAGGTCGGCTCGCTCCGAATTCGCGTCAGACCCGAAGCGCGTTAAGGCGATTCTTGCCGAGGGAGCCGAACGGGCAAGGGCCAGTGCCGCGGCCACGATGGACGAAGTCCGGAAAGCGATGCGCATATGACATACAAGCTCAAGCTCACCAACTTCGAGGGACCGCTCGACCTGCTGCTGCATCTTATCAAGCTCAACGAAGTGGACATCTATGATATTCCGATAGCAACAATCACGGAGCAGTATGTCGAGTACTTGAAAATGATGGAGCAGCTCGACCTCGAGATTGCCAGCGAGTTCCTTGTTATGGCGGCCACGCTCGTGGAAATAAAGTCGCGTATGCTGCTGCCGACTCAGCCTGGCGAAGAAGAACAGGAGGACGACCCGCGATTCGAGCTCATCGAGCAGATACTCGAGTATAAGAAGTACAAAGAACTGGCCGATAACCTCGATCACATGGCTGCGGTTGAAAGCACTCACTTCCAGCGGAATTTCAAAGAGGAGGAAGACCTCGAGACCGGGGAGCCTTTGATCGAGGTCTCGTTGTTTGAACTGCTTCAGGCATTCAAGCGCGTGCTCGAATATGCAACCGAGGAGCCGTTTCGGGAGATCACGCTCGAGGAAGTCAGCATTGAAGAGAAAATGGAAGAAATTAGAGCGCTTCTCAAACAAAAGGGCAATATTTTGTTGGATGAAATCTTCGGGGGAGCGGCGACGACGAAGGTCGCCCTGATATCCACGTTCCTGGCGCTCCTGGAGCTCATACGTTTGAAGGAAGTGGTCGCGCGGCAGACGAAACTATTCGCGGAGATAAGGATATTTCTTCTCCAGAAGGGCTGATGCGGTGGCAGGCAACGCTATCGAGCGGGGAGCAGCGGGCGAAGAGCGCGCCGTCCGCGCTCTCAAGAAGTCGCGTTACAAGATAGTGGAGCGAAATTTCCGGACGCCCGCTGGCGAGATCGATATTGTGGCGCGCGATGGGAACTGTCTGGTTTTCGTCGAAGTGAGAACGCGGACATCGCTCGAATTCGGACTGCCCCAGGAGAGCGTCATCGCACGGAAGAGAAAACGGCTGTGCACGGCGGCTCGCTGGTATCTCCAGAAGAAGAAGAAGTTCGATGATGTTGCATGCCGTTTTGACGTCGTCGCAATTGTCATGAACGATGAAGAGAAAAGTTCGCACATTGAGATCATCAAAGATGCGTTCCGGCCGGATAGGAGCTGGTAGCGCGAGGCGGGACGGGAATTCCCGTTATGCCGTTACGGTTCCGTTCGAGGCTATCGACGCAAACCTCGCTTTCCTGAAGGCGAACAATTTGGATGTCGAGGTGATGATGTATGACACCGGCTGGATACGCAATTTCCCCCATGCCGAGGTAAAAGCCATGGGGAAGCGGCTCGAGGCGGAAGGCGTGGGCGTGAGCGTCCACGGGCCCCTTTTCGACCTCAACCCTGGCAGTCAGGACACTGTCATCCGCGACTATACCAAATTCAATTTCATGCGGTGTCTCAACATCAGCGCGTTGCTGAAGGCCAGAATAGTTGTTTTTCATCTCGGGCTCAATCCGCTGATTCCCAAGGACTATCGCGATATGTGGCTGAAGACAAGCATGAAGACGTGGAAGCCAGTCGTCAACCACGCACGGCGTCTCGGCATCGTCATTGCAATCGAGAACATGTTCTTGAGCGCGCCATACTTCCTCCGGAGAGTCATCGAGACGGTCGGCTCATCCTACATGCAAATCTGCCTTGACATCGGCCACGTGAACGTGTATTCCGCAGTTTCGCTCGAAGAGTGGGTTGATGTGCTCGGCAAATACATCGTGAAGGTGCACATCAATGACAACGACGCCCAGAATGACCTGCATCTCGCGTTCGGCGAAGGAAATGTCGACTTTCGCAGAGCGTATCGGTTGCTCCGGGAACGAGGAGTGCGTCCGTTGATGACCCTTGAGATGACGCTGGACAAATTGCCCAGTACGCTCGATTATATCAAACACCATAATCTCCAACTTCCCTCCTGATAATGTGATGTCCCGGAGAACAAGCAGTGCCGATTACTGCCGTCAGATGACCGTCTTTCTATGGAAATAAGGCTCGCCAAAAGAAGTGACTATCAACAATGCGTGAACCTGAACAAGTCGCTGTTCAGCACGGGCAAATGGCCGAATTTCTTAGAAGCGAGGATCGCGGACGCGCGAATGTATGTCGCGGGCGCGGATGGGCAGGTTGTCGGCTTCATAACGTTTGAGACGAATTTCGTCGGCTGCCTGTACGTTTCCCTTCTCACAGTGCATCCGGACTTCAGACGGAAGGGTGTCGCCCGCAGGTTGATCGAGAAGGTGGCGACTCACTCATGGAACGGGAAACTCTTCAGTTCCACCGAAGAGGACAACGAGGTCTCCAGAAAGATGCATGTGGCGCTGGGATTTCGGATGAGCGGCTACATCGATAACCTTCCACAGCCAACACGGGAAGTCATCTATTATAAGGAGTTGTCTCCCAACACGTATGGCATTCCTCTCCCTATTCCCGAGGCGAGGAAGGCACAACTACCGGATGAAATGACTTGTTGATGAGATGGTGCGGTCAGACCAATCGACGTCAATCGAACATTGAGAGTTCCGTCGAGAGGACAGGCCTTGTGAGGAACTTGAGAGCTATGTTCCTCTCGAGCTCTAACGCCTCATTCATGGCGGGGGGCTCGCGCCGGGCGACAACGGCCAGGCCGTTGAGCTGGGCCGTAGGGAGTGAACGGGCATACGCGGATGGCACTCCGATGGAAAAGTCGACCTTCATGCCCGGTTCCGGCGCGTCCAAGGAGCCGCAAAGGACGCCGGTGGAGGAAACGTTCCTGGTCTGGGCGTATCGTTCAAGGGCCTCGCCGGCGGATGAGATAAATCGGAGACGGATGGGGTAGCTGACCGGAATTCTTTGCGCTTTCCGCCTCTCGGGACCGCCATAGGTCTGCGCCGCGCTTGACCGCATCTTTGTCGTGGCCATCTACCATACCTCCCGCTTGAGCTGAGCGATAAGTTTCATGAATCTGAACCAGTCAACAATGCGTACCCGCTGTATGGTAAAACCCACCAGGTGATGAGACCCTTCGCATTGCGGCGGCGATACCCATCTCACCCGTGCGCAGACCCTTACCGGCGCAACGTAAGAACTTATCAGTTCAATCTCCACAGCGCTCCCCTGCTCGAATTCGCATGAAGTGCGTGCGCACAATCCGCACAGACTCAAATCCTCCACCGTGGCGCGTTCTTCTATCTTTCCACCGCCTGTAATGCGCGCGACAAAAAACGGCGGACAATGATACCTCTCCGCGCTCCGATGGGCTTTCTTTCTTGCTGTGGATTCCGGCATTTCGGGTTGCTTGTGTCCGGCAACTGTTCCCGCTCGTACAACCTGCCTTGAATCAAAATATCATACCGGTCCCGAAAAGGCAAGTGAAGGACGGTATCGTGCACCTTTCGTGTTATTCCCACGCCCTTTTGCCGTTTTCCATTCGTTTCTGTATAATGGATAAGGTAGTCATATTTCAAGAATACACAACGCCTCTAAGGTACATATAGGCCTTTGAAGGGGGATCTAGTATGGCAGAAAACAAAGTCGTTTGTCCGCTCTGCGGATCAGAGGTGAGCCGGGAAAGCTTCAAGCTCCATTTTGACACCGAGAAATATGTGCTCAACCGGATTTCCCAAGAGCATCCGGATTGGAAAGAATCGGATGGCAGTTGCAAGAAGTGCCTGCAGTACTATATGACGCTCGGTGAAAAATAACGTCCCGGGAAGGGAAAACGCGGAGCCCCGAAAGCATCGCGCGGGAATAGGCTCGCGGGGTCCGAATGGGAGAATCGATACGTTTCATGGCACGGACGAAGACCAAGATGAGGAAGAAAAAGGATGCCTATCAGCGAACCATCCCAAAGTATGCCAACCCCATTCGCTTCTTGATCTTCCTCGCGGTCGGAATGGCGCTTTTTTGTGTCTTCATGTACTTCGTGATTACGCGCGGTGGCCTATGAGCGCCTGCGGCGGCGGAATGCAGGGACTGAATGAAACGCGAGCGCCAGACCGAGAAGTTTGAAACGGAGCAAAACCGCGTGTTTGATTGCCTGTATCGGTGGCACAACCCGGCTGTTTCTCCATCCATTGTGTAACGACCGCTTATATGTTTTCTCAGGGAAAGGATGAAGCACATGGCAACAAGAAAGGCACCTGTCAAGAAGGTGACATCCAGGAAGAGTCTATCCAAGTTTCCGGATATCGAACGCTTCTGCAAGAGGGCGTGCGAGCTTGGCGCTCTCGACGCGAAGGTCATAGCCACGAAGACGGTCATCACGGCGCCGTGGGTGAGAATGAGATGCCAATATGGATGTGCGGGCTATGGCCGAAGGCTTTCGTGTCCGCCGTATTCGCCCACGCCGGAACAAACGCGGGCTATCGTTGACTCATATAAAACGGCGATCCTCGTCAAGGGTGAGCTCTGGAAAGTGAACCCGATTATCGTGCCGCTTGAGCGCGAGATATTCCTCTCGGGTTACTATAAGGCATGGTCCATGGGCGAGGGCCCGTGTCACCAATGCGATGCATGCGCGCTCAAGGCCGGCTGCCGCTTCCCCCAGCAGTTGCGGCCTTCAATGGAGGCTTCCGGAATCGATGTGTTTCAGACGGTAAGAAGCAACGGCTATCCGCTCGAGGTTGTGAAAGACTACGATTGCCCCGGGCAGTATTTCGGGATCGTGCTCGTCGAGTAGAAGTTCGGAAATAGCGGAAGGAGGCAGGGTTCACAGTTCTGTGACCTTGCCTTCCTTTTTTGCGTTATGCTCGTTCACCGTCAGGTGGTACGCCCTCGCATTTTACCCTTGCAGTGCCGGTTAGTCTGCCGCGGCAATTTATCACGCTGTTGTTCTTCATCGATAGACTTCCTCGGGCATCGAACGATTTTCTTTTTCTTGCCCCTTGACAAATAATAAAGTGGTGGCTATAATTAAGCTAAACTGGAGCGTAAATAGCGTAAATATGGACGGGAAACTATGGAAATATCGAAGGCCTCTGTGACTGCCATTCACGGACTCGCCTATCTCGCCGATAACAGCGACCGCTCCCCCGTGGACGTTTCGGTAATCGCCAAAGAACTGGGGGTTTCCCAAGGATATCTGGCGAAGATTTTCCAGAGAATCGCCCGCAGTCACATGGTTTATTCCCGCCGGGGTCCTCAGGGGGGGTATCTTCTCGCTTCCGAGCCGGAAAAAATCAGTTTGCTCGACATCGTGGAAGCGATTGACGGACCCGTTGTTACCGGTCGATGCGAGCTTGGGCCGGGGGAGCAATGCCGCTTGTTCCAGCGATGCAAGATACGAAGGCAGCTCGACAAGATTAAGGAGCAGACACGTGAGTTGTATCGAAGCATCACGCTGGACATGTTCAGCAGGCAATTCAAGAGGGCATAGTGCTTCTCCCTGTATTTGCCCAAAAAGCTTTTTCAGGAAATACTAAGGCATACATACCCGTAACTGAGGCGTGTAGCGCCTCTTTCCTCTTTGCGGTCTGACGAATGCACCAGGACAGCGACAGAGAACAGACGCAGCACGTGAAGAAGGCTTCCGGCTTCGCGGTCCGGATTCCCGACCACGCCTATTGGCGCAGATTGATCAACTGCCAGGATGCCTGCCCCGTTCATACCGATGCGCGCGGATACGTGCGCGCAATCGCAGCGGGGAATTATGAGCTTGCCTACCTGATTGCGCGCGGGCCGAATCCGCTGGCCTCTCTCTGCGGACGCATCTGCGGCGCACCGTGCGAGGTCAACTGCAGGCGCGGGTCGGTTGACCGTCCGATTGCCATTCGCGCGCTCAAGCGGTTTGCGACAGAGCAATTCGGTCCCGAAACGTGGAAGCTGGAGGGGGACTACTTCAAGAAATGGCTTGCTCAGCGAGTGGTGCCGCAACTCTGTGAAGTGCGGGACGAGCTTCGCTGGCTGCTCGAGCGGTCGCCGGTGTCCGGCGATGCTGCGCCCACAGCGACAATCATCGGCTCGGGGCCGGCAGGGCTTGCGTGTGCGCATGACCTCGCCTTGCTCGGCATAAAGCCCGTCATCTTGGAAATGGAGCCGGTGCCCGCCGGCATGCTGTATGCTGGGGTGCCCGAGTATCGGTTGCCGCGCGATGTGATCCGCGCCGAAGTAGGTGTTATCGAATCGCTCGGCGTCGAGATTCGATGCGGAGTCGAGGTCGGCAAGGACGTATCATTTGATGAACTGCGGGCCGAATATGACGCCGTCGTAATCGCAGTCGGCGCCAAGCGCTCACGGAGCCTTCCGATTCCCGGGGTGCAGGGACCGGGCGTGATGGGAGGCGTGGATTTCCTGAGAGATGTCGCGCTCCGCAATCCCGTGGAACTCGGCAGGCGCATAGTTGTCATCGGCGGCGGGAACGTCGCATACGACGTCGCCCGGACGGTGCTCCGCCAGGCGTATTTCGATATGGCGCGCACCGCCCTGCGTCAGCCTCGCGTGGAACAGGCTCACCTGTGTTGCCTTGAATCGCTCATGGAGATGCCTGCCGACGACGTTGAGATCGTCGAGGGCGCTGAAGAAGGTATCCTGCTGCATAACAGCATGGGGCCGAAGGAGATACTCCGCGATGAGCAGGGCCGGGTGACCGGCGTGGTATTCCAGAAAGTGCTCCGCGTCTACGATGAAAAGAAGCGTTTTTCACCGCAATTTGACCCCACAATTCTTACAACCATCGACTGTGACACCGTTCTTCTGGCAGTCGGTCAATCCACTGACCTTTCCTTCGTTGACCCGAAGCTCCACGGCATCGAGGTGAGCGAGCGCGGAATACCTACCGTTGACCCCGATTCACTCGCGAGCACGGCCGAGGGCGTCTTTTTCGCAGGTGATGTTGCGCATGGTCCCGGCCTGATGATATCCGCGATTGCGAGCGGCAAGAGGGCGGCGCGCTCTGTTTATGCCTATCTGACCGGTCGGAGCCTTGAGACGAGCGCGTTCGATTGTCACATCAATCTCGTCGGGTACGAGCGTGAGAAAGGGTACGAGCGAATTGCACGCGTGTACATTCCGATCACCGACGCGAAGGAGCGGCTGCGCGGCCACGACGTGAGCGTTGAGCTCGGCTATTCCCAACCACTGGCGCTCAGGGAAGCGTCGCGCTGTCTCGACTGCGGCGTCAACACCATTTTCGATTCCGAGAAATGTGTGTTGTGCGGAGGCTGCGCGGACGTATGCCCCACGCTCTGCTTGCGGCTCGTATCACCGGAGAGCCTGGAACAGGATGACGAGCTGCGCAGCCTCATCAAGCACATTTCAACTCAAGAGCCGGGAGCGCAGATTTCGGCGATTATTAAAGATGAAGAGAAATGCATCCGGTGCGCATGCTGCGCCCAGCGATGTCCGACGGGCGCGATCACGATGGAGCGTTTCTGCTTCCGGGAGGCGATATCATGAGCGACCTGAGAAGACCCCAGCCGATCCAGCGAAGGGATTTCCTCGGAAAGGCGGCCATGTGGACGTGCGGGGCCACGCTGGGCCTGGCTACTGTCGGCATGGCCCGGCTGCCGTTTCCCGCGGTCATTGCAGGCGAAGCCGGCGCGGTCAAGGTCGGGCGGCCGGACGATTTGGCGCCCGGGCCGGGGCGATGGATTGCGTCGGCTCGCGCTTTCGTTTTCCGCGATGACGCGGGCGTGTACGCTATCTCGGGTATCTGTACTCATCTGGGCTGCATCGTCTCGCAGACTTTAGCCGGTTTCGATTGCCCCTGTCACGGCTCGCGATTCGACTCTCAGGGGGAAGTAACGAGAGGTCCCGCGCCCTCGGCGCTGCCGTGGCTTGAGGTCGGGCTGGCGCCTGATGGTCAGTTGGTGATCGACACACAGACGAACGTTCCGCCGGGAACAAAGTTGAGCGTATAGGAGGTCGCATGGCTACGATGGCTCCGCCTGAACAGTCCGCGCTCGGCGCGTTCATCGAGAATCTTCGCCAGGCGCCCGCGCGGCTTCGCGATGCCATCTTCCGGCACGGGAAGCCCGATACCGACCGCACGCGCTCGCAGGCGGTGTTCGCGAATTTTTTTCTGCACATCCACTCGACGCGCATCCATGAGCGCAGTCTCAGGTTCTGGGCAACGTGCGGAGTAGGTGTAGGCGCTTTTGCGAGTTTCCTCGTTTTGACGGTCACGGGCATTTTGCTCATGGTTTACTATAAGCCGACGACCGACGCAGCGTATCAATCGATCAAGGACATCCACTTCGTGGTGCCCACCGGTCAGTTCATGCGCAATATCCACCGATGGGCGGCGCATTTGATGGTTGGGCTGGTGTTCCTCCACATGGCCCGCGTGTTCTATACGAGCGCATACAAGAAACCGCGCGAGTTCAACTGGTTGGTCGGCATGGCGCTCCTCGTTCTCACCCTCGGGCTGAGCTTTACCGGCTACCTCTTGCCGTGGGACCAATTGGCGTATTGGGCGATAACCATCGGCTCGAACATCGCGCAATCCCCTCGCGAGGTGACCGACGCGCTCGGTATCACACGCTTCTTCGATGTCGGCGGATTGCAGAAACGGCTTTTGCTCGGCGCCGATACGGTGGGACAGGAGGCGCTCACGCGGTTCTATCTGCTGCATGTGATGGTGCTGCCGCTCTTGACCGCCGCATTCATCGGCGTGCATTTCTGGCGGATTCGGAAAGACGGAGGTCTCGCGCGCCCGCCGGACGAGCCGGGCGAGCCCGTGCGGCTGCTCACGGGGCAGATGGTTTCTTTCAAGCCCGCCCCCGAGAAAACATATGGGCTCATGGCGCTCGTTCGCGGAACAACACCCCATGTTGACCGGGGGCAAGAAAATACGGTGACCGCATGGCCGAATGCCTTCTTCGCTGAGATGGCGGTGTTGATGGCAACGTGCGCGATTGCTTTAGTGCTCGCGCTTATCGCCGATGCTCCACTCAAAGAGCTTGCGAATCCATCGCGTCCGGAGAATCCGGCGAAGGCGCCGTGGTATTTCCTCGGCCTGCAGGAACTCGTCTCGTATTCTGCGTTCATGGGAGGAATCGGAATCCCGACGCTCGTGCTCCTCGGCCTCGGACTCATTCCCTTCCTCGACCGCGAGCGAGACAACGGCGGCCTCTGGTGTGCGGGTGAAGGACATAAGCGTGTTGTTCTTCAGAGCGCTGTCTTCGGCGGCGCCGTCGTGGTCGCGCTGCTGGCGTTCACGATTCAGTTCGGCTGGCTTCGAAACTGGTTTCCGGATATTCCGCAATTGATAATCATTGCATTCAATCCCGGCACTGTTTTCGTCGCGGTCTTCGCTGCGTGGTCGCTGTTTGTCATGAACCGGTGCAACTCGACGCGAGCCGGTGCGATTGCGCTGTTTACGTGCTTCTTCGTCGCATTCATAATTCTCACCTATGTCGCCACCGTGCATCGTGGCCCGAATTGGAACTTCTATTGGAGTCGGAGCCAATGGCCAATTCATTAAGGGAAGACCGCAGCGCGGAGAGCGGGCCTGAGGAGACGCCTGCCGCTGTTCCCGTGCCTACGTTCGACCCCGTCACGCCAGGCGGGCGACGAGCGCGTTGGGCGCTGCTAACGACTTCGTTGATTACGCTGGCATGCCTGCTGGCAGCCATCATCGCTGAACATTACCTCAAACCATGGCGCACGTATCAGCGTCAGTTTGCGAGCCTGCTCGCTTCGACAGCACAGGGCTCGGGCAAGAAATCGCCGCGGTTTCCGCGGGAAATCAAACAGATTACTCTGGCCCACTATGACGTGGCTGACCGGTGCACAACCTGCCATCTCGGCATAGATGACCCTGCCATGGCGGCGCAGGAGCAGCCGTTTCGGTCGCATCCGGCGTGGGTGTTCGAGATGCATCCGGCGGAGCAATTGGGCTGCACTCCTTGCCATGGGGGCCAAGGATTGGCTACGACCACCGAGGACGCTCACGGGCACGTGCCTCACTGGGAGGACCCTCTGATTCCGGCGGGCTACTACGAAGCCGGGTGTGGCAGTTGCCACGCCTACTTGAAGATTTCCGGCGGAGGCTTTGCCGAGAGGGGCGCACGCCAGTTTGAGCGGAATGATTGCTTTGCGTGTCATCGGGTCAATGGGCGGGGTCGCGGCAACGGTCCCGACCTTTCCTTTATCGGGACGACGGAGATTCCGCCGGACTGGCACGAGAGGCATCTGTCGCTCCAAAAACGGAGCGATGAAGAGATTTGGCGGGAGAGTTACGGGCCGCTCGAACCTGAGAATGTTGAAGCGATAAATGCCTATCTCCGACAACTCGTGGGCGCGCCAAAGCTCGTTCAGGCGAAGGCTACGGTGTTTGAGAAGGGTTGTCCCGGCTGCCATCGAATAGGCGGCGTCGGCGGCGACGATGGGCCGGACCTGTCGAGTACCGGGAAAAAGAACCTGGCCCTGTTGGATTTCTCCCATATCCCGGGTACTCATAATCTCGCTGAATGGCATAAGGCGCACCTGCGTGACCCGGGTCTCGTTGTCCCCAACAGCCAGATGCCGCAGCCAACCCTTACTGAGACGGAACTCGAGGCTGTTACGCTGTATATGCTCTCGCTGCGGGGCAACGACATGCCGGTGAGCAGTTGGCCTCCGGACAGGCTCGAGGCGAGACGCCTCGGCGTGCGCGAGTTCGCGACCGACGGAGAATCGCTTTACAAGACCTTCTGCAGTTCCTGTCACGGAAGCGAAGGGGGCGGCATCAGGTTCGGCATTTCACAGCAGGCTTTTCCTGCGGTTACGCACCCCGAGTTCTTGGCAGTGGCATCAGACCGCTTTATCCGGCAGACGCTGCTCGACGGACGCCCCGGACGCCGGATGCCTGCCTGGGGAACCAAGGAGGGCGGCCTACGGGTAGAGGAACTGGATGAACTGGTGCGCTACCTCCGTTCGCTGGAACCTCCGGCAACTTCTCGTGCGGCAATCGCGCGCATGACGCCGGACCTGCAAGTGGGCAAGCGTTTTTACGACGAAAACTGCGCCATCTGTCATGGCGAGAAGGGAGAGGGCGACATCGGCCCGGCGCTCTCGAACCAGGTGTTCCTAAGAACGGTGGAGTCAGATTTCATCTATCGCATGCTCATGGACGGTCGCGAAGATACGGCCATGGGCAGCCAGCGCGCACTCAATTCGGCCGAAGCCGCTTCAATCATCGGCTACATCATGAGTTGGACGAAAGAAAAGCCGCTCAGCTTACCCTCTCTGCCCACAGAGCGGTCTTTCAGGCGGGGTGAACAGGTGTTTGCGCGATCGTGCTCTCCGTGTCACGGCGCACGCGGCGAAGGAAGGCTTGCGGTGAGCCTGATAGCGCCGGCTTTCCTTGATTCGGCGTCTGACGGCTTCATGGCTGCCGCTGTTCAGCGCGGCCGGTGCGTTCCGCCGCAAGGAGCGCCTGAGGGCGTCACGGTGCCTATCGTTTTGGACCAGGAACTCGCGGATGCAATCGAATATCTCCGGGAGCGAATCGGAATGAACCCTGTCACACCTCCCGGACGGCCTGCGTTCGGCGACGCGTCAGAAGGCGGAATTCTCTATGCACGAACATGTCGGGGCTGCCACGGTGAAAAAGGTCTCGGTGGTTCCGCGCCCGAACTTGCAAATACCGCATTTCTGGCGGCTGCCACCGACGGTTATCTGCAAGCGTCAATCATTCGAGGTCGCCTCTCGGCGGGCATGCCTGCATTCGGGAGCGAGAACCTCGGTTATCCAAAGCTGAGCGCGCAAGAGGCGAGCGACATTGTCCGCTACATCCGCTCGTTGTCTGAGCAACCTTGAAATGCAATGACCTCGTCAGGAGAAAGGAGTATGAAAAACAATAACAGTGCGAAGGAAAAGAGCGCGATAAACAGGCGCGAGTTCTTGCGGGCGGCATCGGCATTAGGATTTGCCGGCTACCTCGCCCAGTATCCGTGGCTGTGGGCCGAGGGCGCGCAGAACCCGCTGGAATTCTATCCCGAACGCGACTGGGAAAAAGTGTATCGCGACCTGCTCAAGCCGGATAGCACGTACACGTTTCTCTGCGCGCCGAATGACACGCACAACTGCCTGCTCCGCGCATATGTGAAGAACGGCGTGGTCGTGCGCATCGGAGCGACGTACGGCTACGGCAAAGCCGAGGACCTTTACGGCAACAAGGCTTCCGCCCGCTGGGACCCGCGCTGCTGCCAAAAGGGACTGGCGCTCACACGGCGGTTTTACGGAGACCGGCGTGTCAAGGGGCCGATGGTGCGCAAAGGGTTCCGTGAATGGGTTGAAGGGGGATTCCCTCGGGACCCTAATACCGGCAAGCCGCCTGTGCAATTCTTCAATCGCGCCCGTGATTCATGGGAACAGGTTTCGTGGGAGACGGCTGCCGACCTCGCTGCGCGCTCTCTCATTAATATCGCGCAGACCTATGCTGGCAACGAGGGCTCCAAGCGGCTCAAGGCACAAGGATACGACGACGAGATGATACAGGCGACGAAGGGCGCGGGCACGCAATGCCTGAAGTTTCGCGGAGGCATGCCGCTGTTGGGCATGACGCGCGTGTTCGGCATGTATCGCTTCGCCAACTCGCTCGCAATGCTTGACAAGCACATCCGCGGCGTATCTGAAGCAGATGTGCTCGGCGGGCGCGGCTGGGACAATTACTCGTGGCATACCGACCTGCCGCCCGGTCATCCGATGGTCACCGGCCAACAGACCGTCGAGTTCGACCTGAACTCGTGCGAGCATGCCGACATGGTAATCGTGTGGGGCATGAACTGGATCACGACGAAAATGCCCGACTCCCACTGGCTCACCGAAGCGCGGGTAAATGGCACGCGCGTCGTTGTGATTGCATGCGAATACAGTGCCACATCGAACAAGGCCGACCAGGCTATTGTCGTGCGGCCGGGCACCACGCCGGCCCTTGCGCTCGCACTCTCGAACGTCATCATTCAGGAAAAGCTCTATGATGCAGGATTCGTAAAACGCTTTAGCGATTTGCCGCTGCTTGTGCGATACGACACCCTCGAGCTTCTCCGCGCTTCCGACATCATCAAGGATTACAAGAATGCAGACCTCAAGAACATGACGCGCGTATTGAAGTCCGAGGATAAGAGCGGTCCCGCCCACAAGCAAGCCGAACAACTCATACCGTTGCAGATGAGAGAGGAATGGGGCGACTTCGTCGTATGGGACACAACCCGGAACGCACCGGTTCCCATCACCCGCGACCAGGTCGGCAGGTATTTTGATGAGGCAAAGTTGTCTCCGGCGCTCGAGGGAAAATTCAGTGCCACTCTCACTGATGGGAAGACGGTGACCGTTACCACGGTCTTCAGTGCGATAAAGAATTATCTCGCAGATAATTTCTCGCCGCAGGATGCAGAAGGAATGACATGGGCTCCTCGCGAGACAATTGTGTCGCTCGCGCGCGACATCGCGAAACAACCGGGAAAGACATTGATGGCCGTCGGCATGGGGCCGAATCAGTTCTTCAACAATGACTTGAAGGATCGTGCCGTATTCCTGCTCGCGGCCCTTACCGGCAACGTCGGGCGCATCTCGGGCAATGTCGGCTCGTACGCCGGCAACTATCGAGTCGCACTTTTCAATGGCTTGGGCCAGTACGTGGCCGAGAACCCGTTCGACATCGAGCTTGACCCTACGAAGCCCGCCCGCCCGAAGCAGTACTGGCGGGCCGAATCGGCGCACTACTATAATCACGAGGACCATCCGCTGCGCGTGGGCGACCGGCTCTACACGGGCAAGACGCACATGCCCACGCCGACCAAATCGCTCTGGTTCGCGAATGCGAACTCGATTCTCGGCAACGTGAAGTGGCATTACAACGTGGTGCACAACGTGCTCCCGAAAATCGAGATGATTGCCGTCAACGAATGGTGGTGGTCGACGTCGTGCGAGCATGCCGACATCGTGTTTGCCGCCGATTCATGGGCGGACATCAAGCACCCGGACATGACGGCCTCGGTAACGAATCCGTTTCTCACGCTGTTTCCCGAAACGCCGCTCCCGCGGATTCATGACACCCGCGGCGACATCGAGATTATCGCAATGGTGGGCAAACGCATCGGCGAGCTTATCAAGGAGGAAAGGTTCAAGGATTACTGGAAATTCGTGGATGAATACCGGGCAAGCGTGTACCTGCAGCGCATTCTCGACCACAGCAGCACGACGGCAGGCTACTCGTTCGCGAGCTTGCATGAAAAGGCAAAGAAGGGCATCCCTGTATTGATGATGGGCCGCACCACGCCGCGCACGGTCGGATACGAACAGACCGAGGAGAGCGTGCCGTGGTACACGAAAACCGGCAGGCTCGAATTCTATCGAGGAGAGAAAGAATTCGTCGAGCACGGCGAGAATCTGCCGGTGCATCGTGAACCGATAGACTCGACATTTTACGAACCCAACGTGATTGTCGCCAAGCCGAGCCCGTTTATCAAGCCGCTTGGTCCTGCCGACGTCGGGCTTGACCCCACCGACCAAAGCACGGAAACGCGTCAGGTGCGTAACGTCGTGAAGTCGTGGCCCGACCTCGCACAGACAAAGCACCCACTCATGGAGAAGGGATATCGCTATGTGTTCCATACGCCGAAATATCGGCATGGAGCGCATACGACTCCGATTGAGACCGACATGATTGCGGTGCTGTTCGGGCCGTTCGGCGACATCTTCCGGCGCGACAAGCGGATGCCGTTCGTCGGCGAGGGCTACGTGGATATCAACCCGAAAGACGCGAAAGAGCTGGGTGTCGAAGACGGCGACTACGTGTGGGTGGACGCCGACCCCTCAGACCGCCCGTACAGAGGATGGAAACCTGATGACCCGGATTACAAAGTCTCGCGCCTGTTGTGCCGCACCCGGTACTATCCGGGCACACCGCGCGGGATAACCCGCATGTGGTTCAACATGTATGCTGCCACGCCGGGCTCGGTCAAGGGACATGAAACCCGGCCGGACGGCCTTGCGAAGAATCCCGAGACGAATTATCAGGCGATGTTCCGTTACGGCAGCCACCAGAGCGCGACGCGCGGCTGGCTCAAGCCGACGCTGATGACCGATTCGCTCGTGCGCAAGGATCTGGCGGGACAGGCCATCGGTAAAGGGTTCTTGCCCGATGTCCACTGCCCCACGGGCGCTCCGCGCGAGGCATTCGTCAAAATCACGAAGGCCGAGCCGGGCGGAATCGAAGGGCAGGCACTCTGGCGCCCGGCGGCGCTTGGTATCCGACCATCATATGAGAGCGATGCATTCAAACGCTATCTGGCGGGTGAATACGTCACGAAGAGGGAATGAACGATGGCACGAGTTTACAATTGGCAGATCAATCGAACCATGAGTTACTGGTATGGCGAGGCGAGGCCGAAAAGGCAGTTTGCGGCCGTATTCGACATCAACAAATGCATCGCGTGCCAGACGTGTACCTTGGCGTGTAAGACCACGTGGACATCAGGACGCGGGCAGGAGTATATGTTCTGGAACAATGTCGAAAGCAAGCCATACGGCTCTTACCCACTCGCATACGATTTCAAGATTCTCGACAAGCTCGGCCCGCAGCCGTGGGAGGGCGAGCGGTACGAGGGAAGCACGATTTTCGAGGCCGCTCCGGCCGGCGAGCGGCTTCTCGGTTACCTGCCGGAATCCGCCGATTACGCTCATCCGAATGTCGGAGAAGACGAAATCGTGGGAGCGGTCGACGGCGGCATGGCTATGGAGTTGCCCCAGCCGGTGTGGATGTTTTATCTCGCGCGCATCTGCAATCATTGCACATATCCAGCTTGCCTTGCTGCCTGCCCGAGGGGCGCAATCTATAAGCGTCCGGAGGACGGAATCGTGCTGGTCGACCAAAAGCGCTGCCGTGGCTACCGCGAATGCGTTCGCGCCTGCCCTTATAAGAGGGTGTTCTTCAATTCGCATACCCGTGTGTCGGAAAAATGCATCGGCTGCTTCCCGCTCGGCGAGCAAGATGTTCAGCCCCGCTGCTTCACGGAGTGCATCGGCAAGATTCGCTTGCGCGGGTGGATAAGCACGCCCTCGGCCGCCAACGAGGACAACCCGATCGACTATCTCGTTCACGTTCAGAAGGTGGCGCTTCCGCTCATGCCTCAGCTCGGCCTCGAGCCGAACGTCTATTACATACCGCCGATTCACGTGCCTGAGCCGTTCCTCGTGCAGCTCTTCGGCCCGGGCGCAAAGCGGGCAGTCGAGCGCTATAAACATGCGCATACGGAGAACAAAAAGCTCGCGGCGCTCATTAACCTGTTCGGCTGTACGAGTCATGTGATTCCCCGTTTCAGGGTGGGCGACGGAACCGTTGCCGCATTGGGCGACAAAGGGGAAGAACTGGTGACCGTTCCGATTCGCGAGCCGGTTACCGTCCGAACAGCTTTCGATGCTAAACGAGGCGTGCCGCGTCTGAATGTGACGTAAGGACATCGTTCCATACGAAGGGTGTCTTCATATCGAGGAGTCACTATCATGTGCAAGAATGTGAAGAAATTCTGTCCAATATTCGCAACACTTATCTTCCTATTTGCGTTCGCATGTGCGAAAAAGCCGGCGCCGTCTGTACCCGCTGCCCAGGGGATAACCGCGAATTACGGGGTTGCCGCCATTGGTGAACTCGCATGCGACAGCCCTGAATGGCAACGGGCGGTCGAGACTGTTGTGCCATTGTTGCCACAAGACCTTACCGACCCCAAGCAGACCGTCTTGACACTCGCCGAAATCCGCGTAAAAGCATTGTGCGACGATACTGCGGTCGCTTTCCGAATCGAGTGGCAGGATGTTACGCAGGACATGGTTGAAGAGGGGAGCCGGTTCTCCGATGCGGTGGCCGTTCAGCTTCCGCCGGTTGCCGGAGGCGAAGTGCCCGACCCGACGATGGGACAGGCGGGCCTTCCAGTGCACATCCATGTCTGGAAAGCTTCCTACGAGCGCGCTCTTGATCTCGGCGATTGGAGTCTCCGGCAAGACTTCCCAAACGCAACTGTTGACCACTACCCGTCCGATGCCGCTTCGGGCGAAGACAAAGAAAGTCTGGCGAGACAATACGCGGTCGGGCTTGCCGCAGGCAACCCAATGGCCGCAAAGAGGCTTTCCAGCGTTGATGACCTGTGGGCCGAAGGCTTCGGCTCGCTCCAACCGCTGCCGGTGCAGGCCTCGAAAGGCTCGGCTCAGTGGGGCAACGGCCGATGGGCGGTTGTGATTTCCCGCCCGCTTGCGCTCGCCGAGTGGCCGGGAGGAGAAGGACTCCAAAAAGGCCAGAACACGTTCGCCGCATTCGCGGTATGGGACGGCAGCCAGAATCAGGCAGGCTCGCGCAAGATGCGCACCGCATGGGTACCGCTCAGATTGGGAGGCGCGTTATGAGCGGCATGAAGGAACTGCTCGAAGCCGGTGCGAATTGGAAATTTCTTTCGCTTTTGTTCCGCCGACCTTCGCACGAGGTCGCGCTCGCGGCGCAGGGATTACTCGAAGAAGTCGAGCCCGCGCTGCGTGCGGATGCCTGTGCCGTGGCTACTCTCCTTGCGGATTCATGCAGCGAGGCCGCCTATCATGCGGTGCTCGGCAGCGGAGGCCATGTTTCCCCCTACGAGTCTGACTATCAGAATGACGGTGTGCGCGATAAAGGAGTGATAATTGCAGACGTTGCGGCATTTTACCGGGCGTTCGGATTCGAGACATCGAAGGAAATGCGGGATGTTCCCGACCACGTGGCCATCGAGCTTGCATTTGTAAGTTATCTCAAGCTTAAACAAGCCTTCGCGCTGATGGACGAGAACTATGGAGCAGTCGAGATATGCCGCGAAGCAGAAGAGAAATTCCTGAGTGAGCACGTGCTCACGTGGCTCCGGCGTTTTCTTGAGAGAGTTCGGGAGCATGCCGCAAACGATTTCTACGAGAAGGCCGCACGCATGGCTGAACGTTTTCTTGCGGGCAAAGAAGGCGTCGCGTCAGCGACGAGAGATCCAGAAGGCTTCTCGCCGTAAAGGGACCGCTCCCCCTTCCCTTGTCATTGCGAGGGGGCGAAGGGTCACAGACCCGAGCGACCGAAGCAATCTCATTGACAGGATTGAAGATACACACACAGAGATTGCTTCGCTCGGGTCTGCGACCCTCGGGCCTACGGCCCTTCACTCGCAATGACAAACGGGATGTCTCTTGCACACATAATCCCGACGCGTGCGGGGCCAAATGCTCGCAATGACCGTGCGAGTAAGGCGTAGGACGAACCTATGCTTTCCGCCTCCGTATCTCTGAATATTTCACGAGTGCATACATCGCCTTGGCGCAGTCACCCGGATTGTCGAAGAAGGGAATGTGCTTGCTCTTATAAATCTCGTACACCGGCCCTTTCAGCTCGTGCTCGTTCGCGCAAACGAGCGGCTTGCCGTACCTCTCGGGAATCGAGGAGATTGACTCCGCCAGCTTGATGCGACGTATCATGTCTTCCGGCTTTGTAGTTCGGCTGAACCGGCCCAGATGCGGAGTCGCGATTATCCCATCAATGTAGTCCTGCCGCGCGACAACATCAAGAATGTCGATGTACGATTCATTGCTCTTGCGCGCGATACAATCGATTGGGTTCACCGGCGGCGGCGCGAATCCACGCATGTGCCCTCGCAGCATGGCCTGTGCTTCGTCGCTCATCTCGGGCAGCTCAATGCCCATGCGCGAGCATGCTTCCGCCGCGGTCACGCAAAACCCGCCGGCCGATGATACCACCGCCACGCGATTTCCTCTTGGAAGCGGCTGGTAGCAGAGCGCTTCGGCCATGTCGAAGATTTCCATGAAATCGTGCCAGCGGATGGCGCCCGCCTGACGGCATGCGGCGTCGAAGATGCTGTCGTTGCCCACGAGCGCGGCTGTGTGCGAGCGGGCCGCTCGGGCCGCCGCTCGCGTGGTTCCGGCCTTGTAAATGAGGAGTGGTTTCTCAGCCGATACGCGGCGCGCGATTTCAAGGAATCGCCGCCCGTCGCCGACATCCTCGACGTATCCGATGACGACGCGCGTGGCCAGGTCATCGCCGAGGTATTCGAGAAAATCGTTGAAAGTGATGCACGCCTGATTGCCGCAACTGGCGAACTTGTCGATGCCGTACCCGCATCTCTGCGTCGCGATGTAGAGATATTCGCCCAGCGAACCGCTCTGAGAGACGAACGAGATGGGACCCTTCGGCGGCAGGTCCCAGAACAACGTGTTCACATTGGCCTCGGAGCTCCAGATGCCCCAACAGTTCGGTCCGACGAAGTAAAAGCCGGCCTGCTTCGCCTCCTCCGCCAAACTCTTTTGCAGTTCCGCACCCTCGGTGCTTACCTCAGCGAAGCCCGCGGTGATGACGATGCCGCCTTTGACCTTTTTCCGGATGCATTCGCGTATCACGACTGGCACGGCGGCTGCGTTCACCACGATTACTGCGAGGTCAATTTCTCCCGGCACGTCCGATATGCTCGGGTAGCATCGAACGCCTTGCACTTGCTGTTCGTTCGGGTTCACGGGATAGAGCGTGTCGCGGTAGCCTGCTTCGAGCATATTAAGCATTGTTCCATAGCCCCAGCGCTCGCGGTTGTTGCTCGCGCCGACTATCGCGACTGAACGCGGCCGAAAAATCGCGTCCAGTGATTGTTTCATACGGTCGTCCATTCACGATTCTCCTCTTGCGTGATTCACACCTTGTATCTGCAATCGGCGTCTTTCCTACATCATCGAGAGCGCGTCCATGTCCACGGTGAGGCGCGTGTGGGCGCTGCGGAGCTTTCTGTGGGCTTCCATGATGTCGCGCCCGAGCGACCTCAGCAGTCCCGTGTTCGAGGCGAGCAGCAAGACGCGAAATCGGTATCGCCCTTTGATTTTTGCGTGAGGCGCCGCCGACGGCCCCATCACCGTCAACCCGCGCGCGCCGCCCTGCTGTTGCATTCCCCTCGGTATCTCCGCCAGCCGCCGAATGGTCTGGAGCGCTTGTTTCTGCGACGGAGAATCAACCAGCACGTTCAGAAGATGCCGATATGGCGGAAAGCTCAATTGTCGCCGCAGCTTCATCTCCTCGCGATAGAATCCCGTGTAATCATGCCTCTTTGCCGCCTGGACGGCGTAGTGCGCCGGGTTATATGTTTGGATGATGACCTCGCCGCCGAGATGGCTGCGACCCGAGCGTCCGGCCACCTGCATCAGCAATTGAAACGTGCGCTCGGCTGAACGAAAATCCGGGAAGTTCAGCGCGACATCGGCGAGCACGACGCCGACGAGCGTTACGCGCGGAAAATCCAATCCCTTCGCGAGCATCTGCGTTCCCACGAGAATGTCGATGTCACCCTTCTCGAATGAGTTCAGAATCTTCTCGTGCGCCCATTTGGTCGCGGTGGTGTCCGCGTCCATCCGCTGAATGCGCGCCTTCTGGAACATATTTTCAAGTTCTTCCTGCACGCGTTCCGTGCCCGTGCCGAGCTTTGCGAGCTTCGGGTGGCCGCAATGCGGGCACTGCTCGGGCACGGGCTGCGTGGAGTTGCAATAGTGACATTTCATGCGGTTCTCGCTCGCATGGTATGTGAGCGCCACGCTGCAATGCGCGCAGCCGACCGAGACGCCGCACTTGGGACAGAGAAAAAACGGCGTGTAACCCCGTCGATTCAGGAAGATAATCACTTGCTCACCGCGAGACAGTTTCTCGTCAATCTTGAAGCACAGCTCGTCGGAGAGAATCGTCTCGACCGTCTGACCTTTTTTCGAATGGCGCAGGTCTATCAGATGTATTTTCGGTAAGGGCTGGCTCTGCACGCGCGCCGTCAGTGTCGCACGCCCATATTTTCCCTGTTCGACATTGCTGTAGGTCTCGAGCGACGGCGTTGCCGACCCGAGCAGCACGACTGCATTCGCATCGCGCGCGCGCACAATTGCGACGTCGCGCGCCTGATAGCGCGGCGTTTCTCCCTGCTTGTACGATGCCTCGTGCTCTTCGTCCACGACGATGAGGCCGAGCTTTCGTACCGGCGCGAAGATTGCCGACCGCGCGCCGATGACGATGTTATAGAGCCCAGCGCGTATTTGCCGCCACTCGTCATAGCGTTCGCCCGGAGAGAGGCGGCTGTGGAGCACGGCGACTGAATCTCCGAAGCGCGCGCGGAATCTCGCTACCGTCTGCGGCGTGAGCGATATCTCGGGCACCAGCACAATCGCTCCTTTGCCCTGTTTGACGACGAGGTCGATCGCCTGGAGGTAGACTTCTGTCTTGCCGCTGCCCGTTATCCCCTCGAGCAAGATGGTTTGAAATTCCTCTCGCTCGAGAGAAGCCCGCACGAGCGCGAGCGCGGTCTCTTGCTCCCCCGTGAGGGTGTGGGTCAAGAAGGCCGCATCCTCGGTGAAATGCTGCTGATACGATCGAAGGACTTCCTTGCTGAACAACTCGACATATCCTTTTTTCACCAACCTGTGGATTGCGTCATAGGAAGTGTCCGTGGCCCGCGTAATCTCGCTTGTCAGCATTTCGCCTCGCTCGCAGATCATCTTGAGGGCGGATGCTTGCTTTGGCGATGAACTGGCCAGATCGCTGACGGCGGTTCCTACATCTGTGCCCGCGACGATCCTGACCGCACTCAGTTGTTTCGCGCCCGCTTGTCTCCGAATGACCGCCTCACGGGCGATGACACCGCGTTTCTCCAGTGCTGCAATAGAGCCGTACAGCCCTTCGCTCCCGAGTTTCTTCTCGAGCTGCGCGATGGTCAGCTTCTTATTCTCGATGATGTGTTTCAGTATGTCATATTGTCGTGGAGCGCTTGCACGGAGGCCGGAAAGAATCTTGTTGAGCTTCGAGGCGGGCTGTGAAACCAGTGAAATATGTGTGCGCGCAGCAAGTCTGACGCTCGGCGGCAGGGCGCAGTCGAGTGTCTGGCCCCACGAACACAGATAGTAATGGGCGATCCAGCGTGTGAGCGATAGGAGCTTGCTATCGAACAGTGGCTCGGAATCGAGCACGTCACAGATGGGCTTGATATCTTTGTCGGGCGCTTCAGGGCCGACAGATACGACATAACCGGTGGCGAGGTGTTTGCGAAGGTGCACGGCAACCCTGACGCCCGGCTTCACGTGTTCCTCGAGATCTTCGCTGACGGAATAGGTGTAGGAATGGTCAAAGGGCAGGTTGAAGACAACCTGCGCAAAGAGCTGGTTGGACATATCGGCTTTCCCGGGCCATAAATCAAATGGGCCTGCAAACATCAGGCCCATTTATACGAAAGTCATCTGTAAGCCGGAGCAGTGCGCCCGCCCTCACCGACGAGAGCGGACTCGGCAAGGCTAATCCTTCAGTTCAACGTCCCAGTACGCGGCGTCAACGAATTTCTGCCAGCTCGGCTTTACGACCAAGGACAGACTTTCTCCCGAATATGGGAGCCAGCGTGGCTTGCGGGGTCTGCGGATGAGCGGCAGAGTGGCACCTTCAGGCGTTCGATTTCCCTTCTTCACGTTGCAAGGAACGCATGCAAGCACAAGATTCTCCCACGTTGAGCGCCCACCCAGACTACGGGGTACGACGTGGTCAAGTGTAAGTTCCCACTTCTTGAACTTTCTCCCGCAATACTGGCATGTGTTCTTGTCACGTTCGAAGATATTGCGACGCGAAAACTTTATGTCCCGCCGATACACGCCGTTAAAAACCGTAAGAACAATGACTTCCGGTATCTTGATCTTGAAGTTTATTGTGTGGATACAGTAGTCGTCGGCTGCTTTGGAGAGCTCTCTCCAGTCGTCGAAATCGTACGTCGAAAAATCTTCAGGCGACACGACCTTTGCATATCCCTGATACACCAGGGTGAGGGCCCGCCTGACATTTGCGACGTTGACGGCTATCCATGAGCGATTGAGTATGAGTACGCTTTCGTTGAGCATTTAGAACTCTCCCTCCAGCAAAATCATTATAGGGTTCGATCCGGAAAAAGTCAAGTCAAGCGAAGAATTCCGTGGGCGGTTGCATGTATGCCACTCATTTGCTATAATGCATTGTAATGAATCCGCGGAGACCTGACAGGGACGAAGTTTTCGATATCAGCAACCTTCGCCGCGAGATACGTATCAATATATCCCCTTCTAAAGTCGGTCCTATCATTTTCTTGCTCATGCTTCTCGTGTGGCTTATCTTCGGAGGGCCTGTCTACATCGTGGATCCCGACGAAGAGGGAATCATCCAAACCTTCGGTAAGTACACGTCCTCAACCTCGCCAGGCCTTCATTTCAAGCTTCCGTGGCCAATCCAGACGGTCAAACTCCCGAAAGTGACGGAAGTCAAGCGGCTGGAGATAGGATTCCGGACAAAGACGCAGGGCCCTCCGGCGCAGTATCGCGATTCGAGCAATGACCCCGCCATGCTGAAAGAAGCCCAGATGCTGACCGGCGACGAGAACGTTGTCAACAGCAGTATGATCGTGCAATACAAGATACTCGACCCGGTCGCCTACTTGTTCAACGTCATCGAGCCGGATGAGACGCTTCACGACCTGGCCGAAGCTGCGCAGCGGCAGGTTGTGGGCAATCGACTCATCGATGACACATTGACCATCGGCAAGACGGAGATTCAATTCGAGATAGCTGCGAAAATTCAGTCGATGGCCGACCTGTATGGGGTGGGAGTCCAAATCATTGCGGTTCAGCTCCAGGACGTTCAGCCGCCCCGCGAGGTTGCCAATGCCTTCAAAGATGTGGCCACTGCGAAAGAAGACCGTGACCGAATCATCAATACCGCCCGCGGATATCAGAACGAGCAGATCCCGAAAGCGCGCGGGCAAGCGGCCCAGCTCTTGAGAGAAGCCGAGGCATATGAGCGGGAGCGCATAGCGAGGGCCGAGGGCGACGCGTCCCGCTTCCTGGCACTGGCAAAGGAATATGAAAAAGCCAGGTCGGTCACGAAGGAGCGCCTGTACCTGGAAACCATGAAGACGGTGCTCCCGCGGTTTCAGAAGGTGATAGTAGATGAGCAGGTGAATGTCATAAACTTGAATCAACTCACCTCGCCCGGCGGAGAGAAGAAGCAATGAAGCGACCGGTGGCGGTCATAGCAGTCATTGCGGTGGTGTTCGGGATTATCCTGCTCTCGGGCGCGTTTTTCATTGTCGATGAGACAAAGCAGGCAGTGATAACGTTCTTTGGCGAGCCGGTTATCATCATTCTTGGGTCTCTCCCCGAGGAGATGCGCGCAGACTTCGATAAGGCCCTCCGGGCCTATGAGCAGGAGAAGAAAACCGACCTCACCGTGAAACAGGGCGCCGGCCTTTACATGAAGATTCCGTTCCTTCAGAAGGTGATCATTATGGAGGACAGGGTGCTCGAGTACGACTCGCAGCCCACTGACATCGTCACCAAGGATAAGAAGCACCTCCTGGTGGATAACTTCGCCCGATGGCGCATTGTCAACTCCCTCTGGTTCATCCAGACGGTCCGCACGGAACACGGGGCTCAGGCCCGGCTTGACGATATCATCTACTCTGTGCTTCGGGAAGAGCTTGCGAAGAGCAATCTTGTCGAGATCGTAAGGACGGAGAATATTCCCACCCTCAAGGAACAGATTACGACGGGTCGCGAAGCCATCATGAATGCGGTTACCAAAAAGGCCGACGACGCTTCCCGTCGATACGGCATTCAGGTGATCGACGTCCGAATCAAGCGGGCAGACCTCCCACAAGAAAACTTGAATGCGATCTTTGACCGGATGATCGCCGAGCGTGCGCGTATCTCAAAGCAGTATCGTTCCGAAGGTGAAGAGGAAGCGGCCAAGATACGCGCCGAAACCGACAAAACCGTCAAGATAATGCTTGCCGATGCGTATAAAGAGGCGGAGACAACCAAGGGCAGGGGTGATGCCCAGGCGGCCGCCATCTATGCGCAGGCCTACGCCGCTCACGAAGAGTTCTATAAGTTCCTCCAATCGCTCGAAGTGATCGAAAAATCGAGCAGCGAGAAAGACCAGCTTATCATGAGCACATCGGGCGGCGTATACGAATACTTGAAGTAGACAAGCAGTCGAGAGTCACTGCATGTATTCTGCCCGTTTCGTCTATTCCCTTTTCCCCTTGCTCTCTTAACCGCAAGACGTCGGCCGGTTCAAGCGCTTTCCAAAAGAAACAAAAAGAACGATGGGCCAAACCATGCCAGCTTCGGCCCATCGTTCGTACAAATGGGTACGCGACCTAGTGCCGCAGCGTTCGTCCCGCGTGCTGCCTCAAGCTTTCGATTAGCCCGCGCTACCCTCTGTTTGTTCGGTCATGTCGAGGAAATCAACTGCATCGGAGCGGAGTATCGCGAGATTAATCTCCCTTAAGCCTTCCCGCATCAGTTCCTCTCGGGCGGAATCTATGGAGTCGCACCGCACGATTCCCTCGCATGTTCTGCCTTCTTTAAGAGCAATGTAGTAGAACTTCTTCATACGAATTTCTGAACCTCCCAAAAGTCCTTGCACTTTTTTAGAAAAGCAACTCGTGTGCCAAACCGGACGGTATTGTGTAAGTGCTTTATTAACAGTGGCTTATAAGATGCGGCGGAGAGGCAAGTTCTGCAAATGGTTCATGTTCGTGCTTCAATTTGACGAAGCGTGTCTCACCTGTACGCACTCCGTGGGAATGTGGGAAACAGCAATTCGGCGGGGTCAGCGGTTGCGATGTTGCGTCAATGACTGGAGCGATGCAGCGGGGTCGAGCCGCATCTTTGGCTTGCCGAGGGTTCCTCGAAGCTTGAAGAACACCGTACTCTGACTTGCAACCAGGGTGTCGACAATGTCTTCCGCCGCTCGGCCAGAAAATCTCTCATCAGCAATGAAGAAGGGTTCTTTGAAAATCGCCGAGACCAAACAATCGAGTGCGCTCTCCTCTAACGGTTTGAGGAGCCGGATCGCTCCGTTGCCCGAGAAATCATATGCGGTCCCAGCGAATCGGAGGTCTTTAATCAGGACGCTCTCGTCCTTGGCAACGAGGGTGGCGGTCAGCCTTCCGTCGTGATTTTCCGGAAGCATCAATCCTTCGACCTTTATCGGAGGCACTTCGATGTTTTTTCCAATGACGAGCGCTTTTCCTTGCAGACTCATGAGAGTTGTCCCGTTGAGTTGTGCCTCCACGTCGGCATCGCAGCGGCCCGACGCCATCGTGGGCGCTTCGAAGAAATCACAGAGTGCAGCCACATCGAGGTCTCTGGCCCTTGTCTCAATAGTGAGCCTTGGGTTGTCAAGCGTTTTCCCCCGCCGCAGGCTGTTCGTTTGGATATGAAGCCACACAGACCCGCCGAAGAGGTCACTCGTCATTGAGGCCCCGAACTTCCCGCGTACAAGTTGTGTGAGTGAGAGGTTGCCGGTGAGCTTCTCGACTGAAATCTCCCGTTGCTCTCCGTCGATTTCGAAGGGGACGACGAGGCTGGTCATCTCCACGGTGAGTGGAAAGCCGATGTCGATGGCGCCAACCGTTGTGCCGGGCGGGGCAAGCTGGTCGATGAGGACAGCGGCTCGTCTCTCGAGTCGCGAATACGGTTGTATCACCAAACCTATGACGGTCACGACGAGTGCCATCGTGACCAGAGAGGCGGCAAACCATTTGAGTCGGTGCACGGATTTGCTCTTGCTTTCGTTCTATCTCTTCGTCATCCCGAAACGATATCCTTGCCCGTCGACCGTGGGAGAATTGCTTCATCGATTCGGCTGCTGACAAGGCCCTTGAAAAAATCGGCTGTTTGAATATAATAATATTCTATCGATGTTTTCTGCGCAAGAGATTGTTATAGTGCAGCCAAGCGTCCGTAAGCGGATGTGGGACTCGAGGAGGGAATAAGACATGCCGGTTTACGAATACAAGTGCACTGCATGCAAGAAGAAATTCTCGTTGAAGATGGCTGTCAGTGATATGGAGAAGGGTAAACCGAAATGCCCGAAATGCGGGAGCCGAAAAACCGAGAAACTCATCGGCGGCTTCTTTGCAGTGACTTCAAAGAAGAGCTGACGTCGGATTTTATGATCCCCATTTCCCCAGGCAAACATTGGGAGAGGGGACGTTAGCGCCTTGTCTCTCCCCTTCGCCAACCCGCTACTTCCTCGAGCCGATCACCGAGTCCTCTCCGCCGAGGAACCTGACGTTTTCCACCTTTGGCGGTTTCGGCCTGTTCACTCCGTCAGAGACGGCAATCTCTGTTCCGAGCACTTCCTCCAAGGGCTTATCGGGAAGTGGTTCGGCGGTCTTGATTTCCACCTTTGGAACGATAACCGTATCGAACTCGATTGCCATGAAATCGCTCGCGTCGATGACGACTTTGCCCACAAACTGGAGCTCCGTCAGGCCGGTATTGCTGATGTCCACGGTGACCCTGACCGCAGTTCCCTTTTCGTACACGGCTTTATAACCTCCGCACTGTTCAGGTGAGTCCTATGCATGAGGCAATTATAGTGGTGTAACCAATGAGGTGTCAACCTCGTGCTCAGAATCAAATTTTTGGGCTTGCACGCTCGACTTGCAATTCGGTTGGAATGTTGTTAAAATTTTGTTCGAATATTCTCGTGGTATGATTTGTCGCGAGTTGATACGTGAGAGGACATGGTTTTCCGCAGCACGGTTGTAATGTGCCTGTACTCACGAATATCGTTGACACCGGAGCCACGTATCGTGCTATCGTCCCAGGGGTCCAGACAAAGAAAGGATGTGTAGTCCAATGCCGAAAAGAATCCCGTACCTCTTACTAAGCGTCGTGCTCGGAGTACTCTTTATCGTCGTTGCATGCGGAAGTGAAGAACCGGAGACGAGCCAAAAGGCAGTCAACACGCAGGTTGCCGTAAACCGCATCCTGAAAGAGACAAGCGAGTTGAAGGATGAACCGGCCGCGTTGGCCGCATCTGCGGATACGCTCTTGCGTGAGGCTCAGTCTTTACGCAAGTCCGGCCAGGAGATGCTCGGAAAGGCCGATGCTCTCATGATGAAAGCCGACCTGCTCGAGGAGCAGGCGAATGCGTTGCGACAGAAGTCTGAGCTGCTGAGCCAGAAACTTTCGGCGGTTGAAGGGTCTGCGGCCACGCTCGGTGAAATATATCTGCCGAAGGACTCGGCTCCCATCGAAGTATCGGACGTCGGAAACACGACGGTCGTCCTCATCATCGTCATTCTCATCATCGTAGCGTTGCTTCTCTACATTGCCATCAGGCGGCGACGCCTCGAGCGCGAAGAAGAAGAGCGCCTCGCAGCAATACGGCGTCAGCAGGCGGTCTACGCGCCTCCTTCTCCTGCGGAAGAGGAGAAGGAAGCTGGAAAGGAAGAGAAGGAGAAGAAACCGGAAGAGGCCGAGGGAGGCCCGGCAGCTTCATAGAATTCTGATAGAAAGGGATTGTCGAATCCTGCACACCACAACGGGGCAGAGCACGAGGCTTTGCCCCGTTTTTCCATTGACGAATTGACGGGTGATTGACGTGGAAGATGCGGTCTATTGCGGGCTCATAAGAATTCCACTTGTGAGACGCGGTATCTCTCCTGCAACAACCGAGCAATCTCCGCACGCTCGGTTCCGTCGATGATGGGTTCGACAACGGATACCGGCAGGCCTTCCTCCATTCTCGTGCGCCATTCGACAACGTATCCGGGCACGCCGACCGAGCGAAATCCCTGACTCATCCCACAGCAGCTTGTGATGCAGTCCGTATCACGAACGATGCAGAAAACTTCTCGACCGCCGAACGGGGCCTTCCCTTCGGCTGCGATCCAATAAGAGGCTGCGCCCATTTCCATGGGCAGATTCGAAGGCAGATGAATATATTCTCTTGTTTCTACTCCATGTTTACTGCCGTCTCTAGTTGTTCCTCCCTCTTGCGCATTTGTCCGGAACATGGATTCATCTCGAATAGATTGCACGCAGGATGCGGTCTAACAGGTCACCTTTGTCCGTTTCGGACCGACTCTTACTCTTGACCGTCTCGATGCTTGTCTCTTCCGGAGCGGCTTCATCCGACTCGGCAATTCCCCCGAAAAGGCCGCGTGCCTGAATGGATTTCTCCGGATTCCCGACCACCTTATGGGTGCTGTAAAGGACAGCCGCGGTGGAAGTATCTACCACGCGCAGATTCACGGCGGCAGCCCCGTTCACATCGGCCACTGTCCCAACGATAACTGCATCCGCTCCCTTGATCATACGCAGTTTCTCTGCGAGGCTGTTGTCGGGGACCTCGGGAGGTTCGGCTTCCTTTAAATCGAGCGTTTTCAGTGCAATTGGCTTCTCATTGCCTCGGGTGGCGTCAGCGGGTGTGCGAGGCAATAAGAATTTCTCTATGGCGAGTTCTCGCAATATCTGCCCAAGATGCTTGCGTTCCACTACTTTAACTTCCGGATTCTGCTTCAGTGTGCCGATGATCTGTTCCGACAGCAGCATCCCGTAGGGGCTTTCATCACCGTTCAGGTTAGTGATTCCGGCAACCGCCAGGGTCGGCGAACCTCGGAGGAATTCCCCCGTGTCACTCTCTCGGAAGTCTCCTGTGTTGGCCTCGATTGGCACCACCTGTGAGTATTCCTTCTCCACACCTATTATTTGAACAATACCCACAAAATCCTTCTCGCGCCCTAGTAACCGGCCGGTCTCGGGGTCAGTGATCTCCTCGCCTTCCCGATAAACGTTCAGTTCCATGCCGGGCCGTGCGCGGTCCAGCGCCCCGATGTTCAGATACACGGCCTCGGGCGTTACCTTGGCAACCCGAAACGTGCCTGCGCCTCCCGCCATGCGCGACACACAGTGACTGAATTCGTCAACCAACTGCGTCGTTGTAACTTGCTTGGTTTCACGCGCGTCGTACGAGATTTGGCTGATGACATCGCGCTTAAGCTTCACCCGCCCACCGTTCGCGGGCACAATCGTGACCCAGTCGTCTTCTTCTGCGATGACGTCGCCGACCATCTCGTAGCTGCTATCCTTGAATTTGATGACGTCCAGATTCCCGCTGCAGGGAGGTCTTTCTGTAGCGGCGAACACCAAACTGGGGATGAATAGCAGCGCTGCGAGCGATCCGAGAACTCTCATGGTTGACTCCTCCTCTCTCGTTGGGTAGCCCAAGGAGCCCGCGCCAGCCATTCACATCTCTTGCCAGTTTGCGCTTAAACAATTTTGTCACGAATTGCCGGAAAACTCTACCGTGGAGGGCGGATGCGCGGTTCGGTGCAATCCGTGGCATTCGGGATGATTACGTCCACCCCATTACCTTTTTCTTCGCTTCGATAAGCTGTTTGTGGGAAAGGTTCAGCAGTCTTGAGAGCCGATGAATCAAATGGTCTTCGCGGAAGTGGAGCCGGTCATCGGCATACACGAGCTTCCACAGCGTCTCGACAACGCGCTCCTTCTCTTCGATGGAATAGTTCTTATCAATCACGCTCGTGAACCGCCACAGGTCCGAGCTTTCCTTGCGCTCCTGATGCGCAAGCTCCAGAAGCTCGGCCGCGTACTCGTCGGAAAGCTGGAAGTCTTCCTTCAATAGTTCGACAATGCGCGACTGTTCCTCATCACTGAAATGATCATCCGAATGCGCGATTTCCAGAAGCAGCACGCACGTGGCAATCTGAGGGCGGACGGTTGCCTCTTCCTTGTCTTCAGCCGCCACATTTGGTTTCACGTCGAAAAATAGTTTACTCAATTTCTTCAACATAACTTTCTCTCGCGCTTGGTGCAAACCGAAAAGCAGAAGGCCATCTTGAAGATTTCTGATACTATGATACCAGATTGGGTGCTGAAATCAAGGGTTGCTTGTTGGACGGATTGACGGTGCTCGACACAGGCGAATAGAATGGACGCAGAGTTGTTGCCGACGTTCAGGGGGACAGAAAGGCAAAGGAAGCCATGAATGACTTGCAAGTGACTGCACAACAACTGGAAGGGTACGGGCCGTATGTGCCGGAGATGCGACGGGTGGCGATGTTCAGCGTGGCGAACGATTTCGAGGCGCACGGCTATCCGATGCCGCCGCAGACCGACACCCTGCTCGCGCAGAATTGGTGCCACCTCATCACGCGGAAGATAGGAGCGTCATACATCGGCCATATCCCGTACTGCACTGATTCGGTGGGAGCGATAGCGCTCAACTGGTCCCCCAACTATATCCCCTTTGACGCATTCTATGCGAAACTGAAAGAATTCGTGAAATGGCACCTTGAGCGCATGAGCTTCAAGCCTTCCAAGGTCGCAATCATCATCGGCCACGGCGGCAATCGCGAGCTTCCGGAGCATGAGAAAGGTTTGAGCGCATTCCTGGGCGTGCCCGTGCAGTGTCTCCAGGCAGGCGCGTCGGAGGCGCTCATCTATCCCGAGTTCGAGGCGCTTGAGACCGTGTATGAGATTGTTGCGGCAGGCGGCGAGCATGCGTACATTCTGGAATACTCCCTCATTGCGGACTTCGGCCATCTCGACTTCTCGAAATTGGAAACCTTGAATGATGTCGCTGCGCGAGACCCGCTCGAAGCACTGCGCCGCTGGCCGGCAATCGCCGGGCTCGGCGGATTCATCGAGTTCGGCGGGCCCGAATACGACCCGTTGAGACAGATCGAAGGTCTCTGGATCGCGCTGGAGGATTTCAAGAAGCGACGCAAGATCATCGTAGACGCGGAACTGGGGCGGCGTGCGACGGACTTGATCGTGGATTATTTTTGCGAGAGGATTCAGGAAAGCTGAAGCCGGCACTTACGTGTGGGATGGTTTGGAATCCTGTTTTGTGCTCAACGGCCCGATGTTCGCGCGGCGCTCGTATCGCTCGAGCGTAAGTCGGATCGTGTCGACGCGCGGGTCGAGCGCCATCGTGATTGCGCCTTGAGGACATGCCGGAACACACCTCCCGCATCCCTTGCAGTTCTCGCCGATATGGGCGCCGTCCTCTCGTATTTCGACAGCTCCGGCAACACATAACTCTTTGCAGGTGCCGCAACGTATGCACCCTTCGCCGACCGAGAGGGTCAGGCCCGGCAGCCGGTGAATGTTCTCATAAAACCCACTGGTACGCCGGCTCCGAATACCGATTCGCACGTCGCAGCAGCAATCGCAACAGAAGCACACATTCATCATCCGCCGAAAATCGAGCCCCCAAATCCATGCGTCAATGGCGTCGTGAATGACGAGCGGCACAAGCCCCATCCGAATGGCGCGCTCCGAGTGGGCGATCGCCTCGGCGGGAGTGACGGTTCGTCCGAATGAGGGATTAAGCTCACCGACCGCGTCACCCAGAAGCAGACAGCCGAGATCGTGCGGAAAGGCGCGGCATTTTTGGCCCCTGCGACACATGCACTCGTTCATAACGGCCACGGCGCTTGCCCGCTCGATGAGCGGCTGCAGCACGAGCATCGGCAGCACAATGTTCTCGCCGGAACGGACCACTTGATTAACCGGGATGATGTGGCCGGACGTAGTTTTCTCCGAGGCCTTATAGCCCAGTAGCGGCCAGCCGTCCGTCACATGGCCATACTTCCAGAACTTCAGGATGAGCTCGTATCCGAACCTTGACCTGCTCATAGCCGGCGCTTCCGTCTCGATTTGCCCCTAAGATATCTCCATCTGTGGTATGCATTGTACCAGAGCGGTGGGGAATCACACAAGGAAGAGGCAGGCCTTTCGCTGTAGAAACAAGCATATGACATGCCTTTTTTTGCTTGACAAGCCAGTTTCCATGTGATATATATTGTACGGTCGTCCAAACAAAATACTCGTGGGGGGAGACCATGGGACGAAAGAGCCTCGCGCGCGAGCGGCGCGCTCAGATCCTCGATGCCTTCTTCAGGTGCGTCACGAGGGATGGGCTGGATAATGCCTCGATCCGGCAAGTGGCAAAGGAGGCGGGAGTCCAGCCGAGTATCCTGCATCATTACTTCAAGAACCGGGACGAGATGATCGAGGAGTTGGTCAAGAGCATCGTAGACGAGCTCACCACCCGGAGTGTTGCCGAGATCAGCCGCCGCAAGAAACCTGAAACCCGTTTCAACAAGGCAATCGAGTTCTTATTCGGCCCTCACATGGTCAATGATGCGCATGCGATTTTCTTCTATGATTCCTGGGCCGAGGCAAAACGAAATGAGCGCGTGCGTGGCAGCTTCAAGATGTTGTACAACCGGTTTCGCAAAGCCATCATGGATCTGCTCATGGAAACGTGGAAGGACTCAGGTCTCTCCCCTGAAGACATGGAAGATCTTGCCAGCATGATTATGGCGATTCAGGATGGCGTGTCGCTTCAGTGGGACATGGACCCTGACAACGTCTCACTGAAGAAGATGTCTCGCATGACGAAACAGCTCATAGAACTCTACATCGAAGATAGACAGTGCGGCAAGGCTCATGAAAAAGCGGCTCGACTCAGGCGAACCTCAAAGCCTTCCGAGGCCGGATGATGGAATCTCACTCGCTCACAGAGCGTGAACGTATTCCGCTCGCAGTCAAGATTGCGTATGGCGGCGCGGAAGGGGCATCGTCACTCGCGTTCACCGTCATCGCGATTTTCTTTCTGATTTTTCTGACGGATGTTGCGGGCATCGCACCTTCAATCGCCGGCGGCATACTCTTTGCCGCAAACATTTGGGATGCCATTACGGACCCCGCCATGGGAATCATCTCCGACCGGACCCGCTCTCGATACGGCAGGCGCAGGCCGTACCTGCTCGGGGTCGCAGTGCCGTTTGGCGTGGTCTTCTGGCTGCTCTTTTCGGTGCCACCGCTGGAAGGGAGTGCTCTCGTACTGTATTAA